>JAGBHZ010000009.1 GCA_017935245.1 Alphaproteobacteria bacterium | reverse complement strand
TTGTTTTTAGTGGCACGGTCGAAGACAAATTACCAAACACAATGTTCCGTGTAAAATTAGAAAACGGGCATGAGATTTTGGCAACCGTATGTGGCAAAATGCGCAAGGCGCGTATTTGGGTCAACGTTGGCGAACGCGTTCGCGTTGAAATGACGCCATACGACCTGGACAAGGGGCGTATTACATTTGTTGAACGCACCCGTCCTGCAAGCGAACAATCAAATTAATAAAAACCCGCCGCACGCGGGATTTTTTATTAGTATTTTTTTGCATAATTTGATATCATATTACTTATTAAGGAATGAAACGGCTTTTATGCATTATTATGGCGTACATCGTCGGTGTCGGCATTGCCGACGCTGCTGTTCGTGATGCAAACACGGTTGCCCGCACAACACAATCTCAAACAATTGTTCCCAGGAACAAAACATCTGTACGTTCGAACACGATAAATCGCCCGTCTGTTGCACGCACATCTGTATCACGCATACAAACATCCCCCACCAACGGTCGTACCAACAATCCAAATGTGCGTACATCATCAACGGAACGCACCGCACGCAGTGCGACAACCGCACGTACCACAAATCCGACCAACAAAACACCATCACGCGCCCGCGCTGCGACCAATATGGCACGCCCTGCCCGTGCGGCGACCCAATCCCAGACATTTGGCACCGGATACAATGCATGTCGCGACGCATACTTTACATGCATGGATCAATTCTGTGCAACCCAGAACGACACATACCGTCGCTGTGTATGTTCATCACGATTAAGCACCATCAAATCCCGCGAAAGTTTATTAAGCCAAACGGCAAATTCATTACAAGATTTCCAAGATTTAAACATGACTGTAATTGATAAATCCGCCAGCGAGGTCAAGGCCATGATATCCGCCAGTGCCGGTGAATTGATTGCATCAAGTGCCAACGACACATCTGCATCCGCCCAACAGTTATCCAATATTAGCAAGATTTTATCACGCACCAAATCACAATCATTATCAACATCGGGCACACTGGACATTGGTGGCAACATAAATCAAATTTGGCAAACGACCGATCTGGCCGATGGGGCTAACATTGCGAACCTAACGGGCGAATCGCTTTACAACGCGGTCCACGCCCAATGCAGTCAAATGGTTGCCGACGCATGTGAATCCAAATCGACGTTAAACATGGTTGTGTCTGCATATGGTATGTACATCGAAAACGATTGCACAACACTATCGAACGCATTAGATTCCAAAACCAACGCCGCCAAGGGGTCTGTACGCGAAACTGAATACGCGATGCACGACGCCCGTCTTGAAAATTACAATACGCACAATTCGACATCAATTAACGATTGTGTTGCAAACGTCCGCAGTGATTTAACCGCAAACACGGCGTGCGGTCCCGATTATATACATTGTCTGGACGTATCGGGTCGTTATTTATCACGCGACACAGGCGAACCAATATATTCCCCAGAATTTTATCAGTTAAACGAACAATTGTCGGTATCGGGTGATATATTAAACAATCAAACGAATCGCCTGGTTGTTGCAGAATTAAACCGCATGCGTCCGTTTGCGGCGCAAAGCCTGGATACATGTCGCGACATTGCCGACGCCGTCTGGGATGAATTCATGCGTGGTGCCATAACCGAAATATACCAAGGTCAACAAAAACGCATCCGCCAGGTAAAGACAGAATGCCTGGACGTGGTCAACAAATGCTATGATGAACAAACCAAATCATTAAAAGATTTTAGTAACATCAAAGACCAACTACTTCTGGGTCAACGTTTGGAATTATCTGAACAAATGTGCCAAGAAAAATTATTGGCATGTTCAAACCTTTACGGAAATGGCACAAATGGTATGGATGAATTACTAAACGCGATGCATAACGTTACCGACGCCAAGATTGCCAAAGAATGTCGTGCAACATTAATGGAATACGCCCAAAATATATGTGCCGTACCAACAAACGACACATTACACGCATACCCATACGCATGCCGTGTCTATGCACCGGGCCAACAGAAACACGCACGCAGTTATCAATGTAATCAGCAATTATGGTCCGACAACAACATAAACACACCAACAACCGACGATGACACAACCGACACCCCACCGGTCGAAGACGAACCAATTACCCCGGAACCAACACCTGATTCTTCTGGATACGCATGCTCATCGATAAAAAAATATATATCCTGTAGCCCCAATTATTACATGACATACAATGGTGATCATGACCCAGAACCCCGGGCCGGTAATGAATGTACCGAATGTCCAGACGGATACACATGCGCGGGCGGCACCGAAGACGCGGTAAAAATCGAAGAACCAGACCCAGAACCAGAAATACCAATCACCCCAGAGGAACCAGAATCTGATATTTCCGACGTGGAAAAATACGGGCACGAATGTGAAGATTACCCCGGCAGTATGTACCAACGCCTGGTCCGATATGCATTACAGACATGCGTACGTCCATCGGATGCCAACAATCCTGAATACACAATTTCGGTTGATGTATTGTCGGATGTTAACGCCGTAATGGATTCAATTCGCGCCGACATGGGCACCGCACTAAGCAAGGAATGCGAACGTCTGGGCGGCACATGGGTTGACACCGTTTGGGTTGATAAAGAAAATAACAAAACCGGGGTCAAGGAACCCGACAACAAACATGACACAACATCCGATGACAAGTACAAAAAATTCTATGACGAAACCGGGGCCAGTACCCAATGGGGATATTGCACGCTTATTTCCGGCAACACCACCACCGAAGAAAAGCAAGAAACATTATCTGAAATATGTAAACGCCAGGGGGGAGAGTGGCGATCAATCGCATGGGTTGACACGGTTAAAAACAGAACATGCTGCGCCGCGGGTGTGTGCGCAACCGGCGATGGTGAGCCGGGCGCTGACGGTTGCCACGACTACAATGGCGACATATTACTTTCCGCTTTTTACAACGAAACCATGGCAGAAACAACATATGGTTATTGCAAGGATTCATCACATTAACACAATTGCGTAAACGTAAAAAAAATGATAAAATATAAAAAAACAGGGAACAGAATATGAAAAAATTATTTACAATGTCATTATTACTATCTGTGATGGGCGTATCAAGCGCATCTGCAAATTGGTGGGAATTACAAACGGTATGTCGTCGTGATCCATCCACATGTTATACAAGCATGGGCATCGGATACGAATCTGGATATTGGGATCCAACCCATGAATGCTGGGGCCAGAAATATATATGTGGCGCCGCATTAAAAACGCCCCAGGACGATTCTAAATTAATGACCAAGAAACAAATTGCATCACGCGATGGAATTAATTCTGACTTTGACACCGACATATTAAATGGCGATTGCTTTGGCGTACGCAAGACGATGTCCAACGGTTCCCAGGCAACATATAACGGAAACACAGTGAACGTGTATTGTCCGGGCATATTGGAAAATATCTATTCAGATAATCTGATTGAAAACGTTGCAACGGGTTCAATATTAAAACGCAACACTCAACCCAGTTGCAAGGAATTATCCGAATACGAATACGTAAATGTTCGTAACGGCAAATGCTATGGAAAACGTTATGCCGAATCGGAATATTATATTGATTGTTCACGCGGGGATAATGACGTACGTCTGATTATTCTGAACGGCGCCGAATATAACCAACCGATGGGTGATAACCCCACCACAATGGACGCCGCCCGTGATATATTTGATCACATGGTTGAAATATCCGCTAAACAGCGAAATAAATAACCCGTTTATTTAACATGAATATTCACATCTACCGGCAAATGAAATACTTTGCCGGTGTTATCTGTAAAACTGGTACCGTCTTGACCAACAGCGACATAGCATTGGGTACGTGATGTTGCGCCCGGGCCACCATCGGCAACATCATCTGTGGTCGTGCCACCTGGACACGGTTGCTGTGTTGAATTATTTGTCCCAGGACAATAATATCCCACATCACATGGTTTCTGATCCGTCATCCCTTCGTCGGGACAATAATACCCAGATTCACACGTTTGCATACGCCCATATTTACAATAATTTCCCGGTTGGCACAACTTTTGTTCTGTATTTGCTTCTTCTTCACAATACCACCCATCTTCGCACTGCAATGGCGCATTCATTCCTTCAGTTGGGCAATAGGTACCCGGCCCACATGGCTTTTTCCCATCACCATCACAATAATATCCCGGCGGACAACGTTCTGCCGATCCATTATTACACACCGATCCGTCCGGACAATCCATAACAACAGGATAAAACAACAAAGAAAATGTATTTTCCCTAAAACTATACTCATAAACATCAATCGAATCCGATGTCCCTATAAAAGAATTATCATCGTTCAGCACACTGCCCTCATTCAGGTACTTAATTGTCCACCCCTTCAATATTTGACCATTAGGTATGTTTAAATATTCCGACAAATCTTTGGCCCTACAACTATTAGCATAATATTCACAAGAATGTGTGTGTTCTTCAGATAACCTATCACCATTCAAATCATAATAATACAGGGTATATGTCAGGGGCTCGTACCAGGACTTTTTGGGCGTAATTACATTATCAGCCGCCCCACCCTTAAAACCATTTGGGTTTGAATCTACACAAGAATACAAATCCGATGCCTTTATCACTGGGTATCCGTTTGCATCTAAATCAACAAATTCACCACACACATCACCAACGCCAACGACAAACTCTGTCATACCTTCAATTGGTCGATATCGCCAATCCCAATCACTGACCGATGAAAAGAATCCAATTTCTGACGTACCATCACACTCCCCATTACTGTCTGAAAAACAATACACATCCCCCAGTGATGCATCCGATGCGCCATACTTAAAATAAAAACTTTTGGTGCGTGTTTTACCATATTCTTCTTTTGTTGGATATTCATATGTAAATTTATATACATTGGGAACACAATCCGCCGGACCAATATCTGTTGTATTTCCATTTGAATTATAGTGCGGCAAACAATTACATACGCCATCGGTTGTAATTTGCGCATTCAATCCACACTCCGAATCCGCCGCATGCACATCCCCCGCCACACCAATAAGTGACGCAAAAATAACAAAAAATAACTTTAAATATTTCATCACAATTAATCCCCCAACCCGCAAAGATACTTATACCAAAATCTTAGCAAGACCATTTATCCAACGCAATACAAAAATCCCCCCCAGGAAGGAAATGGGGGGGATTTTTTACGCCATGCGACACTGGGTTTTTATGCCGCTTTTTTGGCATCCGCATGAATTTCCACAGGTGCCTTTTTACCATTTACCACATCTGCGTCAATCACAATTTCAACCAATTCTGGGTTATCCGGTGCATCAAACATCGGCTGCATCAAAACCCGTTCCAGGATTCCACGCAACCCACGTGCACCCGTCTTGCGCGCAACCGCCATTTTTGCGATTTCACACAGTCCATCATCGGTTATCGTCAATTTAACATCGTCCATTTCTAACATTGCCGTGAACTGTTTCACAACCGCATTTTTTGGTTCTGTTAAGATTTTAACCAATGCATCTTCGTCCAGTTCGCGCAACGTCGTAATTACCGGCAAACGTCCAACCAATTCTGGGATAATTCCAAACTTAACCAAATCTTCGGGTTGAACATCCGCGATATAACTTTTTTCTTCGCGTTCTTTCTTGGATTCAACATTTGCACCAAATCCAATACCACGACGCGCCGACGACCGATTCGCAATAATTTTATTCAGTCCATCAAACGCCCCACCACAGATGAATAAAATCTTGCTGGTGTCTAATTGTACGGTGGCCTCGCCTGGATGTTTGCGCCCGGCCCCGCCGGCGGGAACATTTGCGACGGTTCCTTCGATTAATTTCAGTAATGCCTGTTGTACACCTTCGCCGGAAACATCGCGTGTCAGGGATGGATTTTCAGATTTACGTGAAATTTTATCAATTTCGTCGATATAGATAATACCGCGTGATGCACGTTCTACGTCAAAATTCGCATTTTGTAACAGACGCGTCAGAACACTTTCCACGTCATCGCCGACATATCCGGCCTCGGTCAATGTGGTTGCGTCTGCGATTGCGAACGGCACATCCAAAATACGCGCCAATGTCTGGGCAAACAATGTTTTACCGGTTCCCGTTGACCCCACCAACAAAACATTAGATTTTTGAATTTCTACATTTGATGATACCGCCACACTGTGCCGTTTATAGTGATTATACACCGCCACCGCCAGGGTGCGTTTCGCTTCGTCCTGACCGATAATATAATCGTTCAAGAAATTATAAATCTGGCGTGGTGTTGGCAATTTTGTTGCATCCCGACTGATTTCATTTTTGACATCATCGGCCATAATATCATTGCACAGATTTATACATTCATCACAGATGCAAACATTGCGTCCGCTGACTAATTTTTTAACCTCGTACACGGCCTTGCCACAGAAACTGCAGAACTGATTATTATTTTCTGCCTGGGTTGGCGTTGTTTTTTCATCACTCATCGTACATAAACCCAATTATTTACGTTCTAAAATACCGTCGATTAAACCGAAATCTTTGGCCTCGCTCGGGCACATCCAGTTATCACGTTCCATTGCTTCAAACAATTCTTTTTCTTTACGTCCTGTAAATTCAGACATTTGTTTGATTAATGTTTTTTTATTCTTCTGATACTGGGCCAGACGAATTTCCATATCTGTAATTTGCCCTTCGGCCCCGGCCAGTGGCTGGTGTATCATAATTTGTGTATTTGGCAAAACGAATCGTTTTCCACGTTCACCGGCCGCCAACAGAACCGATCCCATTGACGCAACCAGTCCCATCCCAATTGTTGAAACAGGTGCCTTGATATATTGCATGGTGTCCATAATTGCCCAACCGGCGGAAACATCGCCCCCCGGCGAATTAATATACATTGAAATATCCGCATTTGGATTTACAGATTCCAAGAACAGCAACTGGGCCACAATACTGTTTGCCATTGTGGGTTCAATTGCGCCGTTAACCATAACGATACGATCACGCAACAGGCGTGAATAAATATCAAACGAACGTTCACCACGTGGTGATTCTTCGATAACCATTGGTATCAATGCCATAACCAATTCCTTTTGTTCACAAGTTAAAGTATATCACAGAAAAACCCGATTCGCGAATTTTACAATATATATAAAATGTTTTTATGTTTTTTCAAGTCAAAGCATTAAAAAACCGCCCATTTGGGCGGTTTTTTTTTCCAAGACTAGAAATTATATCTGAATTTCAACAAACCGGTTTGCGACGTATAGTCTTTATGCAAATCCAGTTCATAGTTCAGGCTGACTTCTAATCCACGGTATTCCGCTGTCAAGCCGATACCGAATTCACCGCCCAAACGGCTCAGACGATCAACATCGACATAGTAACTGGCGGCGCCCGGTACAACGATTGTTGCAACGCTGTCATCGCTCATCAGGTCATATGTCATTGCTGCGCGCAATTCTGGGCGCAATTGGATTTCCCAATCATTTTCGATATCGAACGCATATTTTACGCCCGCAACACCCGACAAGAAATCAGTATTCATTTCCTGCATCTTCACACCATCACCAGTCAAGATTTTATGTTCTTCCTGGTTTACATGCAGGTAACGCAGACCAAATTCCGGTGTTACCCCCGATGCAAAGTTATATCCATACATTGCCTGGGCACCGAATGCATTTGTATCATATTCGTTATCAAATGAGGAACCAAACACATTTGCATTGTCGGCATATTCACTCATTGTATAGTTGATTGTGGCATTAACATACCAATCGGCCGGCTTGTACTGGCCATATACGAACACAGATGTGCTATCTACATCCATATGACGACCATCTGCATGAACGTCGGTATTGTTAAACGCGAACCCACCACCGATTGTGTATTTATTGTCAATCAGTGTATCACCCCCCAGTGCGAATCCACGTGTATAACCATGGAATTGGCCGTTTAACTTTGATTTATTAAACAGACCCTGGGCCCAAACACCGGCCGCGGTAACATCACCACCGGCACGACCCGCAACGGCCGACATACGACCCGCGGCAACGGTAACAACCTGGTTCTGGACCGACGATGCAACCGAATGCGCAATCGGTTTTGAATCTGGGTTCAATTTTGCCATTTCTTTTTCAACCAGTGCCGTATTACCACTGTTCAAAACTTCCTGGGCCTTCAAAGAAACCTGTTGCAGTTTTGCATCCGTTGACACGGCCAATGTTGAAATTGCACCGGCACTGCCCATTGACATACCTGTTGCAGCGGCAACGGCCTGGGCGTTTTTAGCGGTTACAGTTGCGATACCATCTTCAACGGAAACATCAAATGTTTTACCGAAACTGGCTGGATCGACATAGCCTTTGAACGCACTCAGGTCATAAACACCTGCGGCACCAACATTTAATGTGATACGACCATCACCGGCCAAATCACCCGACACATCCAATGTATCGTTTGCATTCAGCAATGACGCCATCAATGTCCCGTCCAGGTTAATTGTACCCTGTTCAATTGATGCATAGTTCATATTTAACGTTGCACCTTCTTCAATATTCAGAATACCATCACCCGTGATACCACCATCAATTGATGTCATACCTGATGCAATTGTAACCGTCCCCAGGTTATGAATATCATTTGCCACACCATTTGCGGTATTGCCTGTAAATGTATTATTGCCAGACAAGAACACATTGGCTTCTGTTTCGTTATAAATCGCACCACCTAAATCAATGGCTGAATTCCCAGTAAATTCATTACCATTAAATTCAATTGCGGCCCGTTGTTCAGATTGGCCTTCTTTTTCTTCTGGGGCACTTTCTGCGCCATGGTTATACACCGCGCCACCTTTTTGTGCCGAATTACCAGAAAATACACCATTTTCTACATATACTGCATCTGGATTTGTATAACTGTGATAGAAATTGTTAGCAATCGCACCACCGTTTGTACCCGCAACATTATTCACAAATGTTGTATTTCTAATATCCAGGTATGCATCTTTGTTATACCCCTCGGCGAAAATACGTGTTCCAATTGCGCCACCGATTGTTGCGGCACTGTTACCTTCAAAGTATGAATCAGAAACCGTACCATCAACATATGTCGAAGAAACCGCCCCCAAGAACAATGCACCAGAATCAAAATCTGTTGCATGATTATCAACAAAGCGGACATTCTTTAATTGGCCATCTTTGTACAATCCCAATGCACCAACCCCAGCGGATGTATTACCCTGGAACAAAACATTTGATAATTTCACATCACTTTTATTTCCAGCATAAATGGCACCGGCCCAACCCGCGGCATAGTTATTAATGAAATCAGTATCTTTGATTTCTGCAATACCACTAATTTTTATTGCGCCCCCCAGCTGATGTTTTTCTGTATCGCCAATAATTTTATTATTTTCAAATTTGCTTTTTGAAATATACAATTCTGATGTGATTTCTGAGGAATTAATTGCACCACCCTGCTCCAAAGCAGAATTTCCAACAAAATCCGAATCAACGATTGTCAATTTACCAGTATTGTAAATCGCACCACCATTAACACCGGCGGTATTGTATTCGAAATCAGAATCATTAATGGTCATAACGGCCCCAGATTTATCTGATGACTTGTCCAATACGCCATCGTTATAGATTGCACCACCCGATTGTCCCGCATGATTGCGAACAAAATCCGCATCAACGGTTACACCGGTACCGTCCGTTAACCCGTTATAGAACGTATTGTAAATTGCACCGCCACGATATTTGGCCTCGTTACGTTCAAAATCACCCTTGATATCTAATTTTGCAGCATGATTATCGCCATTTTCAGAACGACGTGTTGCAATCGCGCCACCATACGTCCCAGAATAGTTTTCAATAAACTTGGTATCATCATCAATCTTTGTCGTAGACAGCGATCCCAACCCCAGGGCACCACCACCCATATAGTCAACGGTTTCAATACCATTAACACTGGTGTTGTTCTTGAATACGACCCCTTCGCCGATGGTCAAGAAACCATAGTTTCCAATTGCCCCGGCATCATACAAAGCACTATTTTCAGAAAAGGAAGAATTTTTAACAATAACTTCACTTTGATTACCACCACCACCGGTTGTCGCTAATGCACCACCAACCTCGGCATTATTATTTTTGAATACTGAATTCGATATTGTTGATGTTTGCCCCTTGTGCGCAAAAAACAAGTTCGTCAGTTTTTGATCCTCTACCGGTGTATTTTCTGGGGAACGCACATACAGATTTTCGTATGTTTTTCCAACAATATTCGTTGGTTCTGAAATACTCTGTTCTGTTGATTCAACAAAGCCTTCTGGAACCTCTGCTATTGCGGGCATAACCAACAAAGCTGGCAAAATACTGCAGACTTTCATCAGGTCCGCAAAATGTTTTGTATTGGACATAATATCTCCTTCTTCTGAATTTAATCCCAAATGGATATCGTTATTCATAGCACATTTTTTATTTTAATCAATAAAAAAGTCATCCTAATTTTCATTGAAATTACAAAAAATATGCCGCCAATGAAATTTGGCGGTCGGGTGGGTTAAGAAAATCATAATTTAGAATGACCCCGCCGGCCTTTGGACAACGCCTGTTGCATAACCGACAGCCCCCCGACCATGCGGGGAAAATGATATAATAAAAGGCACAAAATGTGCCGCCATATTATACCCGCGGATTTGATGTACGATTCGCACATCAACTAAATTATGGACTTTCTTACGGTCCCGAAACCAAATCCCTTTGGATTCACGAAATATTATAAATCAAAAATTACCAAAAGACAAATATAAATGATAAATAAAAGTTTAGATCAAAGTTCAAAGTGCATAGTGCAAAGTGCAAATGTGGAATACATTAATACCATGATAAAGAAAAGTTTATCTTAGTAACTCTTAAAGCCGTCATCCCGGCGTCAGTGTTTAAGTTTTGCTATAACTACACTTTGCATACTCGTCTAAACTTTTATTTATCGCAGTTAATATTAATCATTAATTGAACTTTGCACTATGCACTTTGAACATTGATTTATCGTGGTATTAATGTATTCCACATTTGCACTTTGAACTCTGCACTTTGAACTTTAACAAAAATCCCCCAAACGGGGGATTTTTATTAATTTGATTAATCATCAACACATTTTTTAGAAGATGTATCAAAATGCTGTCCTTCTTTACACATGATACTGTCTGCAAAGGCCTTCAGTCCACTATCCGCTGTTCCATAAACCTGGCCATTGACACTGTAACATGTGCGCAGAACCGATTTACATGCATTAACCGCAATATTGGTATTTTGGCTATAATTATTCTGAATCAGACATGATTGCACATCCGCCAGACAGTTTTCTGCATAATCGGCAATAACATTATCCTGGGCCACCTTGATCTGGGTTAATGTACGTGCCAAGTATTCACGAATAACACCATTGTCTGGTATATATTTACCGGAATCATCGTACGTGTAATTTTGACATTTATTCAATACCGATATACACATACCAAAGTTTTTACCATCCGCGTTATATCCAATTTTGTTCTGCAGGAAAACCGCCATTTGGTCCAGATTTTCCTTAATCGGCATCGATGTTGCCATACACGCACCGATATACCCTAATAGTGTACCCTCTGAAGATGTCTCGGTAAGGCCATTTTCACTATTCTGCAACGTCCACGCATTCAGTGATTCAGACGCCTTACATGAACTATCACCATAATTCCACGTGCTGTATAACTTACCCTCGCCAGGGCTCAGAACATTCGTAGGCGTTCCTTTAGTACTATCAATCACCGCACCCGGTTCGGAACCAACAACCACCGCACCATTAACGATATATTTACCCGTTGGATCCAAACAGTTTTCATAATCCGCACCACATACAAAGTCATCCTGCATACATGAATCCAACGCATTTACACACCCACGCAGGTCATATGCATTCTTTTGCTGCGCAACCATCAATCGCGCCTTTTGCAGAACCGATTGCGCATTGCGTACCGTTGACGCCATTTGGTCATTGGCATCGGTCAAACTGCGTTCATATGCAATACACTGTTTATCGATTTCCAAATCATACGAATTTGTTATAACCGAAATATCAACACCCTGGGCCGCACAACCATTTAAAACCGTGGCACGACAACGTG
>JAGBHZ010000002.1 GCA_017935245.1 Alphaproteobacteria bacterium | reverse complement strand
GTACGTGGTTCTGGTAGGGACACTTGATGGCATGCAACACGCATCTCGTCGGTTCGACTCCGATCAGCTCCACCAGAGTTCGTGGTTCTGGTCGAAGGACCCACAGTATGGCGGATATAGCTCAGTTGGTTAGAGCGTTGGTTTGTGGTACCAAATGTCGCCGGTTCGAGTCCGGTTATCCGCCCCATTAACAAATCCCGTGTTTGCGGGATTTTTAATTTTGGGCGGTTCGGACAAGAACCGCAGGTTCGGGGCGTCAGTTGATGAAAACGAGCCACTTGGCGAAGTTTGAATCTTACGTAGCGAATTGGGCTCATAGAGCGATAGCGAATATGGGGATGTACAGTCCGGTTATCCGCCCCATAAATTTTCACCGCCGCGTCAGCAAGGGCTGAAAATTTAATGTCTCGCCGTCGCCCATCGGGCACAGGCGGACCAGTCAAATTCTAGCGTCCCGTTAGGGGCTTTTTTTATTGCAAACGCTTCTGTTGTTTGTATACTGGTGCAAAAGGGTTATAAATGACACATATTCCGAATACAGAATATATTACAATAAACACGAACGGGATTTTTGTCGGTGGCAAACCGACCGCGACATATCGTGGCACAGTCATAGGTTTCCCAGAATCTATACAGAAAAATTTTCAAAATATTCAAAAACAGTATCCAAATATTCAAGAAATGCATTTTTTAACATCTAAAACAACGGGGGAATTCTATAAAACTGGAAATCCTGTCGCTGAAAAGGGTACAAATCTTTGGGCGCGTGTGGCGTTTAATGATGGCTATGTTGGGCCATGGGTTCTTGTTTCTATTAATTATACACACGATTTCTATATTTCTCATGAAATCGCCGGCAAATCGCATCGTATGACGGAAAATTATACTTATTTGCATGATTTGTTGGGCCGCTATCAAGATGTTACAATCAGATTAAACCTACAAAATATGGCGGGGCGTTCGTTTGAATTAAATGGCTTTAGATTAACGGTTGAAAAAATTGCACAAAAAACAAAATAAAAACACCCCGTTCGGGGCGTTTTATCTTGAAAAAAATCGCGTTTTATGATATAATACGCACATTCAGCGGACGACACAGGTCGTCTTTTTTTATTGCCCGCAACCGCGGGCGTTTTTTATGGAGAAAAACAATGATAACACCAAAATTTTTACAAGAACTGATTTCATCGCCCGAATACGGTGATAAAAACAGCGAAACTTATAAACGTGCAACAAGGTATATGAACATCTTGTACCCCGGCACAGTACAATTTGATGCAACTGGTCGTATGATGCGCCCAGAATACGATATGACATTGGAACAGTTCTATGACGCCCAGCATGAAATAGAAACGGAGTTCGAGTCTGATAAAAGCGAGGCAGAAGCAGATGTCCTGGACGCATACGGCGATTATTTTGAAACAATTGGTTTTGAATTTAACATTGAAGAATATGTTGTTCCTGGCACGCCGATACCGGTCAAAGTCCTGATGCCGAACGGTAGTGTTTCGAAAAAATATTTAGATACATATGAACTGGATATTCCGGAATTTAAAATCGCACCTAAAATATGGATATGGCACAGCGAGCATGGCGAAAATACCTGCGATGAATGTTCGGGGAATGATTGGACTGTCTATGAAACCCAAGAAGGCATACCAGATATCCCCGTTCATCCAAACTGTCGCTGTTGGGTTGAAGAAATAGAGCTGGACAAAAACGGCAAGAAGATAGACAGCAAAGTTTACAAAGGTCAAAAGCCAGAAACACAAAAGGCAAGTGATATGAAAAATATATTAACTGATAAGTTTAAGAATGATGTGATGGCGCACGAAGGAATCAGAAAAAGTCCATACACAGATTCCAAAGGTTATTTAACAATTGGAATTGGCAAAAACATACATAAACTAAATGATTTTTTAAAGTTAGATATTATAAATACAAACACTGGTACGGAATTAACCAAAACCGAAAAACAAAATATTCATTCAAAAATGGTATCAGAAATAAATAATGGTACTTTTAGAGAATATGATTATGCACACATACAAATATCGCCAAATCAAATTTATAACCAGTTTAACCAACAACTGGAAATTGCATACAATGAATTAAACAAAAAAATAATGAATTTTATAGATATGCCGATATCTGTACAGCAAGCGTTGTTAGATATGCAATTTAATATGGGAAACAACAGGTTTTCTGAACGGTATTGGCCAAAGTTATTTGAAGCCATCAAAAATAAAGATTGGAAAACCGCCGCAAAGGAAGCATCTGAAAGAAAAGATGTACAAAAGGCCCGTCGTGAATGGACAAAACTAATGTTTCTAAATGCAAACTAACGATAGAATATTTTGTGCAAAATCAGGGTGGGTGCGGTCATTTTTGCATATTTGACCGCATCTTGTTCTGACATATGTAATGCATCAGTATAGTATTTTTTGATATTGTCTGCCATTGCATCATATATCAAAACCAGGTCTTCATATTTAGCCAGTTCTGATAATAAATCTTTTGCATAAAAAAACTTTTTTTCTTCAAAATTAAGTTTTATGAATAAGTCATCGTGTGTTTTGCCCCGAAAAAAAGAAGTTGGGTAAGTCAGCATCTCTATCATATCATGATAATTTGATGTGCTTAGTGCGAAACTTATTGTGCCATTGATCGGTGGTTCTTGGTTTATTCTTGACAACAGATCAAAACTTGGAGATTGAACAAAACGCCTTATCTGTGTTATCTCATACGGATTAAACGGTTTGCAAATGCCTGCAATCGCGGCATCCCGCGAACTGCCAAAATAGCCCTCTATCAATTCAAGTGCATTTTTATTTTCCTTTATCATATCTATATAAACACAAGGCAAAGTCATGTGAAATAAATGTTTGGCATCATCAAAATTCTTAAAATATTCCGGCCAAGAAACCTCGTCTTTGAAATATTCGAAATAACAAAAATTATCATATGTACCATGCGAACCATCACAATCAGCGGCCATTATCTGCATTGCGTTGTGAATCAGTTGATTGGCATATTCAATGTCTTGGTATTCATTGTCTGACAAATAGATATAAGCCAGATACAACATAGAATCTGTGTATTTTTTATCATTTGCATCCAAGGTCGCTAAACATGCTTTGTATATATCAATCGCTTCCTGCTTTTTTGACCAATCAAGGGAATAAATATCGCCACATACAGTGTGGTTGGCCTTTTTGGGTGTATCATAATTACATCCCAGCAGACATAACAGACAAAGTGTTTTGAAAAACTTCTTCATACTTAAAATCTTATTTAGATTTATATTGTCTGTCAATGACATTATACACAGGTCACGTTGAATCAATGGTATTAATGGCGCGTTCAAAATCGGATTCATCCCAGATTGTTATTCCCAATTCGTTGGCACGTGTCAATTTCGATCCCGCATCCGTACCCGCCAACACGATGTCTGTTTTGTTCGACACAGATCCCGTAACGGTCGCACCCATTTGTTCCAATATTTCACGCGCCGCATCACGCGTGTATTTTGATAACGTTCCCGTTAAAACAACACGTTTGCCCGATAATGGACCGGGGGATTTTTGCGTTAAAACCGCGGCATTGTGTACACGTATTTGCCCCATCAGTGCATCAATCGCCACGATATTTGCCGGATTTGCAAAAAATGCAATTATTTCATCGGCCATCACCGCACCAACACCATCAATCTGAGTTAATCGCCATGCGGGTGCATTGCGAAACGTATCAAAATCGCCAAATGTTCGTGCCAATAACTTGGCCGTTACGGCACCAATTTCTGGTATTCCAATGGCATATATTAATTTATGTAAATCTACATCACGGGCACGTTCAATCGCGTTATTTAAGTTATCTAGGGATTTATCGCCAAACCCATCCATGCGACGAATTTCATCACCATGGCGCGCAATCAATGTAAAGATATCCGCCGGCGTATTTATCCAGCCACGCGATATAAATAATTCCAACTGGCGCGTCCCCAGCCCATCAATATCAAAGCCCGCACGCGAAACAAAATGTTCCAGTTCCCCCAAACGCTGGGCCGGACACCCCAGTGTATTTACACAACGGCGCGCAACCATACCGGCATCTTGGACCACAGATGCACCACACACGGGACAAACATCGGGAAAAACAAATTCGCGCGCATTGGATACCGTTTCGGCCACACCCACAATCTGGGGAATTACATCACCGGCACGCTGAACAATAACTTTGTCCCCTATTCTGACGCCCAGGCGCGCAATTTCATCGGCATTGTGCAGTGTTGCGCGCGAAACAACCACACCACCGATATTTATTGGTTCCAATTCTGCAACCGGGGTCAATACACCGGTACGACCAACCTGGACCGTGATGTCGTTTAGTGTTGTTATGGCGCGGGCGGCGGGGAATTTATATGCAACCTCCCACCGGGGGGAATTGGCGCGGGCGCCCATTTTCTGTTGCAGGGCAATATCATTAACCTTTATCACCAGGCCATCAATATCAAATGGAATATCTGGACGCATCAGCATTATTTTATTATATACCGCCTGGATTTCGTCCATATTTGACGCATGATGCGCCCATGTGCGGGTCGTTTTAAATCCCCACGATTCCAATTTATCAAAGTATTCAGATTGGGTCGTAAAATTGCGATCTGATATTTCACCATATGTGTATGCAAATGCACTTAACCGGCGGGATGCCGTTACCGATGGATTCAATTGACGCAATGAACCCGCCGCCGCATTTCGTGGATTGGCAAATGTCTTGCCCCCATCGGCATTTAGTGCAAAAAAATCAGATCGTGTCATATACACTTCGCCACGGATTTCAATAACACTGGGGAAATCACCGGTTAATGTATGCGGAATATCGGGTATCGTTTTTAAATTTTCGGTGATGTCTTCGCCGTGGGTGCCACTGCCCCGGGTAAGGCCACGAACCAGGCGGCCATTTTCATACCGCGCCGAATAAGATACACCATCGACCTTTAATTCAATAAAAACATTTTTATCCGCCAATTTATTATACCAATCAGCAACATCAGATTCATCAAACACATCCGATATTGACAACATTGGAACACGATGCGCAAAAGATGTGAATTTATCAGATACCGCCGCACCAACGTGGGTCGATGCACCACCGGATGCCAACGACGGATACATGCGTTCAATTTCCAACGCACGGTGTTTTGCCGCATCATATGTTGCGTCATCAACGATTGGCGCATCATTTTGATGATACGCAATATCCCATGCATTCAGTTTTTTTAATAATTCCGAGTGTTCTGCAATAATAAATAAATCAGGTGCTTTTTCCATACGTAGATTATAGAAAATTCACCAACACAATACAATTGGAAAAAAATAAAAAATCCCCCGTGCGGGGGATTTTTGTTTGATTACATCATACCCGGCATACCGCCCGCCATTTGTGGGGTCGATTGTTTTTCCTCTGGTATTTCTGTCATAACCGCGCCGGTGGTCAACATTACACCCGCGGTTGACGCCGCCGCCGCGATTGCAGTTTTTACAACCTTGGCCGGGTCAATAATACCCGCCGCCATCATATCGACGTATTCGTCCATTTGGGCGTTATAACCAAAGTTATAATCGGTTGTTTCCATAACCTTGCCCACGACAATTTCACCAGATTTGCCCGCGTTTTCCGCAATCTGTGCCATTGGCGCAACAATTGCGCGACGTACGATATCAATACCAACATCTTGGTCGGCATTTGCACCATGCAAATCTTTCAGTGCCGATACCGCACGAACCAATGCAACACCACCACCGGCAACGATACCATCCGCAACGGCGGCACGCGTTGCGGCCAATGCGTCATCAACACGGTCTTTCTTTTCTTTTACCTCTACCTCGGTCATGCCGCCAACCTTGATAACGGCGACGCCACCAACAAGTTTCGCCAGACGTTCAGACAATTTTTCACGGTCATAATCACTGGTTGTTGTTGCGATTGCATTACGAATTTCATCCGCGCGGGCCGCAATTGCAGATTTATCCCCTGCACCGTGTGCCAGTAATGTTGAATCTTTGGAAACAACAACCTTTTTGGCCGCACCCAGCACCGCCGGTGTGATATTTTCAAATGTCATACCCATATCATCGGAAATAACCGTTGCACCGGTAACAATCGCAATATCTTTTAACATTTCTTTGCGACGATCGCCAAAGCCGGGGGCCTTGACCGCACAAACCTTTAATCCGCCACGCAGACGGTTCAGAACCAGTGTCGCCAACGCTTCGGATTCAACATCTTCGGCGATAATCAGTAATGGTTTGCCCGACTGTGCAATCGGTTCCAGAATCGGCAATAAAGCCTGCAGGCCGGTAATTTTCTTTTCAGAAACCAAGATTTGTGCACCGTCTAATTCTGCCAGCATCTTTTCACTGTTGGTAACAAAGTATGGCGACATAAAGCCTTGGTCAAACTGCATCCCTTCGACGACATCGATTTCTGTGTCCAGGCCTTTGGCCTCTTCTACGGTGATAACGCCTTCTTGGCCGACACGTGCCATTGCGCCCGCAATCTTTTCACCGATATCGGAATCAGAATTTGCCGATATCGTTGCAACCTGGGCGATTTCTGCGCTGTCTTTGACGGGACGTGCGTGTTTTTCAATATCCGCAATAACTGCACTGGTTGCCATATCAATACCACGTTTTACATCCATTGGATTCATGCCGGCGGCGATAACACGACGGCCTTCGCGGATTAATTTCTGGGCCAGGACCGTTGCCGTTGTTGTGCCATCTCCGGCGTCATCACCGGCCTTTTTTGCAACCTCTTGAACCATGCGTGCACCAACATTTTCGGTTGGATCTTTTAATGACACGGCCTTGGCCACGGTAACGCCGTCCTTGGTCGCGATCGGCGCACCGTATGATTTTTCAATTACAACCGTACGACCCTTTGGTCCCATAGTAATCTTTACGGCATTGGCCAATTTATCAACACCCGCCGCCATTTTATCAGTATCAAAAATAATATCTTTTGCCATTTATGATTCCTTTGTAATTATTCCAAAATTCCCAAAATATCTGATTCTTTGATTAAGACATAGTCGCGACCGTCAATTTTAACCTCGTTCACGGATGACGCCCATTTTGCGAACAAAACAACATCGCCGTCCTTGACAGTCATTGGGATTAAATCATCGCCCGCATATGCACCGGGGCCCGCCGCAATAACGCGGCCACGCGATGGTTTTTCCTGGGCATTGTCGGGAATAATAATTCCGCCGGCGGTTTTTGTTTCTTCTTCCATTCTTTCCAGCAGAACATAATTGTGTAATGGTTTAAACATATAAAATCTCCTTACTAATTAAACCTGTACGAGTTATATAGTCTGAAAATTGTTGATTTCAAGTATGTATTTTAATATGCTGAATATGAAAAACAAGGGGAATAAAAATATGTATGATAAAAACAATGTATTTGCCAAAATGATACGTGGCGAAATTCCAACAAACAAGGTTTTTGAAAACGAATTCGCAATGTCTTTTTATGATATCAATCCTATGTTTGCGACACATGTCTTGGTTATTCCAAAGGGCGAATATAAAAATATTCTGGATTTTTCAAAAAACGCAACCCGCGATGAAATTATTGGTTTTTGGGATTGTTTTAATAAAACGGCCGAAAAACTGGGGATTGATTGCGAATTTAACTGTGTTGCAAATGCGGGCGCAAATGCACCATTTATTAAGCAAAGTGTATTCCATTTTCACCTGCATCTGGTGGCGGGCGAACGCAAGCCGGCCTTTCATGAACAATTAGCGGCGGAATTTAAATAATGAAAATTACCGTTCGTGTTATTCCGCGTGCCAAACTTAATCGGGTTGAAATTCAGCCCGATGGCATCGTGCGCGTACACACAACCACCGCCCCAACAGATGGCAAAGCAACGGCGGATGTGATAAAAATGCTGGCGGCGTATTATGGGGTTCCAAAAACCAGCATTAAACTGGTACGGGGTGCCACATCCCGTGATAAAGTATTTGAGTTTTAATACCAACCAATATAGTAGTTTTATTTTATACAAAAATAAAAAATCCCGCATTTGCGGGACTTTTTATTTTTCCTTTCTCTATTAACGAGAATAGAATTCGACAACCAATTCTGGGAACATCTGAACCGGATATGGTACATCTTCGAACGCAGGTACGCGAACAAATGTCGCGGTAAAGTTCGCACTGTCCACAGATACATAGTCGGCAAAGTTGCGTTCCGCAGATTCCAATGCCAATACAACCAATGGCATCTGTTTTGCTTTTTCACTGACCGTGATAACATCGCCCGGCTTTACACGATATGATGCAACCTTAACACGTTGACCATTTACATAAATGTGGCCGTGGCTAATTAACTGACGTGAAGAGAAAACAGTTGGTGTCAATTTCGCACGATATACAACCGCATCCAAACGACGTTCCAACAAACCAATCAGGTTTTCTGGGGTGTCGCCCTTCATATTATTGGCTTCCAGGTAGTATGCACGGAACTTCTTTTCACCGATATTACCATAGTAACCCTTTAATGTCTGTTTTGCGCGCATCTGTTTTGCGTAATCAGACGAATTACCACCGCGTGATGTTGGTCCATGCTGGCCCGGTTTATATTTACGTTTGTTAAATGGGGATTTTGCCTGGCCCCACAGATTGACGCCCAGTGAACGTCCAATCTTTAATTTGCGAGTGTTGCGCTTTGCGCCTGCTCTTGCCATAGTTTTTATCCTTTTATTTTGGTTTTTCGGTGCCGGGCGGTTTAGAACAGAATCCTTATCACAAACGGGACCAAAAAGCACCGTTGTTTAATCAGTTCTGGTTACCCAGCGCGCGCATTTTACAGTCTTTTTTCACGAAAATCAAGTACTTTCTGTAAGGAAAGCGTGTTTTTTATTCCATTTTCACGCAATATTGTTGCAGCAACGTCAAATTTTGAACCAATTTGTCCAACGTTGTGTGCATCGTCTGATAATAACACCGGCACATGGTATGCAGCCAACATTTTTTGTATTTCGTTACACGGATATGGCTGGGTGCTATCAAAACGAAAACCACTGGTATTGATTTCAACTGGGGTGCGACTGTTCGCGATTGATACAACCGTATCTTCGTGGATGTCGGCCCATTTTTTTGATACCCCCAGCCCCAGTTTACGCGGCAAATCCAAATGCGCCAGCCAATTAAACAATCCAACATTGCCCAAACGCGACACATTTTCCCAATAGATTTTTAACATTTCATCACGTGTTTTTGCGTCCACCATCGCCATATCATGAACATTACAAATCGTGCCGCCATATTCAACAAAATGTGCCGCACCGATTAGATAGTCGGGCTTTAATATCTCGTACGAGCGCGCAAAACCATCCCGCCATTGGGTGGATGGGAAATAATCCACCTCCATCCCGCGCAGGATACGTATATCTGGATTTTGCGCTTGCAGGCGGGACAAATCTTCATAATGCGGCTTAAATTTTTCCAGTACTTCATCAAAGTTAGAAGAATACATGGACTGATATCCACCTGCAACCGCTGCGCCATACATTTTTGTGCGATGAACATCGGGGTGCACAATAAAATGATTCGATATCCCAATTGTATGAAAACCAGCATGACGCGCCGCAGCAATCATTTCGGCTGCACTGTATTTACCATCAAATTCAATTGTATGTGTATGTAATGTAAAATCTTGAACCATTGCAAGTTTATTAATACCAAAAAAAATCTGTTTTTCAATAAAAAACCCGCCATTTGGCGGGCAAATAATATGTCATCTTATTATTTTTTCCAAAACGCAAATCCGCGACGTGCAGATTTTTCTTCGCGTTGTTTTCTGTCTTCGGCGGCACGACGACGTTCGGCACGACGTTCATGAAAACGACGCGCGGATTCTTCATCACGCTGAATCAATGTAATTGTTGTGGCCGATAATTTATCATTGCGGACTTCTTCTTCAAATTCAACAATATCATTTTCGTTCAAAAAGCGAATCCCTGCCGCCTTTAAAGAACTAGAATGAACAAATACATCATCTGTGTTACCATTTTCATTTGGCGTGTCCGGTGTAATAAACCCAAAACATTTTTTGCCATTATACCATTTTACTTTTCCCTGACGCATAATCGTATCCTTTCCTTATGCTGTTATGGTTCTGTGAATCCATAAGAACCTGGTACTATTTTGCCAGTTTTATTTACATAACGCAAGGGGAATAAAACACCCGCCATGTGGCGGGTGCGGTGTCTGTATTTTTTTAAATACTGTCGGCATTTACCCAGCGACCGGACTTCAACAGACCTGGGGCCATACCTTCGTTATTGCGCAGTGCATCAATTACACCACGTGCCTGGGACGCATCCAAATTGATAATGCGAACCTTGTACATATCACCTTCGTTAACAACAACGGCATCACCATATGTCTTCATACGATTGGCCAATGTTGTTGCACTGTCTTCGGCATAAAATGCGGCAACCTGGACACTGTAATCGCCGGTTACGACCGGTGCCGGGGCGGGTTCTGCAACCTGAACATCAACGGTTTCAGCAACAACCGGAGCCGCAACCGGTGCAGCCGGTGCGGGGGCATTTACACCCAATGTCGCGTTTTTCACCGCGGTGGATTCATTTGGCATAACCTGGACCTGGATCTTACCCTGGCCGTTCAGGCCGATTCTTTGTGCGGCCGCCGACGACAAATCCATAATACGTGTATTTACAAATGGGCCACGATTATTTACACGAACAACAACCGATTGACCATTATCAAGATTTGTTACACGCGCAATTGTTGGTAATGGCAATGTCTTGCTGGTTGCAACCAACTGATTTGAATCAAATGTTTCACCGTTGCTGGTTTTTGTACCATTCAGTTCAACTGGGATAATCCCCGCAACGCCAGTCTGGTTATAAGACATGTCTTCGACCGGGATGTATTGAACATCTTCGACCTTGTACGCGTTACCAATGTAATATTTTGGTGCCGGCGCCAACAAATATGCATCGTTCAGTGTCTGTTCCGCCACAGGGGCAGCAACCAGCACTTCTTCGCCAAAGCCATCCGCACCATAGCCAGCATTTTTTGATGTTGTGCTTAGATCCGCACAGCCAGATACCAATGCGGTCAAGACCGCCAAAGAAACTATTTTTTTCATGATTTATGACTCCTTACATCCTTTTATAATTGGATTTTATCATAAATGGAGCCGGTTTTCAAATTTTATTTACACTAAATTTTTCGGTCAATGATGTATGCAATCGGCAAATAAACAATCGCATACCCCGCAATTGCAAAGCCCAACATCCAAATACTGGTTATTGAAACCAACGACAATCCCATACCAACAATCGCCGCCCACAATCCAAAAGCCACAATTGTGCGACGTGTACGCACATCAATATGAACCAAATTTCGCCGACGACATGCACGACCCAACAGGTAATTTTTTACATACCCACTGACCACGACGCCAATCGGTATCGCCAAATATCCGACAACCGGAAACAGTCCCAAATACAGCACCGCCGCCAGCCCAAGTGATATCATACTGGTCTTGACCGGGGTTTTAACGTCCTGGGACGCGTAAAGGGTTTTGCTGTAAATCTGGCTGATTAACATGGCGGGTAAAACCAAGACCTGGATTGAAATCGCAGTGGCAACCGCCGTTGTTGATGCCGATGTCCACGCACCATATTCAAACAGGTATTTTATTATCGGTTCCGCCAATATAAACAGCCCCACAACACACGGCATTATTAGCATCAGCGACCGACGCATCGATGAATTTTGTTGCAGATACACACTGCGCATATTTTTTTCGGCCAATGCATTTGAAATAGACGACATCAAAACCGTACCAACCGCCAAACCAATCATTGCAAACGGTAATTGCACAATACGATCGGCATAATAAAGCCATGAAACGGCACCGTTTTGAAAACTGGCCACAAAGGTACCAATAATCATTGTTATCTGGTAAAATCCGGTACCAACAATACTGACCCCAAATCGCTTGAACATACTTTTAATCCCGGGTGTCATACGCGGCACAACCAGGTGCAATCCAAAATGACGATGACGGATACGCGACCACAGGATTCCAAACTGAATCACACCGGACAGAACAACCGTGCCCGCCATCAAATACAAAACATGCGCCGAACCGAAAAACATCGCACACAACAGCGCGCAAATCAGCATGATATTCAATAACACCGGCATAAATGCCGCCAGTAAAAACCGCGAAAACGCGTTCAAAATTGCCGATAAAAACGCCGCACCGCAAACAAATATTACATACACAAACATTATACGTGCAATTGTTATGGTCATGTCAATCTTGCCGGGATCGGCGTCAAAACCCGGCGCCAACATCCATATAATAAACGGCATAAATATTTCAAATACGATTGTTATCCCCAACAGTATAAGCATTAACCACGAAAATACATTTTTCGCAAAATCTGAATCCTTTTTGGAATCAGCATACATCGGAATAAATATAGACGACAGGGCCCCTTCGCCCAATAAATCACGAAATAAATTTGGTAACTTGAACGCCGCCAAGAAAATATCCGACAGGCGCCCCGCCCCCAATACACGCGCAATTAACATGTCGCGGATAAATCCGAAAATACGACTGATACCGGTCATTGCGCCAACGCCGAAAATATGTTTGCCAAGTTTCATAGTTTGGATTATACTGCGTTGGATGGACTAAAATCAAGACAGGAATAACATGATGAAAAAATTATTCTTATTGGTGCTATGCGCGTTTGTTTTTGCGGGATGTGCCGGGACATCGGACAACGAAATCGTTGCCCAGCAACCGTTGGTGGACATATACAAAAACGCATATGATGAATTTAATGATGAAAACTATGACATGGCCGCCGCCGAATTTCAAAAGGCAGAATCACAGTATCCGTCCAGCCCATGGGCGGCCGATGGATTGGTAATGAGTGCATATTCATACTATATGGATGATGATTTTGCCGGGGCGATATTGGCAATCGATCGGTATATGCGATTCCACCCCGGGCACAGGGACGTTGCATATATGATGTATTTGCGTGGCATGTGTTATTATCGCCAGGTAAGTGATGTACGTCGCGAACCGGGTATGTCGGCATATGCATTGGCAGAATTTCAAAACCTGGTCAATCGTTTCCCACGCAGTCCGTATGCAAAAAATGCAGAAAACAAGATTATTATCCTAAAAAATTATATCGCAGGCAAGGTTATGTATTCGGCACGCAATGATATGGCGCGCGAAAATTGGCCCAGCGCAATTTCACGATTGCAATCGGTTGTATCAACCGCCCAGGAAACCGTTATGACCGCAGAGGCAATGTACAGATTAACCGAATGCTATACCGCGATTGGTTTGCCAGAACAGGCAAATGGATATGCGCAAATGCTGAAAATAAATTTCCCAGATAATGACTGGACAAAAAAATTAAAATAAAAAGACATAGGACTAAAAAAAATGGCAGAAGACATGAAAAAGATTCACGACCGTGAAGCAAAATGGCAAAAAAAATGGGCAGATGCACGTGTATTTGTTCCAAAAAATGATGGTAAAAAACCCAAATACTATAACCTGATTGAATTTCCATTTCCATCGGGTTCGGGGCTGCATGTTGGTCATATGTTGCCATATACGGGGATGGATGTTATGGCGCGTTTTCGTCGCAATCGTGGATACGATGTATTGTTCCCAATCGGGTATGATTCAATGGGAATTTCATCTGAAAACTATGCGACCAAAATTGGCAAGCATCCCAGTGAATCTGTCGCAGAACTGATTAAAATTTTTGAACGCGATATTTCGATAATGGGCCTGTCGTTTGATCCAGAGTCTAAGGTTTCAACATCTGATCCAGAATTTATTAAATGGACCCAATGGATGTTTATTCAGTTCTTTAAGGCGGGATTGGCGTATAAATCTGAATTACCGATGAATTGGTGTCCGAATTGCAAAACAAACCTGACGAACGAAGAATTAGAAGACGGTTGTTGCGAACGCTGTCATGGGCCGGTTGAAAAGAAAATGAAATTGCAATGGAATCTGGCCATTACAAAGTACGCAGATCGCCTGATTGATGATTTGGTGCATGTAGATTATCCAGAACGCGTAAAAACAGAACAAATTAACTGGATTGGTCGTTCATATGGGGCGGATGTCGATTTTATGGTTGGCGCAGACAAGATGACCGTTTATACGACACGTATTGACACTATTTTTGGTGTTACATTCTGTGTAATTGCCCCGGAACATGCGCTGGTAAAAAAATGGTTAGAAGACGGTAAAATCAAAAATGTGGATGCGGTAAATGAATACATTGCCGCCGCACGTGCAAAATCAGAATTTGAACGTACCGATGTTACAAAAGATAAAACGGGCGTACGTTTAGATGGCGTTATGGCAACAAATCCATTTAATGGAAAAGACATCCCCATCTTTATATCCGACTATGTATTGGCGGACTATGGTTTTGGCGCAATTATGGCAGTGCCGGCACATGATGGACGCGATTGGGACTTTGCTAAGAAATTCGGATTGGAAATCATCCCGGTTCTGGCGGGGGGTGAACCCGATAAAGTCTGGGAAGGTGATGGCGCGCATATAAATTCATCCTTCTTGGACGGCATGGGCAAAGAAGATGCCATTGCGGCCGCAACTAAATATGGCACAGAACATGGATTCGCACGTGGCACAAAAAAGTACAAATTAAAAGACTGGGGTTTTTCACGCCAGATGTATTGGGGCGAACCAATCCCATTGGTATATTGTGAAAAATGCGGATGGGTGCCGATTGATGAATCTGAATTACCACTGATGCAGCCGTATATGGCAGACTATAAACCAACCGATGATGGCGAAGGGCCCCTGGCGCGTGCAACCGATTGAGTAAATACGACATGTCCACACTGTGGCGCGCCGGCAAAACGTGAAACCGATACGATGCCACAATGGGCGGGATCGTCATGGTATTTTATGCGATACCTGGATTCGAAAAATGACAATATGTTCTGTTCGCGAGAACAACTGGACAAATGGATGCCGGTTGACCACTATAATGGTGGTATGGAACATACGACGCGCCATTTGCTGTATTCGCGTTTCTGGTACAAGGCTTTGGCAGACCTGGGGTTTGTTCCGGGAATTGAACCGTATAAAAAACGTACCAGCAACGGCCTGATTATGGCGGCAGATGGATCAAAAATGTCAAAATCACGTGGCAATACCGTCCCTAGTTCGGATGTCGTTGAACGCAGTGGCGCCGACGCATGCAGATTGGCAATTTTATATCTGGGGCCATGGGAACAAAGTGCAAACTGGTCCGAAGACACATTGCGCGGGGTGGAGCGTTTCTTGAAGCGTGTGGAAAACATGGCGAATAATTTGACAGACGCACCATTGACCGGGTCCCAAGAACGTTTAATGCACAAATTAATCGCAGATGTAACCGAACGCATTGAAAATATGAAATTCAATACGGCAATTTCTGCGATGATGGAATATATCAATGCGTTTTCGGGTGGTATGCCACGGGCGGCGTATGAAACACTGGTTCGTGTGTTAAATCCATTTGCACCACATTTAACCGAAGAAATGTGGGAACAGTTGGGACACGACGAAATGTTGGCACTAAACCCATGGCCGGAATATGATGCATCAAAACTGATTGAGTCAGAAATGACAATTGTTGCGTCCATTAACGGAAAACGTGGCACAGAATTTGTTGCACCGACAGACGCGACCGAAGATGCATTGATTGAAATGGCAAAAAATGCATTGGGTGCTAAACTAGACGGGGCAACGATTATTAAAACAATTGTTGTACCGAAAAAGTTAGTGAACTTTGTAGTAAAAAAATAAGAATCCCCCAAATGGGGGATTTTTAATTATCCAGGACCAATTTCATCAATTCATCAACCGAATTTGCATTATGCATATTATAATCGTCCAAACTTTCGATAAATCCGCAATTTATCATATGTTTGACCAAATTGCCAAATGGTTCCCAAAAGTTTTCTATGTTTAAAAAGAACAATGGTTTCTTGGTTTCACCAATTTGCTGCATCGTCATGATGTCGGTCAATTCGTTCAGTGTTCCAATACCACCCGGCATGATGATAAAACCATCCGACAATTCAAACATACGCTGTTTACGTTCGTTAACGCCATCAACAATTTCAACATCAATTTCATCGTGGGCGGGTTCTTGGCGTGCAACGACATCATCGGTTGAAACACCAATAACATGGCCGCCCGCCCGCAGGGCCGCCGTTGATACCGCACCCATCAACCCAACATCGCCACCACCAAATACCATTTGAATATTGTTTTTGGCCAACTGTGTCCCCAGCACAATCGCCGCACGATTAAATTCAGGATTGTTACCAAATTGATGACCACAATAAACTGCAACCGTCTTTAAAAATTTTCCCATTCCCTTTTTTCCTTTATTTTCAAAAATTATAGCATAAAATACCAAAACAATGAACGAAAACTTTGTTAATTTTGTGCGAAAGTATTCCAATGAACCAATTGCCGTCGCGGTCAGTGGGGGTGTGGATTCTGTGTGTTTGTTGGTATGGTTGGCAAAATGTGGACTGAATATAACCGCGCTACATGTAAATCATGGATTGCGTGCGGCGGCCGACACGGAAACGAAGTATGTGAAAGAACTGTGTAACAAACTAAATATTCCGTGTAAAATTTTCTTTTGGACCGATAACAAACCAAAATCAGGGATTGAAGCCGCCGCACGTGCCGCACGATATAAATTTATGACCGATTGGTGTCATGAAAATGGTGTAGAAACACTTATGCTGGCCCACCAGGCGGATGACCAAATTGAAACATTTCTAATGAATCTGGGACGCGGAAGTGGCCTGTACGGGATGGCGGCAATGGCATGCGAAAGTATGCGCGACGGGATTAAAATTGTGCGCCCACTGTTAAATGTATATCGCAGGGAATTACAAAAATACTGTGATGAAAATAATATCAAATATTTTGTTGATGAAATGAACAGTGATGAACAATACACACGTGTGCGCATTCGTAAAAATCGACACATGTTGGCTGAAAAACTGGGCATCGATGATGGTCGGATTTTATTGGCGATTGAAAACCTGGGGCGGGTTCGTGATGCAATCACATCAGACATTGATAAGATGGTTGAAATGGTGGCGTGTCGTGGGGGGGCAATGTTTGCTGACTCTTTTCTATTTGACCAGGCCCCCGATATTAGATTAAAGTTTATTGGTACGTTAATTCAAAAAATTGGGGGGGATGATTATCAGCCACGCTTGAAATCATTGGCGCGCGCACTAGATAATCTATCGCATGATTGTAAATTTACCCTGGGGCACTGTACGGTTCGACGCCGCGGGGATAAAATTTTAATCGTACCCGAAGGGGCAAAAACAACATTTAGGAAGCGAAATGAGAAAAATAAAAAACAAAACACCAAATCAAATTAATAATATTGGAAGCAGAAAAAATCGTCGCGATAATTCTGGGTGGTTTTTGGGACTGTTTGGATTACTGTTTGTGATGATGATTGGGCGCGCATTTTTGGTTGGGGGCGCACCAAGTATTAGTATGCCGGGGGCAACAAATGCATCAAGGCCTTTGCAATTAAACTTTTCCGATGTTTTGCGGCGCGCAGATGATATTGAAACAATGGAAATTCGTGGAAACGACGCACGTGGCACATTAAAGGATGGTACAAAATACACTGCAACAATTACATATGACCCAGAATTGTTGACCAAGATTTCTGAATCTGGGGCAAATGTTTCCATTGATACATCGCGTGGTTTGGTTGATATATTGGGTACATGGTTCCCAATTATTATTGGTTTGTTCTTTATATGGTGGATATTCCGCGGAATTCGTGGTGGCCCGGCGGGCGGAATCGGACGCAGTTTGGTCAATCAAAACCCAACAAAAATTACCACTGGCAAACCGGGGACAACATTCAAGGATGTTGCCGGAATTGATTCTGAAAAACAAGAATTAAGCGAAGTTGTCGATTTCTTGAAAAACAAAGATAAATACCAAAGCGTTGGTGCACGTGTGCCACGTGGTGTTTTGCTGTCAGGTGAACCAGGCACCGGTAAAACATTATTGGCACGTGCAATCGCCGGCGAAGCAAATGTTCCGTTCTTTGCAACATCGGGGTCCGATTTTTCGGGGATTATCGTAGGCCTGGGGGTTGCGAAAATCAAAGAAATGTTCGAAATGGCAAAGCGTAATGCGCCATGCATACTGTTTATCGATGAAATCGATGCAATTGGGCAACGACGCAGCGCACATTCTTTTAATGACCAGGACCGTGAACAAACACTGAATCAATTATTAATTGAAATGGATGGTTTTGCAAACAATACTGGTATCATCGTTATTGGTGCAACAAATCGACCAGATATGCTGGATTCGGCCCTGTTGCGACCAGGACGTTTTGACCGCCAGGTTCACATTGAATTACCCGATATGGCGGGACGTCGTGAAATTCTGAATTTATATTCAGGGCGTGTAAAAATGGGTTCAGATGTTAATCTGGGGGATGTGGCACGTGGAACAACCGGTTTTTCGGGGGCAGATTTAGAAAACCTGTTGAACGAAGCCGCATTGCATGCAGTGCGCAACAATCGCAAAGAAATATCGGCCATCGATATTGACGAAGCACGCGATAAAATTATTATGGGACCACGAAAACTGCGTAAAATGCGCCCAGAAGACATTAAATTAACCGCATATCACGAAGCGGGGCACGCATTTGTTAGTATGATGTACGCAGATATCACAGATCCAATTCACAAGGCGACAATTATTCCACGTGGTCGCGCATTGGGGATGGTTCAACACCTGCCGATTGATGACAAGGTGTCAATGACACGCGAAGAAGTGCGGGCGAATCTGTCGATTGCACTGGCGGGGCGCAGCGCCGAAGAATTGTTCTTTGGCCCAGACAAGATTACCACCGGCGCCGAAAGCGATATCGCAATGGCAACACGTCTGGCACGGTATTCAATTACAACCGCGGGGTTGTCTGAAAAACTGGGGCTGGCGGCGATTAACCAGGTGTCAACAATTGGAACACGTGGGGCGCTGGAAAATGCTTCAGAAAAAACAGCCGAACTGGTCGATGCGGAAATTCGTTCATGGTTAGACACCGCACACAAGGATGCAAAAGGGTTGCTGACCAAGAACAAGAAAACCGTTGAAAAGTTAGCCAACGAATTATTGAACCGTGAAACATTAACGGGCGAAGAAATTCGTGAAATTGTTTTCGGGGCAAAAAAATCAGAACCACGAAAAACAAATAAAAAAGCAAATGCAAAAACAAAAAAATAAATTCGAATTGGTTCAAATGTCGCCACAGAATACAAATTCTGTGGTGATTTTTGGTGGGGATAAATGTCTTGTTTTTGATCCGTGGGGACATGCAGACGCATGGGAAAAATATTTTGCCGCACGTGGGGTAAAACCGGTTGCGGTATATGCGACCCATGGCCATCCCGATCATATATCCGCCGCCGCCGAAATTGCAAAGCGATTTGGAATCGACTGGCACATGTCGCATTTGGATATGGATTTGATTGAGTGGGGCAATGGATTGCTGGATTATTTTAAATTGCCAAAATTATCCGCACAAGACCAGGCGCCGGTTGATATAAAGCCCGGCGAACACACAATTCTGGGCGATACAAAAATGCAGATTGTTCATTTGCCAGGACACACCCGTGGGGGCATGGGATATATCTTGCCGGACGACGGCATTTTTATTGTGGGCGATACCCTGTTCCAGGATTCATACGGGCGGACCGATTTGCCCGGGGGCGACGAAAAAATATTGTTCGGGTCAATTGCAAAGATTGTTGATATGAATTTACCAGATACAACCGTTGTTATTCATGGACATGGTATGAATACAACAATCGGTTGGCAAAAACAAAACAATCCGTTTTTTAAAGGTTAACTTGATTTTTATCAAATACCTGATACGATGCATGTTATGAGTTTAGATAAAATTATCTTTTCAAATGTGTTTAGTTGGCGCATTGCCGCCTAAGGTTTTTTTGCACCCTGCCCGCGAAATTTGGGCTTTCATTTCAATAATAAATTCATTACAATCAAAAACAAGAAAAGGTAAATTATTATGTCAAACACAGATAAAATCGTATTAACAGGCATCAAACCAACCGGTATGCCACATTTGGGTAATTATATTGGCGCGTTAAAGCCACTGATTGAACGCGCACGCGAACACAAGACTTTTATGTTTATTGCGGATTTACATGCACTGAATTCTATTCAGGATGCCGCGCAAATAAAACAACACACATATGAAATTGCAGCAATGATGATTGCGTTGGGACTGGACACGAATAACGCGGTGTTGTTCCGTCAATCGGATATTGATGAAATTTATCAATTAAACACGCTGCTTAGCAATGTTACACCAAAGGGCCTGATGAATCGCGCACATTCGTACAAGGCGGCAATGGATAAAAATATTGCCGCGGGACTGGATACGGATGCAGGGGTTAATATGGGGTTGTACACATATCCGATATTGATGACGGCGGATATTTTATTGTATAAATCTGATATCGTGCCAGTGGGCGCAGACCAGAAACAGCACGTCGAATTTGCACGTGATATTGCCGGATATTTTAACCATATATACGGCAATACGTTCAAGTTACCAGAACCAGTCATTGGTTCAGAGACGGGATTAATACCAGGACTGGATGGACGCAAAATGAGTAAGTCTTATGACAACACAATTGCATTATTTGCACCAGAAAAAGAATTAAAGAAAAAAATTATGCGTATCATCACAGATTCAAAAACACCAGAAGAGGCAAAAGACCCAGATACGTCCACCATTTATCAACTGTATAAACACTTTGCAACCGACACAGAAATCGCAGAATTTGCCGAAATGTTCCGTGCCGGTGGTATGGGCTATGGTACGGCAAAGACAATACTGTTTGAAAAAATTAATTCTGTGTTGGCGGGACCACGCAATGAATATGAACGGTTAATGGCAAACCCGGCGGAAATAGAATCTATACTGGCCCGGGGGGCAGAACGCGCACGTGCGGTTGCACGCGACACAATGAAAGACGTAAAAAAAGCCATGTTGGGCTAAAAACAAAAGGAGAGAGAATATGAGAAAATCATTAATTTGGATTGGTACAGTTATTGGAACGGCGGCGGTACTTAGCCTGATATTTGGGGCGCTGGAACGTAAAAGCGAACCACGTACCATTGCAACAAGTGGCGAATGCCTGGCGACGGCGCCACGTGATAAAACCGCCATTACACTGCGGATTACAACACTGGATAAATCGGCCGCCACATCAATGAAAATGGCAACCGCCAAGGTCGCAGAAATAACCGAATTCTTGAAAACCCAAGATGTTCAAATGCAAACCACGCAATTTAATTCGTATGAAAAGACCGAGTGGAATCGCGATGAACAAAAATCAGTTGTACTGGGGATTGAAACAACAATTTCCGTCGAAGTATCGGCAAATAACATCGAAACAATTGAAAAAATACTGACCCAGTTTGCGGGCCAGACAAATGTATATTCTGAAAATCTGCGCATGTACACCAGCCCAGAAACACTGAAACCGGTTATCGAAGATTGTATGGCACGCGCGGTTGAAAACGCACGTATGCGCGCCGACGCGTTGGCAATGGGCGATGGTAAACGGGCGGGCAAAATGCTGGCGGTGTCGTATGGGGCACAAAATGGCAATGTCGCATATCCGACGTCAAACCTGATGCGAAGCGCAAAACTGGAAGTTGCAGCCGCAATGGATGCCACTGGGACAATTGTTTCACGCGATACAGATGTTTCAGTTACCGTTTCCGCGGTATTTGAAATTAGATAAAGCTAAAAATGAACGATATTATTATCGAATTTATTGAATACCTGGGGGCGGTAAAAAACTATTCGCCACATACGGCCGCGGCGTACCAGACCGACGTACAAGATTTTGTTGAATTCCTGGGGGAATTTAACGGTGGTGATGTAACGATTGAATCACTGGGGCGGGCGGACACAATATGCTTTCGATCATACATGGCCAATCGGCAACGCCGGGGACTGGCGGCGAAATCAACGGCACGGGCATTATCATCGCTGCGTGGGTTCTATAAATTTATCGGTCGTAAATACGAAATCAAGAACGATGCAATTGAATTGATTTCGGCCCCAAAAATACCGCGAAAATTATCCAAGGCAATTGATGCGGGCGATGTGGAAAATATGCATGACGCAATTCGTGAAACCAATAACACGAACCCATGGATTGCATCGCGTGATTGGGCGTTGGTGATGTTGCTGTTTGGGTGTGGGCTGCGAATATCAGAAGCACTGGCGTTGACCATACAAGATGTTACGGGGCGACCCGATATTTTGCACATTTATGGCAAAGGAAAAAAAGAACGCATTGTCCCGGTGCTGCCCGCGGTATGGGACGCAATCGAAAAATATATTGCCGCGCATCCGTTTGACAAAGGGGCCGATTCCCCACTGTTTCGCAGTGTGCGTGGATTGCCCATGTCGCCACGCATGGCCGAGAAAGTTGTTGAAAAACTGCGCAACTATATGCAATTACCCGACTATGTTACACCGCACGCATTGCGACATACGTTTGCAACGGCCCTGTTGGCGGGTGGGGCAGATTTGCGCAATTTGCAAGAATTATTGGGGCATTCTTCGTTGGCGGCAACACAATTATATACCAAGGTTAATATGAGTGAGATTTCCAACATATACACCCATGCACATCCACGCGCAAAAAAATAACCCGCAAATTGCGGGATATTTTATAACTGAATAAACAGATTTTGATTCTTTTTTAATTCTTCAATCGCATCATCCATCAATTTACGATATTCTGTGAAATTTTTCTTTTCTTTTTTATCCAGGTTACTGATTGCTGGTAATTTCACAGTCATTGGATTTACGTGTTTGCCATCTTTGATTATTTCATAATGCAAATGTGGACCCGTGGACATGCCCGTTGAACCAACATATCCAATTGTTTGCCCCTGGCGGACGTTGGTGCCAACCTTTACATTTTTGACAAACCTGGATAAATGCGCATACAACGTTTCATAAGAACCATTATGACGCAATTTAATATAATTACCATGCCCACGATTATAGCCACGCGCAATTACACGCCCCGCACCGGCGGCCGGAATCGGTGTGCCGGTTGACGCACGGAAATCTACCCCCTTGTGCGCGCGGGTGTACCCCAGTACGGGATGCTTGCGCTTGTTTGAAAAACTGCTGGTAACCTTGGCATTATTGATGGGGGTACGCTTTAACGATTTTATCGCACCATTACCATCGGCATCATAATATCCAGTCGTTCCATCAGATTTGCGATAACGATACATCTTTACATTTCCGCGTAATGCATCAAACGACACCGCCAATACGCGACCGTTATCAATCTTTTTGCCGTCTGAAAAGTTTTCTTCGTACACAACCCAGAATTTCTGGCCGGCACGGACATCACGTTCAAAGTCCATTTCAAACGCCAATAAATCATAAACATCGGCCAATATACCCGCCGGAATACCCGCACGATTACCCGCCAGATAAAAACTGTCCCCGTCCAGGATTTCGCCCGCACGATATACCGCGCGCGTATCGCGTTCAATATCAACCGTTTTGCAATTCCATGCACCGGCTTCATCACAGGTTAATTCAACCTGTTTCCAGGGAGATGGAATAACCACAATCTTGGAAACAGGGGCGTTATCGGTTTGACGTGTAAATTCGATTTTATCACTGTCCGCACGCAGGGTGGAAATGCCGGCATCTTTCTTTAACGTTTTGGCAATTGCATCAACGTCGTTGTGGGTTAAGCCCTGCTCTAATAATAACTTGGACAATGTGTCGCCGGACGCAACCACCACAACCGATGTACATGTATCCGATGCACGGCGTGAATCCAATGCCGGTGCGCGACGCGTTACCACCAAAAAAATTGCAATTAATGTTAACAATATTGCCAATGCAACCACCATACGGGTCAAATTGACAGGATTTAGAATATCTTTTGCTTTTTTCATAACAGCGATTATAATCATTTTATGACAACAAATCAAGCATTCACAATCTTGGCCCAGGCGGGCGGTGTACGCGCGGCACGAATTATTACTGAAAACAATCCGATATTATCGCGATTTCGCGTTTGGTCTTATGCGCGCATGCTGCGTCGTGGCGTGCCGGTGGCAAAAATTATCGGAAAAAAATGGTTCTTTGGGTTACAGTTTTATACAAACAAACATACATTGGATCCACGCCCAGATACAGAAACACTGGTTTCGGCCGTAATTTCAGATTGTGGGGCGGGAATAAAAAATCCAAGAATTCTGGACATCGGAACTGGAACCGGATGCGTAATAGTCAGTCTGATTAAAAATATTCATGGCGCACATGGCACCGCAATCGATATTTCACGCGGCGCAATACGCGTGGCACGCAGAAACATAAAAAAGCATAATCTGGAAAATAAAGTCATCATAAAGCGGATGTCTTTTGCAAAAAAAATGCGATTTAATTCGCCATTTGACATAATTGTTTCAAATCCACCATATATTGCCCGTGGGGATACACGTGTGGATACCGGGGCGTCGTTCGATCCAAAAATGGCACTGTACGCCGCCAGCGACGGATATGCCGCGTACCAGGCGATTGCAATAAATGCACGCGATATAATTGTACCACGCGGTAAAATATACCTGGAAATCGGTATTGGCATGGGAAAACGCGTTCGCGAAATTTTTCATAATGCCGGATGGAAATTTGAACGTGCTGAAAATGATTTAAGTGGCACAGAACGTGTTTTAGTTTTTTCAATTTAAAAGTTGCCCCCCCGTTTTGTTTTTGGAGATAAGATATGTTATGGGGGGCAATAATAATGATTATAAAAAACCACCCTGTTAAATATAGGCGGTTGGAGGTTCGAAATCTATAGCTAAATAGTGCGGTGTATTTGGATTTTATCCTTATTCCACCCGCCCTCCAACCGATATTGGTTGTAGGGCACATGTTTTACGTCTGGGCTTTGTCAGACGTTAGCTACGGGATTTCGACACCCGTGGCGACAAGCCATCACCATACATGCATTATAATCGATATTTTTTTTGTTTTCTATAAAATTATTAATTTAAATCTGGTTCCAGCCCCGGAAAAGAATCATGCCGCGCATTTGGAACAACAACGATATCCGATGGATGGGCCCATTTGCGCGACAAATGGTTTGGTACAACGGTATCCCCATCGGCGATATAATGCAACTGATCTATGTGCGGCAATCCGTTCATGGTTATTGATTTATTTAATGGGGCGTCATCAAAATATTCTGTCCAATCGGCATGGTTTAACACACCGGCAACGGTAACCCATTTTTTTACATTTAAATCTGGATATTTTTTAATCAATGCCCCCGAAACAAAACCACCACCCGAATAGCCGATAAAAACAATTGGGCGCCCCTTGGCCACGGTTTTTACCGCCGTGTACATAGACTTTATAACATCGTTTGAAAAACGCCCATTTGTCCAATCGGATACATCGCAATTTGGACCACGAATATACTGGCATGGGCGCGCCATATAGATTACATTTGTTGCGTCATCACGCGATGCCAGATTTCGCATAAAATGTGTGCGTGGTGTTGGGTTTCGTGTTGGACGCCCATGTCGGTCAAATGCGTATCCGTCGCCTTCGATATAAATATGCACGGGGTCCGATGCATTGGTCAGATGTTGCCATGTTGCAATTTCAAACGTACCAGCATCAACCGGCACATATGTAAAATCATATGGTCCCACAATCATTGTGGTGCATGCCGCCATCAGAAAACACAACGGCAAAATTATTGGCTTAAAATTCAAAACGCAACCCCAGCATCATATTGATATAAATCAGGTTTTCTCCACGAATCCAATCACGGTGTTGGGTATCATCTTCGTTTGTTAAAACCCACTTAATCTTTGGAATATATGTCAGACGCGCCCCCATATCCATATATATACGATCCGTCAGACCATATGAAAATCCCGCCGCAATAATACCCGCAATATTAGAATTGCTGTATTCTGATTTATAAAAATCCACCAATTTGTATGGGTCGTCTTCGGAAATCACACCATAATTATCCATTGAATTATCACCCGACAGATTGCCATAGGTGTCGGTTAATTTCATTGTTGTGGTTGTGTCGGCATAACCAATCCCCAAACCAACATACGGTATCATTGTCCCCAATGGTTTTTGCAAACCGTCAAAGAAATCATAGTATGCCATTGCACTAATGACATCGGTTTGAACCGTTGATTGTACCGATCCCGCATCCGCAACCATATCCGACAACACGCCCCCAGACAATTGCAGAACCCCAGAATACATTGGCGTTGCGTTATAATCGCTTTTCATTATATGATCCCAGCCGGCTTCAAATCGCCACTGGGGGCGGCCGGGTAATGTCCAACCAATACTGGCCCCGGCGGCAAATGCGAACGATTCAAAATCCTTGGTCGGGGGCAAATCAGCAATATTGCCATACCCCGCCAGTTTATACCCCGCGTCCAGACAACCATTTTCGCCGCCAAATGAAAAACACACCGATTCCGATATCAGATTGTTTTCATCGTTAATATAATAAAATGTACTTAGTTCCCCAACGTCGTTTTTAATCGCGCCAAATCCCGCCGCCGCGCCACCGCGAACAGATATAACAAAGCGCGCACCATCATCCATATACCAGCCATCGCCGACATATTCACCATCATATTGCCAACCCGCCATTGCCGGCACCGACATCAGGCATGATAAAACAGGCAAAAGTATTAAGTTTCTCTTTCTCATGCGTATTATTATATCATAAATTGCGTTACGATAAAAATAGATTTTATTACTGATTGTCTTCTTGCAAAAAACCACCCGACTGCATTTTCCACAAGCGCGCATATTCGCCACGCCTGCGCAATAATTCGTCGTGATGGCCGTACTCAATAATACGCCCGTTCTTCATAACAACAATTTTATTCATGTTGCGCAGCGTACTTAATCGATGTGCAATTGCCAGTGTCGTGCGACCACTGGCCAATTCATCAAATGATTTTTGAATTGCAACCTCGGTCTGGGAATCAAGGGCGGATGTCGCTTCATCCAGGACAAGTATTGGTGCATCTTTTAAAAATGCACGCGCGATTGCAACACGCTGGCGTTGACCGCCAGACAATTTAATCCCACGATCGCCAACCATGGAATCATATTTTTTGTCCGTATCCATTATGAAATCATGTGCCGCAGCACGCTTTGATGCGCGCCGGATTTCGGACATTGTTGCGCCCGGCTTGCCATATTCAATATTCTCGCGCAGCGTTCGATTAAACATCGTTGGTTCCTGGGGGATAAAGGCAATACTGTTTCGTAATGAATTTTGTGTAACGTTTTTTATGTTCTGACCATCAATTAAAATCTCGCCAGCATTTGGATCATAAAAACGCATCAACAGGTTGACCAATGTCGTTTTCCCGGCACCCGACGCACCAACCAAACCAACGCGTTCACCACATTTAATGTGCAGGTTAAAATTGCGTAAAACCCATTTGCGTTTGTACTTAAATGACACATTACGAAATTCAATATCACCACATGTAACATGCAACTGGGCTGCATTTGGCATGTCAACAACATCCATCGGCACAGATAATTCTTCGTACGCACGCGATGCCGCCCCCAATGTATCTGTGATATTTGGGATTTGATTTACAATTTGACCAATTGTGCCCATAACGGTAAAGAATACAGAATTTGTGAATACTATTTCTGCAACAGTTATTTTGCCCTGGGTATAAAGCCACGCACATAACAACAACGTAATACCATAGCAGACATCCCATAAAATCATTGGAAATCCCCAGAACCAGCGTTGAACATAGAACTTGTACTTGTGCGATTTAATGGCCCGCTGGCGCGATGGTTCCAGATATGCACGTTCGCGCGCCGTTCCCGCAAACAGTTTTACAACCGAAAAATTTGAAATACTGTCCACACTTTTACCGGAAACATCACTGTTGGCACTGCTGTAATCCTTGGCGGCCTTGTTCATTGGTTTGACCATAACCCAACTGTATATGGCACGAAACACAAAGACAATTGCAAACATAATTGCAACATAGGTGTTAATTGAAAAAATCAACCCCATATTCAGTGCAACAACCGCAAACAGGCATACAATGCGCCAAAAATCAACAATCGCTTCGAAGCCCTTGGTTACATATAGAATTTGTGTGTGCACCTTGCCGGCCATACGTCCCGTCCAGAACGATATTGATTGATCGTGGACATAATCACTTAACTGGGTCCATATTCGATTTGACACCAATGGCGCCCAGCGAGCCCGAAAAACATCACGTGCCAGCGCACTGATATCTATCAGCAGCAGCAGCGCAACAATCAACATAACCGTTGACATGGCGTGCCCCATGAATGTCATGCCATTTGGTACCGGATTTTCAAACAACGCAACAAACCAACGCTGAAAATTCGGGAACAAAACGCCATCCATCGACACGATAAAGAAGAATACCGCCCATGCAATCAATGCCCCCCAGGAACCGGGTACGGCATATTTGAAATAAAATTTCCACAATGATTTTGGCAACGCCAGATTCTGGGCGGACAGTTTCGATTTTTGACTTTGTTTGCGCGACATAATGATGCCTTTTGATTACTTTATTGCATTGTAACAATTTCTTTGAATATTTCGGCGGGAATTGTGCCACCGGTTATTTTAGAATCCATTGGGCTAAAATCATCGTTGCCCATCCATACCCCAATAACCAGATCATCGGTCGCACCAACAAACCATGCATCGCGATTTTCATTACTGGTGCCGGTTTTGCCACCCAATACGCCCGGCGCACGCGCACGACCGCCCGTACCACCCGGTGCAATCACATCCGACAACATCTGGGTCATATATTCAACCGTTTGGGGTTGCAGTACATTAATTGGTTCCGATGGATTGCGTTCATAAAGAATATTACCTGATTCGTCTGTAATTTTCGTAATCGAATATGGGCGCACCGAATTACCATTATTCCAAATAACCGCGTATATGTTGGTTAAATCTAACAAACTCATTTCCGACGCGCCAAGCACGGTTGAATATTCACGACGCAGGCGCGTTCCAACGCCCAAACGCCCGGCCATCGACAGCACGGAATCAATCCCATACATTTCGGTTAGTTTTAATGGCACGGAATTCACACTTTTTGCAAATGCGGTGGCCAATGTAATATCACCATAGTAGCGTTCGTTGTAATTTCGGGGATTATAATCGCCAATTGCAAATGGTGAATCGTTCACATAACTGTCGGGCCCCAGGCCATTTTCCAACGCAACTAAATATACAACGGGCTTAAAACTGCTGCCGGGTTGACGGGGGGCGGTGGCACGATTAAATTGACTGGTCTGGTAATCGGTACCGCCGGACATTGCGCGAATTGCGCCATCGTGTGTAATGGCAACAACGGCCCCCTGGTATGGGGATGTTTTCTGTGATAATGTTGCGGCAACACGTTCCTGGGCATGCATATCCATGGTGGTATGCACATACAAATCAGATTCAAATGTACCAATTCTGGATTTTACTTCGTCAATTACAAAATCGGTCCAGTACCGATACAGGTTTGTATCCGCCGCGGGGGTTGCGGGGGCCAATTGCTGGGCCGCGATACGCGCCTGGTTCAATGTGATATATCCCTGGCGAACCATTTCCTGTAAAACAACACGGGCACGCTTGATATTTTTTTCCGGATTTTTTAGTGGACTGTATGTTGTGGGGGCCTTTAACATTGCGGCAATTTGGGCAGCCTGGGCAATGCTAAGTTTTGTCGCCGGCGTTTGAAACATTATGCGCGACGCCGCATCGATACCACGCATCCCACCAACCAGTGATACGCGGTTCATGTATAAATCCAGTACCTGGTTTTTATCAAATCTGTTTTCAAGCCAGTATGATAATATTAGTTCTTGCACCTTGCGCGAGATTTTTTTATCCCGACTTAGAAATATATTCTTGGCAGTTTGCTGGGTAATTGTTGAACCGCCCGCCGCAATACGACCCGACGCCAGATTTGATATCACCGCGCGGCTTATCCCACGTATATCAATTGGACCATGTTCAAAGAACCGCTTGTCTTCGATGGCAATTATCGCCTGCCATACGTGGGGGGGTAATGTTTCAACCGATACAGGTGTGCCCATTATGCGCCCAGACGCACGAATTTCATTTCCATTTTTATCCAGAAACACCAATGCCGCCGGTCGCGTTTCATGCAAAATCGCATCCAACGATGGCATACGCATATAAATATACGCAACATAGCCCACAACCACCAAACCACACATCAAACACAAATTAAATACCCACGCAAAAATGCGCCGACGCAGCGTTGGTGTGGGCGTATCAGATTTACGATTATTGGTTGCGTTTTTTGCCACGATTAAATTCCCTTGCCTTTCTGTGTACTTTGTAACTATAATCCTTGCATACAAAAAAGGAAAGAAATATATGAAAAAAATTATACTGGGGTTATCGTTTTTAATTTCAATTCCCGCATTTGCAAATGATTTTTACTATCAAGAATATGTGTCCCCGGACACTGAATACCAGGTATATGATACCCCCGCCGTGGCGCGCGATAATTATATTGGGGCGCGTCTGCATAAAAACGAACGTATTGCGTTTGGCTTTGATGTGCGTGATGGCGCAGATACAACACTGAAAAATGACAATGTTGGGTTGGGGTTGTACATTGGGAACCGATTAACGGACTTCTTGAAAATCGAATTTGAAACCGCGTACACCGGGACCGATGACACACGGCGCGAAATCGACATGAACTTTGACATTTGGTCAAATATGGTGAACGTTTATTTGTTCCGCACATATGGTGGCGCGGTTGAACCATATGCCGGTATTGGGGTTGGTTTTTCAACAATATGGTCGGAAATTGGGGGACGCATGCCACATGCAACCGACACTACATTTGATTTGTCGTATGCGGCGATGATTGGGGTTAATTTTGCATTAAATGAACGGGTTGATTTGAACCTGGGGGTAAAATACCAAAAATATGGCGATGCCGACCACCGCACAAACGGCAACACATACGCCACCACAGATATTGACGCAACCGAATTTTATATCGGGGCGGCATATAAGTTTGGACTGAAATAAAAAACCGCCAATTGGCGGTTTCTTTTATTTCTTTTTAGATTTTGATTTTGGGGCCGGTTTTGATGGAACCTTGCGATATTCGCGCGCGATTGCAACAATGCACGTATATGCCAGCAATGCAGAAATCGCCGTAATCAATCCAGAAATTAAGCCGTCTGAAAAGATTGCAAACAACACAATTGCCGCAACCAATACAACGGTATAGCCCAAATTACTGGCCAAAACATTCATTAATTTTTCAAAAGATTTCATTTTTATCCCTTTGTTTGTACATGTGGATTATATCACATCTGAAAATATGACGCCATGAAAAAAAGACCGCGAATAAATCGCGGACCTTTCTTTTTTCACAAGGGGAGAAAACATGAAAAAAAACTTTTTATAGGATAACATATCCGCCCACACGCGCATTGGCCGGGATTGGACCAAACGACGAACGTGGGTTAACATAGATGTTTCCCGTTACGGTAAATTCACCGCAAAACTGTAATAAATTTACATCGCGCAGGAACAGGTTCCCTTCGACACGAACACCACATGGCAATGTATATTTACGCATGTTTTGCAGGTACAGGTTACCCTGGACCCGGGTATTATGTTCAATCACAGATGCCGCACGACGTGTATCAATAACAACGTCGCCCATGATTTTGTTTTCTGGTTTTACATGTGCAATTTGATTAACCAGATGTGGACATGGCTTGGATGGCGCAACAACAATTGGTTCATTAATAACTTCGCGTGTTTTTGGATTGCGCACCATTGGTAATGTGTTTGTTACTGGCTTTACCGGACGGGCAACAACATTGCGTTTCGGTGTGCTTTCAGATGGTAAAACAGATACCTGGGTTACGTCATCGCGAACATAGACAACAGAATCACGACCACATTTTGTAAAATCAATAATTAACAATGAAAACAAAACGATTATAGCAATCAATAATGTCAAATTAACAATTCCAATGACATTTATACCGCACAGCCATTTCCAAACCCATTTACATGCGCGTGCAATCGCACGAAATGGCGCACAAATAATATTCCATGTGCGCGACCAAAACTTATTGCGACGTGCCGACTTGGTGGCGGTCTTTTTTTGCTGAACGCGACTGGTTGCGCGCTTAATTTGTTGTTTTTTTGGCATCTATAACCCCTTTGGTATTAATTTATCTTGCTATGATTATAGTCCAAAAATACATTTTGTCAATAGTTTTGTCAAAAAAATATGGTGCTTTTTTGCACCAATATTTTATTTATTGTTAACACCATATTTGCCGCGATTTATGGGGCGGTATGATAGAGCCTCGGCCAGGTCAGACATTTCAATGTCCCCTGCCCCGCGCAAGTCCGCAATTGTACGTGCCAAACGCTTGATACGATTGTATCCACGTGCAGACATTCCCATTTGTTCCGCCGCTGTATTTAAAAACGCGGTCAATTCATCGTTTAATGCGGCAAACCGTTCCAGTTCCGGTCCATCCAGTGTTGCGTTAACATGTCCCTGGCGGGCGATTTGACGATTTCGCGCAGCAACAACACGTGCGCGGATTTCATTACTGGTTTCGCGGGGCGTGCCATCATCGCGATTCATTTCCCACGGATTAACCGCATCGACATCAACATGCAAATCAATTCGATCCAATAACGGTCCAGAAATCTTGTTCTGGTACGCTTCGGCACAACGCGGTGCACGCGAACAAGACATCGCCGCATTTCCCAAATGTCCACATGGACATGGATTCATGGCGGCAATTAATTGGAATCGGGCCGGATATGTGGCATTACGACGGGCGCGAGAAATTAAAATCTTGCCGCTTTCCATTGGCTGGCGCAGGATTTCCAGTGTTGCACGATTAAATTCGGGCAATTCATCTAAAAACAAAACACCGTTATGTGCCAATGAAATTTCACCGGGACGGGCATCAGAACTGCCCCCGGCCAGGGCGACCGGACTGGACGTATGATGAACGCTGCGAAATGGGCGCGTTGAAATCAAAGATTTGTTATCCAATTGTCCCGCAATAGAATATATAATTGACGTTTCCAGAATTTCTTCGGCGGTCATTTCGGGCATAATCGTTGGCAATCGCGATGCCAGCATTGTTTTTCCCGATCCCGGGGGACCAACCATCAACATTGCATGTCCACCCGCGGCCGCAATTTCCAGTGCGCGTTTTGCGGCGGCCTGGCCATGAACGTCGGACATATCTATATGGTGCGAAACCGTATCGGTTTGTGTGTTGTTGTCGGCACATTGCGACACCAACGAAACCGTACCATTAAATGATTAATCAAATCAATTACATGATTTGCCGCCAATATGTCGCCATGTCCCGAAAGGGCCGCTTCACCACCCTGGGCGGCGGGGCATATCAACCCCAGTCCGTTATTTTTTGCCCAAACGCCAGCCGGCAGAACCGCATCTGTTTTTACGATTGCACCGTCCAGGCCAACTTCGCCCAATATTAAATACTTTGATAATTTTTCATCCGGCAAAACACCGATTGCACACAAAATTCCACACAAAATCGGCAGATCAAAATGCGAACCGCTTTTTTCCACGTCCGCCGGCGACAGGTTCACCGTCAACCGCTTGGGCGGTAATGATAAATTCAACGCCGACAAAACATTACGGATTCGTTCTGCGGATTCTTTGACCGCGCGATCGGCCAGACCAATAATATTAAATTCTGGCTTAGACAGGCCAGATGCCAATTGCACCTGGACATCAATGGGGGTGGCGTCCATGCCATTAAAAATAATTGAATTCAAAGATATCATGCATGTCATATTATAACTTGCGTTACGTGATTTCAAGGTCTAAAATACCCACATTAAGAAAGGATTAAGATTATGCCCGCAAAAAACAAAAATGTCGCACGTGAATGGTTTAACACTATATTTTATGGGGCGTTAATCGCAATCGTTTTTCGCAGTTTGTTGCTGGAACCCTTTAACATCCCGTCGGGTTCGATGATTCCGACGTTGCATGTGGGCGACCATATATTTGTTACAAAATGGTCGTATGGGTATTCGCGATATTCGTTCCCATTTGGGTCATGGAAATTATGGAACGGTCGTTTCTGGGCGACCGAGCCGGAAATCGGCGACGTTATTGTGTTTCGCAACCCCGTTGACGAGAGTCAGGATTACGTAAAACGCCTGGTCGGAAAGCCCGGTGATAAAATCCAGATGATAAATGGACGCCTGTACATTAATGGTGCCCAGGTTGAACGTGATAATCCGCGCCCATATGTTTGGGCGGTTCTGCCCAAGGAACCCAAACGCGGCAAATATCAAAATGGAACATTTGAAATCGATGGAAACAAGATATTTATTGATAACAAACCGGCCGAATTTAACTATACAATTCAATACAGTCCAATGTGCAGCAATCAGTACAAGCGTATTGTAAATTTCTATGATGGGCCGGGCGCGGATGCGTTACCACAATCCGAAGGCAACTGGAAGCCATCCCAGATGCCATGTGGCATATTTATCATGACAGAATACACAGAAACAATGCCAAACGGTGTAAAGCACAGCATTATCGAAACAACCGACGATGAACCATATGTCGATAATACGCCGGTATTCACGGTTCCTGAAAATCGTTTGTTCTTTATGGGGGACAACCGCGACAACAGCGGGGACAGCCGTCTGCACGTTGGATTCGTGCCACGTGATAATGTGCTGGGGCGGGTATGGTTCACATGGTATTCTCATAATTACTTTGCGCCAATGTTGGCCATATGGTCATGGGGCAATAAAATGAGATGGAATCGAATTGGTATGGGCATTGATTAACCACAGGAATATACAAAAATGGAAAAATTACATTATAATTTCAAAGACCAAAGTTTATTGGACTTAGCATTAACACAAAGCGGCGCAGATGCACAACATAATAATGAACGCCTGGAATTTGTTGGTGATCGTGTGCTGGGGTTGACGGTGGCAGAAATGCTTTACAAAATGTTCCCCAATGAATCCGAAGGCGACCTGGCGCGGCGGCATGCGTTATTGGTTTCGGCCAAGACATTAGCAAATGTTGCGGCACGATTGGGCCTGGGGCGGCATATTCGACATGGACATTTGACGGGTGGACGTCTGCAACATATTTTGGCCGACGCGATGGAAGCGGTCTTGGGGGCGATTTTCATAGACAGCGGTTGGCGCGCCGCACGGGCGGTTATAATTGAACTGTGGACAGAATTGGCACGCGAAAATATCGTTGCACCAAAAGACCCAAAAACTAAATTACAAGAATATGTCCAAAAAAATGATAATGGTGCGTTGCCGGTGTATCAATACCTGGAACCGACGGGGGCATCACATTGTCCGGTATTTAATGTCCGCGTCAGTGCCATGGGCAAAACCGCGTCTGGCAGTGGGGCATCAAAAAAAGCCGCCAGTATCATGGCCGCAGAAGAATTGTTGAAAATCCTTGCAATTTAAGGATTTGATGACTAGAATCAACACAACAAAAGAACAAAGGAATAAAAATGTTTTCGATTTTACTGATTTTTTTAATTATCGTTGCCGTGTTTATGATTGGTTTGATATTGTTACAGAAATCAGAAGGATCCGGCATGTCGGGTTCGGCGGCGGCTTCAATGTTTGGTGGCGCATTAACGGGTGCGGCCGCGGGTAATTTCTTGACCCGGGCGACCGCATGGTTGGCGACATTATTCTTTATTTTATGCGCGGCGTTGGCATTGGTTGCATCAAAAACCGACATGGCAACCCAGCAAAGCCACCTGCGCCAGGAAATAATTGAACAAGGCGACACGCCCGTTGCACCGGTACAAACCCCAGCAGAAACACCGACCGCAAAATAATTTATTATGAAAAACATGGGGGCATCCACGTGGATGCCTCTTTTTTTAAAGATAAGTATTTTTAAACAGAGTTTTTTGCAAAAAACTCTGTCATCCTGTAACTTTTTAGCCCCCCACTAAACTTTTATTTATCTTTATAACCAATGGAAAAAAATTATGCTAAAATAAGATAGAATAAAACTAAAAACAATGAATTAATTCAAAAAAATACCGCCGAATTAAAACGGTGGTTTGTTTTCTTACCTTGCTGTCCCTTATTTTATCTTAAAAACCGCCACGCGTCAATGTGATTTTGTGTCGAAAAAAAAGGACCGTTTTCCTGTGTAGGGATTGCGGTCAAAGGGGAGAATAATTATGAAACATAATTTATTTCGTATTGGAATTTTTGTGATGGGTGCATTTTGTGCCATAGGAAATGCATATGCGGTAAGCATGCTGTGGTGTATGGATGCCGCAGACTATTTTGTGAGATATAACGGAACATGTGCCGAATTTGCGGAAGAAAACGGGACCGAACTAGATACCACCCAATTATCACGCTGTAATGCACTACGTAATGCAATTATGCAAGCATGGTACACCTATTATGGTAATGGCATAGAACCAACGCCAGAGAGGCTATTGGAGATAAAGAAGGCTGTTTTATCCAATGAAACTTGGAAGGATTTTTGTTACGGTTGTAATCAATATATTGAATGTGGCACTGGTACCTGGGAAAACGTATCGAATGAGCCAGGGAAACAGCGCCGGTCTGTCGGGACATGTGATCTAACGTTCTACCAATGCAATTATTCTTATGAATACAGATGTGTAAATGGATACTTTGGTGATGGTGACACATGCACATCGTGTGCCGTTGCCACGGGGGTTGATGGCGCAACAACGGTCTCGGACACATCCATAACATCAATTACACAATGTTTTTTAAGGGCGGGAAACCATAAAGATGCAACGGGTGATTTTACGCTTTCAAATACGTGTTATTACAGCCTTTGAAACGGCAATTATTTTTGATGCGATTTCATATACTCAAAACGCATGGAATCCAACTGATATTGCTTTTTGGCAATTTCCAGTTGTTGTTTGTTTAATTCTGTATTAGTGCGCGTTTGCATTTCTGTGGAGCATGTATTCATCGCAATCGTTAACAGCAACAGCACCACAACCGTGGCGGCGGTTCCACGCAATTTTACACGAATGGCATCATCAAATGCTTCCTGGGTTATTCTGACCTTATCAGACGACATATGGCCCCCACAATTAAAACCATGTCCATGGCTGAAAAACCTTTAACAGGCCCAGTGCCGTACGTTTATCCGCATACGTATGGCCACAGCGCGGACAGACATTAAATGGTTTCAAAATTGATTTTACCTTTTTAGATACCAAGAACCACAGGTACAATCCAACCGCCCATGCCGCAATTACCAATCCCCACGCAACATAGCCAAAGTATGTATCAACCGTGCGGGTGATTACGGTTATGGTATCCACGTCAGATTTTGATAAATCATCATAAATCTTGGTTGCCACACCCCACGACGATGGGCGCCATGCATATACGTGTTCAATCCCATAATTGGTCAGCAATGTTGTGCCCAAACCACCACTGTTTTTATCCAGCGCAGATTTTACCGCCGTGTCCAATGCTTTGTCGATTTCCGTTTGGGCAACACGGGTTAAATCGCCCTGAATTTTATCCAATTTTTCATTTACCAATTGTGCGGTTTTATCAACCGACGCGATTGCATCGTTCGCTTTTTCTACGCCCTTGTCTACTTCGGCGACGGCTTTGTCAACGCCGTCTGTTTTGATTCCGAATTTATTGGCCAGGCCCGTTAATTTTTTTACCCCAGATGTTTTTTCAGACACGTCTGCGGTGGCATTTTTGGCTTTATCGGTGGCATCTGTTACCTTGTCAACGGTGTTATCGACCATTTTTACACCATTGATTGCCGCCGCAATCGGTTTTTCCAGATTAATCGAATCTGCAACGCTGTCCAGTAACGCTTCATACTGTTTTACAATCCCCCGTTGCAGGTCAAAGAACATTGATACAACAATCGACTTCTTAATCGGCTGGGAATATGTGTTTTTAACATGTAATGGGAACCAGGCAACCAACGCAAACCAAATAACCGTTATAATTGCAAATGTACGTTTTGTCCATGTGATAACAGATTGTTTCTTTTTTACGGTTTTTGCGCCCCCCATATCAATTACCGCGACTTGTTTTTTTGTACGTGCCATGTGTTCCCCCTTTGTAAACAATGATATTGCCCAATGCAATATATCGCAAGTGTTTTATTTCGTCATTTCATTAAACGTGTTTAATTTGTCTTGCGCGGCCTTTTGGAACTTTGAATACAGTGGCCATTTCGATTGCATATGCATAATTTGGCCAATGGTATTTGTATAGTTTTCGGCTGCTTTTGGACTGTTAAACGTTGCGATATCTATGGTTGGTGTCAGATAAAATGTTTCATTGCGACCACCGGGGCACCCCAATGTATAAACATAAATTAATTTATCTGAGATATCTTTGCGGGCAACCGCCAAATACATCCGGTCCGACAGGTTCATATGAATCTTGGCACGTATTTTAACCGGTGTAAAATCTTTATCTATCATCTTTTTCCCCTGTATATTTTTCAATAAATTCACGTTTAAATGCGGCAAATCGTCCCTGTTCTATGGCGGTGCGTATGTCGCGCATTAAATCTTGATAGAACCACAGGTTATGTTGCGTCAGCAATGTCGCCCCCAAGATTTCATTGCACTTAATCAGATGGTGAATATATGCGCGTGAACGTTTGCACGCCGGACATTCACATTTATCATCCAATGGACGCGGGTCGTCCCTAAATTTAGCATTACGCATATTCATTGTACCGTGTCTGGTAAAGGCCTGGGCCGTGCGACCGGCACGCGTTGGCATTACACAATCAAACATATCAATTCCACGTTCAACCGCCCCCAGAATATCCAGTGGTGTTCCAACACCCATTAAATATCGCGGTTTATCCGCCGGCAACAATGGCGTGGTGGTTGCAATCATATCAAACATAACGTCCTGGGGTTCACCCACGGCAAGTCCCCCCACCGCATAACCATCAAATCCGATTTCTGTCAATGCACGTGCAGACTTTTCACGCAGGTCCGGGAAATCCGCCCCCTGGACAATACCGAATATGCCATAGCCCGGTCGGTCAATGAATGCATCCTTGCTGCGTCGCGCCCAGCGCGTTACCATATCAACATTTTTTTCAACGCGTTCGCGCGGTGCAGGTAATTTCAAACATTCGTCCAGAACCATTGTGATATTAGAATCCAATTGATGCTGAATATGAACAGAATCTTCGGGGCGCAAGAAATGCTTTTTACCGCCATCAAAGTGCGATGTGAACTGAACGCCCTCTTCACTCATTTTGGTCAGGGTGGAAAGCGACATTACCTGAAAACCGCCACTGTCGGTCAGGATTGGTCCATCCCAACCACCGAATTTATGCAATCCACCCATTTGTTCAACCAAATCACCCCCGGGGCGCATCATAAGGTGGTATGTATTGCCCAAGATAACCTGGGTCCCGGTATCACGCACCTGGTCCATGGTCAGGGCTTTGACGGTCGCGGCCGTACCCACCGCCATAAATGCCGGTGTTTGAAACGTGCCGTGTGCGGTTTCAACCGACCCACGACGCGCATTCCCATCCGTTGCAATTAAATTAAATTTCAGTGCCATTTTTATCCACCCTATTCCTTAAAATTATCAATCCATATTTGTTTCAAGTCGCCGTCAAAATCCGCACCCTGGGTCACAATAGACATCGGCCCATCAAAAAATCCACGTGAATATTTTATAACATCAGCCGGGGTAATCGATTTTGTCATTTCTATTAAACCATAAAAATCATATATCTTTTCATATGCGCGATAAAAGATATCAAGCATATCACATCTGCTGGCCGACTTTTCCAAGAACTCGGCATCCGCCAAACGCCCCAGATTGTACATCCGGTCCAATTCGGTCTGGGTAATAGGATTAGTCGTATAAACACGATATGCCGTTTTGGCCATCAAGGCAACAACCCGCGCCACATTTTCTGGCGATGTTTCTGTTTCAAACCCCGTCACATCCGAACGGTCACTGGAATAACCATACGCCATTTTTCTGATTCCATAAACCAGTCCGTGTTTTTGACGTATATTTTCCATAAACTCACGTACTAAGAAACTTTCAAACCGTTTTATACACTTATGTGCATACATATTTTCATATGTATCTGGCAATAAGCAAGGGAATAATATATTAATTTTTACATTTTTTGCCTTGGTTGAATTGTGAACAACTTTCGGTGAGTATCCCAATTTTAAGTTCTGATTAACTTCATGCGTTGGTAAAAATGCAAATCGTTTTTCAAGCAAAGCCAGTAATGCATCTGTATCTGATATTCCCCCAGAAATCACAATAACACAATTTTTTGCCGACATATGTTGCGAGGCATATTCAAGTAATTGTTCCCGGGCAAAAGAACGTATCGTCTCTTCGTTGCCCAGCGTCAATGTTCCATTTGGTACATAAACCCCATAGATACTTTTCATAACAAAATCAAACATTGTACGTTCTGGTTTGTCTAAACCGCGACGCATTTCATCCAATATGGCACCACGTTCAATTTCAATCTTTTCTTTATCAAAATTCGCACATTGCAACATTTCTGACAGAACATCTATCAGGCGTTCCAAGTTTTCCGCAACAATACGTCCAAAAAAACACAGGCGAATCAAACTGGTTACGGCATTGGTGGTTCCGCCATGATTTTCAATAAAATCCTTGCGCTGTTTAGCATCTGGGAAACGTGCCGAACCCTTGCAAAACATATGTTCACAAAAATGCGTAATACCGTATTCATGTGAATTTTCATCACACGCACCCGTTTTAAAGGTCACATGCACATGTACGGTTTCAATATCCATCGGGTCCAAGATAACCGTCACACCGTTTGATAATTTATGCAGGGTCGGATTGTATTTCATCACTTATATCCTTCTTAAATAACAAACAGCAGTCGCCGTAACTGAAAAATCTGTATTTTTCATCAACGGCGTGTTTATATGCCGCGCGCATTTCTGGCAGCCCAGAAAACGCAGACACCAACATAAACAATGTCGATTTCGGTAAATGAAAGTTTGTCAGCAATACATCAACCGCACGGAATTTATAGCCCGGTGTGATAAATATATCCGTATTCTGGCCAAATGGACATACGCGATGTTTTGGATTCAAATTCGGATTTCGTGCCACACGACGGACATATTCGGCCGCCGCAGATTCCAGCACGCGCATAGATGTCGTTCCCACCGCAATTACACGCTTGGCACGGTTAATCATGCGGGCGTGCGGTTCACTGATAAACGCCCATTCACTGTGCATTTTGTGTTCGGATAAATTTTCTGTCTTGACCGGCATCCAGGTGCCCGCCCCAACATGCAATGTAACATGAACGATTTTCGCACCACGGGCGCGAATTTCATCCAACAATTCATCTGTAAAATGCAGGCCCGCCGTCGGCGCCGCCAACGACCCCAAATGCTTAGAATACACCGTTTGATATCGTTCACGGTCAGATTCTTCCATTTCGCGCTTCATATACGGTGGCAGGGGTAATTTACCCACCCGGTCCAGTACCGCAAACACATCATCGCATAAGAATTTTAATTTCAGGCCACTTTCGGCATCATTATCAACCACGCGAACCGTTGTTCCATCGTCCAGGGTTAAAACAGAGCCTTTTTTAATTTTTGTATATTTCTTGCACAGGCCCCACCACGTTTTATCGTTCACCGCGGTATGCAATGTAATTTCGTGTTTGCCGTCCGCCATAAAGCGCGCGGGAATAACACGCGAATTATTCATAACAACAACATCGCCCGGACGTAAAAAGTCCAGAAAATCACGGATATGTTTATCCGCGATGCCGCCATCGGCACCAACCACCAACATGCGTGATGCATCGCGTTGCGCCAGGGGGTGCGACGCAATTAATTCAGATGGTAATTCAAAATCAAAATCAGATAATGTTAACATTTAACGAATTTTCCCATTGTGCGCTTGTCTCATTTCAACCAATCTGAATATTTCTTTCTTGGTCAGGCCGTTAACTGTTTTTATATCATCTGGATGATACGGACCATTCCACGCATTGCCAGGTTTCCATACGACGGTATCGCCCGGAATAATATACTTGTACATAGCTCTATGTACGGAACCATATTGCAAACCTTGAAACATTTGGTCGGCAAGTCCGTCATTGTTCGCATCAAGAAAAATATGACTTTCTTTTTTTTCAATCACAATGCCTTGATAGGATGTGTCTGATGTACATGCGGTCAACATCCCAGCACCAGATAATGTTAATAAAACTTTTTTATACAACTTCATCTTTTATCCTTTTATTTCTTGAATTCCAATCCCTGGTCGATGTAGTTTTCGGCGCGCTCTTCCCAGTCGGGTTCAACACGCACAAACAGGTGCAATCGCGCATTTACATCCCACTGGTCCTGGATATCATGACGGGCGGCGGTGCCAATGCGTTTTAATTGTTCACCCCCCTTACCTACAACAATCTTCTTGTGCGCGTCATTTTGAACCGCAATTTTTTGATATATGTCCAAGACACCATCGGTATCAACATCAACGCGTTCGGTTACAACATTGATGTGGTACGGTAATTCTTGGTGAATATATTTATAAATCTTTTCACGGGTCAATTCCGACAAATATAATTCATCCGGCACATCGGGCGCATCAACCGTATCAAATAAATACGGCCCTTCGGGCATAACAGATGCCAGTGCGTTCAGCATTTTTTCAACACCGTCATTTTTCAGTGCCGAAATCATAAATATTTCACGCCACGGCGCCATTTCGTTTAATTCGGCAACCATTGGCAATAATTCCAGTTTTGGGATTGCGTCAACCTTGTTCAAGGCGACAAAGATGTTTGGACGATCCTTGATTTTTTCCGCCAGTGCGCGAATTGTTTCGGTTAAACCCTTTTGCGCATCAACCAGCAGCAACACCGCATCGGCATCGGCCACCGCATCCATGGCGGCGGCGACCATTGCGCGATCCAATCTGCGCGACGGCTTGAACACGCCGGGGGTATCAACAAATACCAACTGTTTATCACCCACCATTTTCACCGCACGCAGGCGTGTTCGCGTGGTTTGCACCTTGTGCGAGACAATGGATACCTTGCGCCCCATGATTTGATTTAATAATGTACTTTTGCCCGCGTTCGTTGGGCCGATAATGGCAACAAAGCCAGAATATGTTTTCTTAGTCATGCGCAAACAATACCACACCAAAATCAAAAGTGAATAAAAATCTTGCATTTGGTGGTGCGTTTTGCGCATAATAAAATCGTGGGCGGGAAAACAACAAACAAAGGATCTGATAAAATGCTGTTGACCGGACCGGAAATAAAAAAACGTATGGTGGGTGAAAATCCCGACATTGTAATTCAACCGTTTGATGACAGATGCCTGGGGTCAAACAGCTATGATTTGCATTTGGCAGATACCCTGAAAGTATATAAGCACACAATTCCATTTGGGATGCGGCCCGCAATCGAATACAAGGGCGACCCAAGTCTGCATAAAATGCGCGACTGGTTCGAATTTTCAACCCGATATGAAACATATCGCTCAAACCCAAATGAATATGATATTCGTAACCCACGATACCTAATTGATCCAACCAATCCGGCACACCATGAAACAATTGATATTAAAATTCCAGAAACAGGACTGATTTTATCGCCGGATGTGGGGTACCTGGGGTCAACGGTGGAATACACAGAAACACGCAATCTGTTCCCAGAAATTGATGGAAAATCCAGTATTGGACGTAACTTTATTCTGAATCATCATACCGCGGGACGTGGCGACGATGGGTTCTGTGGGCAATGGACACTGGAAATACACGTATTGTATCCAACGGTCGTTTATCCATATATGCGCATCGGTCAAATTTATTTCAAAGAATTCACCGGCACGCGCAAGCCGTATGATAAAAACCCAACCAGCCACTATAACGGACAAATGGGCCCCACACCCGCCGCACCGGTACCGGTTGATACGTTTTTAAAAGATTTAATCCAAAAACAAAAATAAAAAACCACCATGCGGTGTTTTTTTTTCCTGGTGGGGCCACAGGGACTCGAACCCTGGACCCAATGATTAAAAGTCATTTGCTCTACCAACTGAGATATAGCCCCAAAACCGGACCTGGAGAGGGAGAACACAGGGTTCTGTTTCCAAGGTACGGGGGCAATTTTGGCACATATAAAAATAAAAATCAAGAAAAATTATCATTTTTTATTATTTTTTTCTGATACATCGGGCGATAAATGTTTGGCAAGGTTCAGGGCCGCAACACTGTCTGCGTCCAACCAATCCAGTATTTGCGACATTATATTTTCAATGTATTTGGCAGAAACCCTGCGATTTTTATGAAATTTGCTTTCATTTATCAAATGTGCCATATTTCGCGCCATTGATGATAAAATTTGTGTCTGGTCTGGGGTTAATGTATTCGTTTGACTGTTACGAAAAAGCAATGTATCCAAATCATTGTGGCACGTATGCAATTTATCCAGAAAACGGGGCGTTATATTCAATCGGCGGGATATTTCTGGAACACGCCAAACCAACATGCGGTTCAGGTTTTCTGTATCCAATTTATTACGCACACCCATTGCATCGCGCAACATCAATATTGTATTTACCAGTACGTCGTTTAATTTGTCAGACATGCTGTTGGCGATTGACTTCTTCATCTGGTTGGAAACACGCGAATTGGTATAATCGTACAGCAAAAATACCAGCGGTATTGACAATAACGACGCAGAAACATTTATTATCAAATCCCGCAGATTATCATTTGGCGCATTATCAATCGCCCCCGTGTACAATATTATACCACCGGCAATAGACATTAAATATGGCAAAGACTTTAACAAAAAATTGCGGATATTGATTTTCATATCCGCATTTTATAATTTTTGCAAAATAATATACACAGGAACGAATTCAAACAATATCGTTGCCGGTGGGGTGTGTTGTCTTTAAAATACGCATGTTTGGGTTATACTGGTTCGCACATCTGTTCTTGATAAACATTAACGCCCACAAACCAATCAAAACAATTATCGCGCCAAGTATAAAAATACTGTAACGCCAACTGCCCATTGTCCCCCCCAGGCCAATAAGCAGGCATGTAACCACATAAATCAAGTTATCGCCAATACTGTACAGTGATAAAATTACAGAACGGTATGATGACGGCAAGAAATCCTGGAAACGGGAATACAACAGGATGAATATTGCCGCGAACAACGCGTACGCCGCCCCCAGCGCCCATAACCCCGCCACATTATACGACATTGCAAATACCATATATAAACCACCCGCCAAACATATCGTAGAATACAAAATCCAATCTGGTACAGACTTGAAACGATGCGCAAATGTTTGACCCAAAACACTGCACCCCAGGGCAAAAAACTGAACCAATCCGACATATACAATTGGCAGACCAATTTCAACCCCAATCGGGCTAAGATAATCATCTAGATAGCAAATATTACTGACCAACAATGTCAATGTTAACATTAAAAATATGCATGGTGTCTGGATGCAAATGCGGGTACCGGTACGGAACAGTTTCATAAAATTTGTTTTACGTACACGTCGTGGCGCCGTTTTGGGGCGGGCACGCAATTCAATACGATTAATACATATCATGGAAATCGCAACAGAAATCAATGATGCAATTGTTATCCATTCGTATCCAACAAACATCAACAACGAACCAAATGCCGACAATGCCGCCGCAACCGCCGAAACATTGTATCGCATCCCCAACACACGCGCATAGATGTCATGATGGCGACGTGCACGCAATTCATCATAGAGCATCCCTTCGAATGCAACATTGAAAAATGCGCACTGGACACCCCATAAAAACATGCCAATTGCAAATCCCCAAAACGTTGGCCAGATTAACCATAGGGCAAATGCAAAGGCCTTTAATACCTGGCCCAGATTTATGGCGTTTTTCTGTCCCAGTTTGTTTGTTATCCAGGTTACTGGGATTTGGCACATAAATGTACCGACAGACAAAATGATAAACAATGCCGACAATGCCATGTCCGACATACCGTGTTCTTGCATAAAAACCGCATAAACAGGGGTTAATAATAACAATTTATTAAAAAATATATATGCATAAATATTGGCTAAAAAACGGCGCAAAGACGATTTCTTTTTCATAACCTATTCCCATACTTTTATGGGATTATAGTCTTTTTTTGAAAAAAAACCTAGCCTAAAATATTATCTGGGGGCAACACATCGATTTCGCATAAACAACAATGCATATCCACCCAACACCACCATCAATCCACCAAGAATAAAGATACTGTAACGCCAACTGCCCAGGGTTGCCCCCAACCCAACAATATCACACACAATCATATATAAAATATAGTTTATCGTGGTATAAAGCGATAAGACAATTGAACGATTGCGCGATGGAATAATATGCTGAAACCGCGAATACAATAATGTATATATCCCGTAAAATAACATATACGCAATACCCATCAACCATAACGCATTGACATTATATTCAATTCCAAACAAAACAAATGCAACACCAACAAATCCAATCAAGACGTATAAAAAAGTATCTGATATTTTTGAAAACTTGTATGCAAAACGCTGGCCCAGGGTGGCACACCCCAGCAAGAACAGCGACATAAGCCCAACATATTCTGTTGGAACGCCAATCTGCAAGCCAATGGGGCTTAGAAAATCATCCAAAAACGGAATATTTATGACCAATAAAGTCATCATCATAACAGACATTAAACATGGGGTACGCAAACAAATCTTGACGCCTGTTTTTAACAATTTAATCATGTGAACCGTCGCGGTTGTGCGCCCAGACACCGTTGGATTATATGGTATAATCAACAAGCACACCATTGACAACAATATCGCAACCACCGACGCCCATGTAACCCACGTATATCCCATAAACATCAATAATGACCCAAACGCAGAAAGCGCAACCCCAATCGATTCATAGGTGGATTTTCGCCCCAAAATCCGCGAATAATCCGCCCGGCCACCATATGCCGCCACAGAATCATAAACCAAACCTTCGAATGCGACACCACGAAACCCGGCCTGGATACCCCACATAAACATACCAATAAAAAATCCCGCATAATTCGGCATAACCAGCCACAACAATATCGCAACCGTCTTTAATATCTGTCCAATCATCATTGACCAACGTTGCCCCAGACGATTTGTGATGTTTGTAATTGGAACCTGGCCCAGGATTGTCCCAAGGGACGACACGATAAACATTGTGGACAATTGAAAATCCGTCAGACCATTTTGCTGCATAAAAATTGTATAAACCGGCGTTAACAGTAAAAACTTGTTTAAAAAAGCAAATCCATATATTCCCAATAATAGCCGTCGCATAAACTAAATCCCCCCATGTATATTTTGTGAATTATACCACTTTTAAAAAACAAACGCAAAAGGTTGAATTTTAGGCGGTTTTGCACTATAATACGTGGGATAAGAATAAAGGGTGCACCGATGGCTTTTGATAACGAAAAATTTATTATAGATTTAGCAAAGCAGTTAAACCTGCGAAATATGGATGATGCCCAACGTGCAAGATTGGCCGATTTGAAAAAAAAGGGGGTCGCAACAGGTAAACAAAAAAAATGGGACCCCACAGCCCCAACACCAGAAATTGACGCAATCACACCAGCAGACCCAACCACAACACCACCAACCCCAGAGACATATACATATACGGGTACAGATGTCGCAACGGGGCCAGCACCGACCTCGACAGATTTGCAGGATTTATACCTGAAACTGGTCGTAATTTTGCGCGATGTTAATGCAGACAAGGATTTACGCGAAAACGATCCAACGAAAAAATTTCTGAACACCTTTTACGGTGCTGGTAAGGCAATAGAACAATATGTATCAAAACCAGTTCCCACAATTTATCCGGTTGCCGATATTGCAAATTATATCACAACAAACAAATCACAGTTATTTTTTGCCCTGGGAATCAAAGAATCAGACCTGGAAAAATTGGCAAATGCACTAAATGGCGGTTCATACACAACCAATGCCAAAGCATTGGCGATTTTTGAAAATTTTTTACTGAAAGTATCCAACCATTATTATAACAGTTCTTCCCCACTGCCTGGGACACCACCTGTGGGTTTGCAGAATCCAGACCAAATATCTGATATATACCAGGAAATAACAACACCAGAAGATCCGACACCGGTACAACTGGATCAACTTAAGGATGGTAAAGAAGACCTGTTTGGTAAATTGATTGCCAATGAAAAATTGCGGGACAAAGTTCTGGCCAAAGATACAGACGGCGATATTACCACATGGATTAACAAGGGATTAAGCGAAACAAATTATAATGATGGCGATCACAAATTAAATCCTTTGTACGAAGACAGAAAAACTCTGTTCAAACGCGCAAAGGATAATCTGAAAAAGAAATATGAAGACACACTTGGGAAGTTAGAGCAAAAACACAAACGACATATTTATTCTACGAACGCGCGATATATTGTTGAACAACTTATCAAGAAAAAAATTGACCCAACAAGTGGTATGGAAAAGTTATATAATACACTGGGGGCTGTCAAAGCAGATTTGCCAAACCCAGTTCAAAAACAATTAGATTGGGTAATAAAAACACTGGGCAAGGTTTCTGACAAAACATTTTTTAAAGAAGCATTATCAAATGGCAATCAAATGCGACAATTAGTTCAAGAAATTGTAAAGGCGGCCGTTCATGACGACAAAAAAGAAGAGGCAAAGGTTGCGTTAGAAATACTGTCTGTGATGCGATATACGATGACAACATCTTCGGTGCGGGCAAACCTGAAAAAAACAGATTTCACAATATTTTCAGACAATTCTTTGTCTATAAATAAAAATGGTGGCGAAATGGTTCAGGCTTTTACCAAGGCAACCGATAAATTAATAAAAACAATGACAATGGGTGTGTTTGAACTGGGGAATCTGGCAAAGAACGCGATTAAAACAAACGGTGTTAAGTTTGGGCGCGGCACAGGAAGACTGGACAAACGAACAACCGACAGTGTCGAATATACCGACCCAGATAAAAAGAAAACAATGGAAGAATTGTACGCATGGTGGGATTTCTTTAATTCATCAGATCAAAGCAAGGATTACAATATCCTGGTATCACATAAAGAAAAACAAAAGTCAGCAGACAATGCGGGCACACCAGGCACAGCCAGCATTACCACAGCCGCAGGTGAGACGTATTCTATTGACGACCCAACAACACAGCAAGAAAGATTCTTGGAATTTTTACGACAGAATAATATTGGACGCGTCGCGTAAACAAATCGTGGAAATTACCCGATAGTCCAAAATCATCCATTGCGGCTTGATTTTTGTGGCGATTTGTGATATAATGGTTGCATTAGCACCGCCGAACATGGCGGTGTTTTTTTGTGCCCTGGGCCATATAATGGCGGGGATTTTTTTGGCTAAAAAAAGAACAAAAGGAAACAATATGAGTAAAATAATACAACTAAGACGTGGCAGTGGTGCCGAACACAATAATTTTACCGGAATGCCGGGCGAAGTTACCATGGATATGGACGCAAAAACACTGCGCGTGCACGATGGTGAAACACTGGGGGGGGTGATGCTGGCGCGGGCCGATCAAATACCCAACGGTACCGGCGAAGATTTTGACATCACAACGGTGTCTGATGAATTCTGGGCGGAAACAATTGCCCGATTTGCACCATCGGCAATTTCAAAATATGAATCACGCGACATAGATATAAACATCAATACATCGGCCATTGAATATGTGTTTGGAACAATTACGCAGATTCCCTTTGTTGTCAACACAGTATGTGTTTGCCAATCACCAGATGCCGGATATGCAATTGGTGATGTGGTATCGGCATTTGGTATTGGTGCATATGCCAATCCACGGCCAAACGCATGGATTGATGAAAACGGTCTGCACGTACGAATATACGTTGCAAATAATGCATTTTGGGTTTGCAATAAAACAACCGGTATTGCAACAAATATCGTGCCAGAAAATTGGAAAATAAAGTTCTATGTTTACTGTTGAAAACATTAAAAACGTTTGCTATGCTGTGCCCGTTAAATAAGCAAAGGGGACAAAATGTATATACTTGCATTGAACTGTGGTTCTTCATCTTTAAAATACCAGGTTTTTGACGCGGATTCTAAACAGGCCATTGTTGGCGGAAACGTCGAAAAAATTGGGCTGGCGGATTCTTTTGTAACGCAAAAATATCCAGATGGCACAAAACAGAAAAAAGAAACGTCAATGAAAAATCATGACGAAGCGTTGAACGTTGTTCTGTTTATGCTGCGCGAAGCGTCAATTGACCTGAACGAAATCAAGGGTGTTGGACATCGCGTTGTTATGGGTGGTGATAAATTTGCATCGTCGGTTGAAATTAATGACGAAGTTATTCGTACAATCGATGAATTGTCGGCGATTGCGCCACTGCATAACCCATCGGCGTTAATGGGTATCGTAACCGCAAAACAATTATTGCCAAACGCAACCCAGGTTGCCGTGTTTGATACCGCATTCCATCAGACTATGCCGGATTATGCCTATCGGTATGCAGTGCCCAGTGCATGGTATCGCGAATTGGGCGTTCGTCGATATGGATTCCATGGGACAAGCCACCTGTACGTTTCAAAACGCGCGGCCGCAATGTTGGGCAAACCCGCAGATCAATGCAACCTGATTACATTACATATTGGTTCGGGCGCATCGGCCACGGCAATCCGTAACGGCGTATGCGTTGATACATCATTGGGAATGACGCCATTGTCGGGTTTAACAATGGGTACACGTCCAGGCGATTTAGACCCAGGTGTTGTATTGTATGTAATGAACCGTCTGGGGTTGAGCGCCGACCAAATGCAAAAACATCTGAACAAAGATTCAGGCCTGATGGGTATTACAGAATGCTTTGCCGATCGTCGCGATGTCGAAGGTAACAAAGATGAAAACGACCTGTGCCGGTTGGCCATTGATATGGAAGTGCACAATGTAAAAAAATACATTGGTGCATATATGGCCGAATTGGGGCATGTTGATGCATTGGTATTTACCGCCGGCGTTGGCGAAAATGATGATTATCTGCGCGAAAAATTCTGCACCGGTTTGGAAGAATTGGGAATCAAACTGGACAAAGAAAAGAACGCGGCGGCCCTGGCGCGCAAGGGTGTTGACCAGGCCGTAATCAGCACAGACGACAGTCGCGTAAAAATCCTTATGATTGCGACAAACGAAGAACTGGTAATTGTCGAAGATACGTTGGCAATTATGAACGGTACATATAATCCAAATCATTTGGAAATGGATTATTCGTTTATAAAATAATCAGTATTTAAAATCCCGCCGTGTGGCGGGATTTTTTTTGATTAATATATTTTATTTTTGGATAAAGTGCACACTGTATTGTGGCTTTTTATCCGCCCCCAGGGACGCACGAACAACACGGTTTGATGCCGCCTGGACCGCACGGACCAGGTTGTCGCGATCTTTGCGTTCGGCCTTGGTCAGGGAATCAATCGCCTTGGTAATTTCAATCTGAATCTGGCGTTTCATAAATCCAGTTGTGTCAGATTCAAAGATACCGGCACTGGAAACCTCGGGGACGCCTTTTAGGAAGCCACGCTTGTCAACCGGTAATGTTACAAACACGGCACCGTTTGACGCAATTTTACGACGGTTTTTATAAACCTGGTCGTCGGCACTGCGTTCGGTTTCACCCTCCATCACGACATAGGATGTTTCGATTGTTTCGGCAACGTATGGTTCGGCACCATCACTGAATGCGACCATTTCGCCGTTGTGCACAACCATCATATGTTTCGCACCACCACGTTCCATCGCCATTTTACCATTTAACATTTCGTTAATGTAATCACCATGCATCGGAACAGATACCTGGGGGTGGACCATGTCATAGAATTTTTCCAATTCAGGACGACCGGCATGGCCACTGGCGTGCAGGTTGTCTGTATCGAAAATCGTGTGTGTTTTTATACCCATACGCGCCAATTTGTTGTACAAGAACGAAACATCTTGTTCACGGCCGGGGATGATAATCGAACTGAACAACACTGTATCGGTCGGCATTAATTTCATTTCTTTAACCTGGCCACGGCACAGACGCGTTAACATCGCAAATTTTTCACCCTGGGACCCGGTCATAAAGATTGCCTGTTTTTCGGCGGGCAAATCTTTGATTTCGGCGTGGGTATAAATCTCGTCCCGATTTAGATATCCTAAATCCATCCCGATTTCACGAAATTCTGGTAATCCAACATATGGAACCGGATTTGGATTTGTGCGTTCTTTGATTGCGGCAACACGGCCGGCGGCACGGGCGGCCTCAGCAAACATTTTGATGCGGGCCAGACTGCGTGAATATCCGGTTACAATTACACGACCCGGCGCATTTTTCATAATCTCGGTTAATGTTTCACGAACCTGGGTTTCAGTTGTTTGTTTGGTCTGGCGCGAGGCATTGGTTGAATCGCACATGCACGCCAACAGTTTTGGATCAGACCCAATTTCACGCAAACGCGCAAAATCTGTTGGGGCTTCGATTGGAATATCATCGTTAAATGTCCAGTCCCCCGTATGCAGAATTTTACCCGCATCGGTTGAAATGATTAACATTTGCGCTTCGGGAATACTGTGTGTTACATGAAATGTTTCAACCGTAAATGGCGCCAGGTCCAGCGTCGCACCATTATGATCAAATTCAACAATATCTGTTTTTTCGTTAAAGTCCATTTCAATACCACGAAATGTGCGGCGCAAAATTTCCGCCGGGAAACGCGTACAATAGATTGGCTTTCTAAATTTTGGCCAAATGTATTTTAATGCCCCAATATGATCTTCGTGGCCATGGGTTACGACAAAACCAACAACGTCTTTGCGGCGTTTTTCCAACCATGTTGTATCACAGTACTGAACATCACCGGCGCCGATTTCTTCGTCCAGGAATCCCATACCGCAATCAACAACCAGATATTTACCGCGATATTTATATACATACATATTCTGGCCGATGTGTTCCAAGCCACCCAGGGCCATAAAATATATCTTATCGTCATTGTTATCGTTTTCATGTTTATTCATACCAGAAATCTTTTCCGGTGTCTTTGGTTTTGCGCCCTTTTTCACTGGCGCAGATTTTTTTTCACGTACTTTTACCATTTATAAATTATCCTTTTTTACGTGTTAGTGTTATGCACGGCCATAAAAATTCATTGCCAATAAAGAAAAAACTTTATTCGTAGTGAATCCAACGGCCGTGCGCCATACCCATGGTATTTTATTTTGATTAATAAAGACATGGGATTTTTGTTGTTCATTTATAATCAACCCAGTGATGATACTACCATATTTGTAAATTTGCAAGAATATTTAGATTAATGTTGACAAAATAATATTTTGCACTATATTTATGTATGATTTGGGGGACACAAATGGATAATAAAAAAGTGTTAAGTTTTGAAAATATCAGACCAGACCGTATCATTACGGATGTTTTTGCGCATTCTGTGCATGAATACATGTTGGCACTGGATGATATTTTTACAAAAAAACCAGATGCGTTGGATGCCGTACTGAATGATGCGGTGGCATCACTGGTTATGTTCATGTGGATAAGTAATATTGGCATTCGTTACAGACGCGAAAGCTTTACGCCATTGAAATATATGGATAAATTATGGAATGCGTTGGCAAAACATGGTTGGATTGACACGTATGCCATGGGAACAATGGACAAGGTTGTTGCTACCCATGTTGGCAAAAGCATAAAGATTAATGGACGTTTCATACACACAGATTGGACCAGTTCAGATAATTTTTCGGCTGATTTTGGGCGCTATGTGTATAATATGTACAATGCCCTGGGGCCTAAAAACCGCATAGACGTTCAACAAAAAATGCCAATCAACGAAATTCATGAATTGTTTCGTCGTAATAATGACGCTTCTTTTAGTATTAACGAATATATCCCGGCAATGGAACGAATTAACCGGCACCTGGACATTGCCCCAACAATTGTTACACTGGGGATGCGCATGTTGCTATCTAATTCAACACGACAAATGTTGGATGAATACAGTGTTCACAAAGACCCCAGTAAATTCCCAATTTTATGGGAACGGTTGGCCGGCCATCCAGATTTTGGCAATATGATGGTGCAATTGGCCCAGGTTTTAAAAACATGGTTTGATGTGCACAACATTCAATCCCGCAATCAATCAAACCAAAATCAAAAATAAAAAATCCCCGTGTGGGGATTTTTTTCTATGATTTCTTGTAGTAACGCTGGACCTCGGTCATGACAAAGTTAAATAATTTGCCCGCCTGGGTTTTGGGCGACATGGCCCAATCATGTTGCATATATGGCATTGCCGATACCAAAACAAAGCGCGCCATAAAATGGAAAATCTTGGATTGCTGATGCGGCGTTAGTTTAGCCGGTGCATTTTCAACACGAAAGACCTCGTTCTCGATGGCGTCATCTAGTTTCTCGTTTATATTATCCAGAATTTTTTGCGGATAATACAGTTTGCATTCGTGCGGGAATCCTTCGAACATCGAATTCCCATTATCTTGGGCATATAAAATATTCCAGCCGATACGATCAAATAAGTCTTCTAGACACTGGCATATCATTTGATTGTATGCTTTGACCCCATTTTCCATATATGTTGCCAATTTAGCTTCGATATTGTCCGATTTTGCATTTTTTGATTTACGTGCCGTTTCATATGCAATATGCGTCTTGCTTTCGAATTCAAAAAATGTACGAACCTGGCATATGATTTCCATTGGAACAATGGTACTGCCATGTCCAATATTTAATATAATCTTGGCATCACGATAATTACGCGGGTTGGCCATGTCATAAAATTTATCCCGACTGGAAATTATGCGTTCGGGCATCGCCGAATACAGGCGTTCAATAAATGTTCGTGCCTGGGGGATTAAGTCAAACAGACATTTTACACGCCAAACATCTTGTAATCTGTGATGTGGCTTCTCAATTTTATCCAGGGCACGTACCATTTCAACCGCGATTTTTTCATGCCCACGACCAATAATCGACAAAACAGTTTCTGATGCATTACTGATATATTTTTCATTAAACACCGCGTGAATTTTGTCCGAAATTGCACGGGCGGATGCGTCACGACCATCGGCAATTAACACGCGATACGCCGCACGCGCAACATCGTTTACATAATCACGATAATATTTGCCGGTAATTTTATCCAGCGCACGTTCAATTCGTTTCTGGGCGGCAACAATAACCGTTACAATTGACGATACCGATAATTCAATTTTATGCCCGGGTAAAATGGCAAAAAATTGATTACGCATGGGATCTGCATCCAGACGATGTTGAACCAAATATGGCGACAATGGATTAATATCAGATATCTTGATTGGTTCATCCACAACCGAATCCGTGGCATAGTCATACTGCATAACGGCGGTTTTTGGCGCACCAAATGATTTGCCCAGGACATGAAAAACCTCGCGAAATAAAATCATGCTGTCGCTATACAATGTGCGCAGGTATTCGGCGGCTTCGTCATTAATGCGACCAGATTCAAGGGCCCTGTCAATTATTGATAAATTCTTTCTGTCCCGTTCCAGGGTAAGCGATTGTGCATTACCATCGGGTTGTGTATCGTTCATGATGCCCCCCTATTTCATCATTGGGAATAACACAATATCGCGCAGGGTTGGTTGGTCAAATATAATACTGGCCAAGCGGTCAACCCCCATACCAACACCGGAAATCGGTGGGAACCCGTGTTCCATTGCACGAACAAAGTCGTTGTCGGGATTAAAGGCTTCTTCGTCGCCGTTAGAAATATTACGGGCCTGTTCTTCGAATGCGGCCAATTGTTGAATTGGATTGACTAATTCTGAATACCCCTTGCATATTTCGGCGCCACATACCAACAATTGATACATATCGATGCGACGTTCGTCCGCGTCATTGCGACGCGCCAATGGCACCATATACGCCGGATAATTATACAAAACCGTTGGATTTATAATATCGTTACGGATTTTGCGTTTATATACATAATCAACCAATGTCGGGATAGATTTTAAATCTTCTAATTCCGCCATCGGGAACATACCGTTATCCACCAACTTCTGGCGCAGGGCATCGACATCATCAAAATCCAAGATATCACAGCCAAAAAATTCGTTCATTTTCGCCGTATAGTCAATCATTTCATATTTACTGAAATCCAATGGGGTGCCCTGGTATTCAATTTGCAGTGTGCCACGACATTTCATAATCAATTCTTGGACCAAATCCCATGTGAATTTAATATTGTCTTTGTAATCCCAATATGCCGCATACCATTCAACCATTGTAAATTCTTGCAGGTGGGTGGCATCCATACCTTCGTTGCGGAAATCTTTGGCAACCTCGTACACGCGGTCAAAACCGGCGCCGATTGCCTGTTTCAAGAATAATTCAGGCGAAATACGCAACTGAAAATCTGCATCCAGTGCATTGTGGTGTGTGGTAAATGGACGCGCGGCCGCACCGGATGCGATATTCTGTAATACCGGTGTTTCAATTTCCAAGAAACCATTACGGTTCATATAATCACGCCAATATTGTGTCATCTTGAACCGCCCCAGCAAGGCATTGCGTGCATCTGGGTTTGAAATGATGTCCAAATAACGCTGGCGATATCTGGTTTCCATATCGGTCAGGCCGTGATACTTTTCCGGCAATGGACGCAGGGCCTTGGCCAGGATTTCATATTTCGACACCCGAACCGTTAATTCGCCCGCCGTTGTGTGATACAATTCACCCGTCAGGCCAACAAAATCACCCAAGTCAACGTTTGCCTTCATAAATTTGTAATTTTCTTCGCCTAATTCTTCGCGGGACATAGAAAACTGAATTTCACCATTAATGTCATAAATACGACCAAACATTAATTTGCCCAACCAACGCAGCGCCGTTACACGCCCCGCCAGGCGCACCGCGGTACCATCCGCCAAATCACGTGCGGATTCGATTGTATGTGTGCGGTCAAATTCGTCTTTCCATACAACACCGCCCCGGGCACGGATATTTTCAGCCTTTTGTAAACGTGCCGTCAATTCATTTGTTGAAATCGATGTATTCGTTGTATTTTCTGACATTTTTTGTTTTCCCTTGGTTTTTGTTTATAAAAAACGGACGCATGGAAAGTGCGCCCGTCGTTAAATCTGATGGTCGCACATTCAATTAAAACGTTTTTTTATATTTAACATATTTTATCTGCCCTGTATGACCGATTTGTTAGTGTTGGACATTATTATTAATAATAAAATACCAAAAGTAAAGGAATATTTAAATAAATTCTTGTATTTCATGGGCCAAAGTTAACAAAATTGCCCAGACTATATACGGGGCAATAAAAATTTAAAAAAGTACTTGCAATGTGAAAAAATATATGTCAATATATACGACGCAATGCGAGCGTAGCTCAGTTGGCTAGAGCGCAACCTTGCCAAGGTTGAGGTCGAGGGTTCGAGCCCCTTTGCTCGCACCAAAGTTTTTGTAAGTAGAATCAAATACTTACACAGAAACATAAAGACGGTTAGAATTACCGTCTTTCTTTTTTATCAACAGTATATCAACAAATCGTATGAAAAAGTTGGAATAATATAGAAAAACAAAGCGAACAGAATCGGAGTTTTTGATTTGCGATGGTGTGTCCTCTGGTGTCGTATATTGGTTAAAAAAGACCCCTGGGGAGGGGTGGCACGGGGTCTGATAATTGTGGGTATGGTGTTTTGACTCGTGTAAAAATTGTAAATGACGAATATAACGAAAACTTGCCATTAAATTGTTTTAATTTTCGCTGCCCATTATAATCAAAGCAAGCAAACCTCCAATCCATAGTGGGGACAACACCCACAACCAAGACCAATATATGGCTCCACAGAGTTTAAGAATCACAAAAAGAAGAGTTAATGTGCCGATTCCCATTTTAATACCCGTATTTAGTTAGTGGTTTTGTGCCTGTTTTGCCTGTATAAGGGTTGTAATTACCGCGAGTTGAATAGTTATTTATTCTTGTTTTGTCTGCTGTTGTATGATGATAGCCTGATACATATGTGCCATTACGACGCATATGACCGCGAGTATATGCCGCGTCTGCCGTTCCAATAACTAACAAACCCAACCCAAGACATAATATTATCATTTTTTTCATTGTTTTCCCCTTACTCTGCCATATTTTTCATAATTTTATCGCCTGTATCTGTCATAATTTTATTTAGACATTTATACCATTCATCGTTTTCTTGTTGGCACTTAATAATATCATCTTCATTTTTATATTGTTTCTTGCATTTTTTTGCCACTGATTTACTTGGGGTTGTTGAGCCACACACTTTTTCTAAATATACCTGTAATACATCTTCCATTTTATTCATATATGGTGCGTATTTTTTCTTACATTTATCTACATATTTATAAGCAATATTGTCTATCAAAGCATTTTTTGCTGCTGGTGGTGTCGTTTCGTCAAATATCATATTGACATCTTTCATCGTTACTTCTTTTGCGAACGCTTCCGCATAACATTCTGTATATTTTTTCATATCATCTACAAAATAATGACTATCTAGGCCCATTTTATCAAAATACTCTAAACTAGAACCAAAATAACTGTCGTATTTCATATTATAAACTGTTTGATAAACATCTTTTTCCTCAACCATTTCACAGGTTGACACTCCTAACATATTTACACACAGATTTACCTTTTCGTGGCTCTTTTTACTTAACGCATATGCATTGGTTGCGACCAAACACGAAAACAGAATTATTGCTAGTGATATTTGTTTCATTTTTTTTCCTTTTTATAGTTGTTAATTACAATAAACAGTGTTTCCAATTTTACTGCATTGAGTGCCGTCTGTGCCATATACGGTATTGCCAATTTGGTTATACATTGTCCCATTTGATGAATATACCGTGTTCCCAATGCGGTTATATGTTGTTGGTGCTCGGTATGTGGTGGGCTGGGTGTATGTATAGTTTGTTGCCTGGGTGTTTTGTCCGTATTGGCTTAACCCTGCCGCTAAACCCTGCAACATAGCCTCGTTGCACCCAGACAGAACACAACAACAAATAAAACATAAAAATATACGCGTCATATTAGAAAGCCCTTTGTTTATTCAAAATAAATTCTGTCGCTTGGCGAATAGTTTATATCCGCTATCACAGGTTGTTTTTCCATATATCTGAAACAATCTTTTGTTAAAACATACGCGTCTGTGCCAACAATCTGATATTTGTCGCTTGCAACTCTTGTTAATACAAGTTCAACACGACCAACAGGAAATTCTTTCCCGACAATCTTGTATATTTTACACGATGAAATTTTGGGTTGCTGTTGTCGTGCCATTTGCTGCGCTTGTTGTAATAATATTTGTTGTTGTAATAATGCGTTTTGAGTTTCTATGGCGTTTTTTCTTGCTTGCATACCTGCATTAAGCCCAGATAAAAATGAATTTCCCCAATTAGCCCCATAGTTTGACGGTGCACCATAATCATAAGTGTTGCAATAAACGGAATTGCCTATACCTTGGCAAGTGGTATTATAATTTGCTTGTGCAGGAATACAAAATAGCCCAAAAATCAAGAAAATTAAATGACGCGTTGTTTTCATTTTTTTGCCTTTTTTGATAAAAAATTAACCGCCCAAGAAAGAGCGGTCAGGGAGATTGCAATCATATGTGTTAAATGATTCCGCGGCTTTCGGGTTACCCCTGTTTTATAACCAACGACTCCCCGACCATAAGCCAGGGATATTACGGTGCGGAAAACACCGAAACATCATTTTTAACGATGCTTTCGCACCGAACACATAAGGCCTGCAATAGCCCTGAACCCAATCTCTCGGATTCAGTTCTTATTTTATATGCTTATTTAGAAAAAGTAAAGAGCATACATTAGATTTTTGGTGTTAATGTGGCCAATAATTTTAATCTGGTTACATAATTGTTAAATTCTTGCGGGTTTCTAAATGTGTTGTATGTGTTTTCATACAACCAAATAGTGTCTGACTCAACTTTGCCTTTGTAAGATAGTTTTTCGGCTTGTTTCGTCGTGATTTTCATACGCACAACAGACGGGTCTTTATTATAGTCCACATATTCAAAATTTGTTTGCCCAAGTGGTTTATAATTCCGATTCAAGATTATGTATCTGTCCCCACCTAAATGCTGTATGCAATATGGGAAATGTGTGTAAAAAAGTGTTTGATTCATTTTGTTTCCTTTTGGTTTTATTCAAAGTTTTGTTTTTGTGCTTCATACGAAACCTTAAATTTTTGTTTTGTTAATGGTCCTGCTGGGAATGGTATTTGTGGTGTATCTGCCGTTAAAGATAAAAACAGTTTAATTGCTGCCATATCACCATACAATGCAGATGAAACCAACTGTGCAAGTATTCCGTCTATAATTGTCGGGTTGTCTATGTGATATTTTTCTATGAATCGGTTGCGACTATAATCATTGTCAAATGGCAAAGGACCGTTTGCCATAGACATAACCATATCACGCAATTTTTTGCGTTCTCTGCGTGCTTTTCCTGACATCTGTCCTCCAATGCGACCGAGTTCTCGTGCTTCGTTCGGGCTTAATACTTTTAAGTTTTGTTCGTTTGCCATTTTTGTGTCCTCTGTTTTTATTGTGCCATTGTGCCACTGGTTACAGTTGCTTAATCTGGAATGTCTAATATGTCCGTATCATCTGGCACGCTGGCACAATCTTTTTCGTTATCTTGTAGAGGTGCCAAATACCGTTCAAAAGCGTCTTGAAAATCTTTCAGCACATAGCGGTATTTTCTACCGTCTGGGGCCCTCATTTGGTGCGATATTATATTGAATGACGATAATAACCCTGCCAAAGAATGGTCGTTTAACCCTCTGTTGTTGTAATGTTCCCAAGGCGATATTTTTATGCCTTTGAGTTCGTTTAACAAATTTTCGGTGGCAATATATTTAGGGTTATTTTTTTCTTTGAAAATGTCCCTTATATCTGACAATAGTGTAACCCTTATAGATTGTGGGTCAGACGCAATCTTTGATTTATACAATAGCAACGAGGCAATTCGCAGCCGTTCCGTCCATTCTGGGGACACAACAGAAACAATTTTGAATAATGTTTCCCAAATATCTGCGGCCCTGTCGTTAAATACATTTGGAATATCTGGGTCGGCATTTATTATTGCCCCTTTATTGTCTTTTGCAAAGCGTAAGCATTTACGCTGAATTTCATATAAATTGGGTTTGATTTTTGAAATTCGCAATTTGTCTTTGTGTTCATCGCTTTTTTTGCGTTGCATACAAATTGTAATACCACGGTCCGCGATTGTTCCTGGTATTGAGCCAATGGCAGCAATCGCAACAGGGGAAAAGCAACGAAACAACTTAACATCATATTTTTTGCCGACACATTCTGTTCTGCTAACTTTTCCGTCTTGTTCGTAACCTGCGTTAATAATGCCTCGTAACTCATCGTAACCGTTAATGAATGTGTCTGCCTCGTCAATGCACATAGTGGGGTGCCACTTGTCAATGCCACGAAATAAACTTGCGGTTGAGGTGCTAGCCACATTGACAGGTCTGTAAGATAGATTTTCAATCAACCTTAAATTTGTTGTCTTTCCACACCTTTTTTCTGGCGATACAAGACAGAGGCGTGGAGTAAATTCAAACAAGTCAATGCAATAGGTATGCAATACCCACACGGCTTGGGTGGTGGCTGCACCGTCTGGCAATGATAAATACCGAGTGAATATTGCCTCAATACTATTTAACAATTCTGTGCCGTCAACAGGTTCGTTCCAAGGAATAATTTCCTTAAACGGTAATTTTTCTGTGTCGTTTGTTGCCATTTATGCCTCCTGTTCGCTGGAATTTTTGTGTGGTTTTGATAAACGAGATTTTGCCCATTCATCAAGTGCGGTTTGGGTATAAACGACCCTTTTATTGAATTTGTGAAATTCTGGACCACCGCCAATGGTTATCAGTTTTGACAGTGTCTTTTCTGCCACTGGTAACCCTAATTCGGCCGTCATATAATTTGACGCCTGTTTCTTTGTGAAAAATTTTGTCATTTCATTACCTCTTGTTATAGTTTTGATTCGCTTTCTTGCCAATCTTTACCCATATCATTTCATTCGTTCTTGGGACGGATAAAGCAAAAAAATATCCGTCCTTCAAGAAAGAGGCACGGATATTATCTATACGGTTTTCGTCCCATATAAGAGGTGTTTTATTGAATTTGTTTTGCAAGTTCTTGTAAATCAGGTTCGTATTCTTTTAGTGTGTCAATAATATCTTTGCACTGCTCATATTTTTTCTTTAATTCTTTGTATCTGGCTTGCAGTGTTTTTACAGGTATGTCCCCATAATCATTTCGGTATTCTTTTTTGTTTTTCACGATTCGTATGCAAGCATTGGTTGTTTGTTGTGGGGTTTGTTGTTTTTGTTCTTGCACTCTGTTGTAAAAAGTCCACCCAAAAATATTTACCCACTTGCCTGGGCGACCAGGTCCACTTACTAAATCTATTACATTTTCGTCTTTCCAATATCCCAATTCTTTTGCCATTTTATGAATAAGCATTCGGGCTTCTTTTGGTATTTTTCTAGATGGTTTTTGTAATTTATAGCGGTCAAATAATGCTTGTTCTTTTTCATTAACTTTGAATGCTTTGTCCCAAAATTCGTCTATTTGTTTAGGTGTCATATTGTTAAAATGGTCAACAATCTGTATTTTTGCAGGTTTGAATTTGATATTGTTTTTGGTTGTTTTCTTTTTTGATATTGTCACCCGTTTTAAGTTTTTTTGTGGCATATTATCCCCCTTTATTTATTGTTTAATGCTTTTTCTAATGCCAAAGATATATCGTTGGCCGCAAGTATAAGGCTCTTGTCAATGGCGTGTGTGTAACGGCTTGTTACTGTCCTCAAATGGTGCCCCAATAATGCAGACATCGTATTTTCAACATAACCAAGGTCAGACCCCAATGTCGCAAAAGTGTGTCTTAATGCGTGCAAGGTTAAATCGTCCCTGTTTAGTATTCTTTGTCCGTGTTCATCTCTGGTGGCACATATGGTTTTGAATGTTTTTAACAGATTTGTAATATGGCTATCGCCACGCACAGACGGAAATACCCAGCCTGTGTTAGCGTGCGGAGTCTGGTTTTTGATATTTTGTAATAGTTTCTTTGCGGCAATACCAAATGGACGATTTTGTTTGCCAGTTTTGGTGTCTGGAAATCTAAATACTTGGTTTTCAAAATCTATGTATTCCCACCGTAACTCTAAAATTTCATTTCTGCGACACCCCGTTAACAAAAGCAAAGGAATAATTGTGCATATGTGGGGGTATATTTGCTGTATCTGTGGCAATGCTAAAATGCGACCAAGGGCACGCACCTCGTCCCAAGTAAGGAATATATCGCGGACCTTGTCTTTTGGTTTTTTTACACCTTGGACGGGGTTTTCTGATATGAAACCTTGGTTCTTGGCAAAAGTCATTATTGCCCCAAGGGTTTGAATGGTTCGGGCTGCTGCACCCGAGCCACCAGTAACGCGTCTGATGCCGCGAGGTTTGCCACTTGGTTCGTGTTTTTGAATTTTTTCGCCCTTGATAATGTCCGTCATCATTGTTGTTACATCTGTGCGAGTCAGTGCCTCAATAGGAATTGCACCGATAAGTGGTTTTATAAGCGTTTCTATGCGTCCTTTGTCGCTTGCTATGGTTGTCGGCTTTTTATGTGCAACACCAATTTCCAGGTATAAATCACACAATTCTGATACTGTTTTGGCGTGGCGTTTGCCTTGCTTTTCGTTGGCGGGGTCTTTGTTCAAATCAACTTTTACCAACGCTGCCCGTGCTGCCTCTCTTGCTTGTTCAAGTGTCATAATAGGAAATTGACCGATTTTTAACCATTTTGGCTTGCCGTATTCGTTCTGATATTTTATGAAAAATGTCTTGCGGCCTGACGGAAAGACACTCACACCAAATCGCGGCATACTTTCATCAAAATAGAATACCTGTTTGCCAACAGGCAATTTAACATTTTTGAGGAATGGCAAAGTTAACTTTTCAACTGGCATATTGTCCCCCTTGATTATTATTATCTTGATATTTTATCAACACTATATCAACAAGATAATAGTAAAACTTTGATATAATTATACATTGACAGAAACGAAAAGTAAAGGTAAAATACGCAGGAAACAAGGTAAAAATAGCAAATGAGCAAAAGTAGTAAAAAGATAGAAAACGGCCTGCATTTACCTTGCCAAGGTTGAGGTCGAGGGTTCGAGCCCCTTTGCTCGCACCAGAATTTAACACCCGAAAGGGTGTTTTTTTATTAAACAAAGGGGCGAATCAAAAAAATCCCCCAAACGGGGGATTTTTATTCCATCACACACATTGAATTAAATTCATATGTGCCACTGTCATCATGGTACGATGTGTTTTTTTCACCATATAATACACAGTCTATGCCTGGATTGTCATCCAAACATGAATTTGCGTCCCCCAGTGGGGTGTATTTAATAGATATGTTATAAGAAGTAGCGGGGTCATCGGTACAGGCGTCTTCTATTTTGAAGGTTGGTTCATCGATGCCAATATACCCGGCGGGGCATTCGGTGTCGCTTTGTGATTTTGCCGCCGATGTAAGCAGGGCCTCATAAAACGTACCACCACGATTTGCGCACGCGTACGAACATCCGTACAGGCATACGTTTGGACCATATCCCAATGGTTCTGGAATATATGTGGGGTCTTGGCCAAATGATATTTCTACCCACGCAGATACGACGGGGTATATTATCCGACACCTACAAACGGCAATGTGTATATCAGTTGTAGACTCTTCACCACTATGATATACATGCATACTATCAGACGTCTTCCAACCGGCTATTTCGGTAACATCCGATGCAGCGTCCCGCCCGCATGCCGCAACCCCCAGGATTGGAATTGTTTCATTGTCTTTGGTCGTGCACGTTGCCGTCCAGTCAACATTGCCATATGTTGGGTTTGTTGGCGTGCATGTGGTTGTTTCCGGGTCCAGTTTTACACACCGCTTTGCCGCACCAAATGCCGGCATTGCCAAAATACATAATAAAATGCTTATTTTTTTCATATTCATCCCTATTTGTTTTAAATTTGATTGCCATTTTTGATAATGTTGTTTACCAATGTTTGGTTTGTGTATCCATTCATTTGTGCGACTGCATCTTTCGAACAGTTTTTCAGACATTCAATTGCACTGTCGTATTCTTTGTGTCGCATCCATTCTGATACAACGGGCTTGATTGTGCGTACCCAGCAATGAACAATTGATTGGTATTCGGCTTCGCTGCTAATTGTGGGCAACATTCCCGATACGGTTTGGGTTGCCGATGAACAAATGGCCACGCCACTAATTGTTGATTTTGTAAATTTTAATCCGTCTAGCGGGACGTCATATACTATCCAATCACTCGTCGTTATTAGTTCGCTTGCCCACGAGGGCTTCATAGTGGAAATAAGCGGTGCGCATATCTGTGCGGCGATTGTGGGCGCGGATAATATTGTTGCGATTATGCCCATAAATAAAATTTTTTTCATAACCTAAATCTCCCTTTTTTCATGTTTGAAAAAACCACCGAATAAATTCGAGTGGTCAGGAGGTTCAGAACAATCAATACGAATTGTGTGCTTATTCAATATATTCGCAACCCTCCTGACACGTAATACATCAGGAGTTTTTTGATTTTCGTCTGGATTCATATACGAAAAAACACGCCACTGGCGCGCCGGATTTCGTTTCCAAACGCGTATTGCACGGGTTCTGACACCCCATTATGACCATCGGTCATAACACACATATTATAATCTATTATTTCATCCAACGCAAATACATTGATAAATAAAAGTTTATCTTAGTGATTAGTGGTTAGTGATTGTGTGCGGCGGATGCCGCACACAATCACTAACCACTTACGGCTCACCACTAAAAAATCCCCGCAACTGCGGGGATTTTTATTTAGCAATCAAACCGATTTAGTTCAAAGCTTCTTTTAATGCTTTACCTGGTTTGAATTTAGGCTGAACAGAAGCTGGGATTTTAATCGCTTCGCCAGTCTGAGGATTACGGCCAGTTGTTGCCTTGCGCTTTGCAGTTGCAAATGTACCGAAACCAACCAAGCGAACTTCGCCTTTCTTTTTCAGAACTTTTGTTACGTTGTTGATAAATGCATCAACACATGCAGCCGCAGCGGCCTTGGTGATATCTACATCGTTTGCGATTGCTTCAATCAATTGAGCTTTGTTCATATGTTTCTCCTTTCATAGATTTTTATAACAAAGGTGTCCCGCAGTACATAGGCAATGTCAATAGAATCCAAACGCCTTATTTTGTGCGCGTTCTAAAAAATCTATCGCACCAATGTCTTGAATTATATGGACATTGCCTGACCTGCTTACCCGAATCGTAGAGAAATCCGCGCTTTAAGTCAAGCGCATAATTAAAAAAGCATGATTTTTTTGGTTTTTTGACAAATTTGTACAAATATTAGTGCGAAACAATGTCGGCACGTACGGCGGTGGAATTAGCTTCGCCTGCTTCGCACAGGACATAATTTGTATTAACGCCATTTATGCGTACAGTTCTAAAATAATTCGGCGTCATCGTTAACATTAATATTATTACAACACCCCAAAACATCAACTTGGTCGCGGTCCATGGCTGTTTATATTTATCGCCGTCAAATTTATCCTTTAATAAATTCTGGTACAATGCCCATCCCCACATAAACAGAACAACAATCAAACAAAACGAAAACAATATTTTAAAGGCACGTGAAAACTGAGAAAATCCGGCGGCAATGGGATCCCAAATCGAACTGGCCACGGGGCAAATGTATAAAACGTTTGCAGACATCGATTCTGGGATAATTGTTTTTATATCAACCGGGTCCAGTTGCAGATTAAACGACGACATAATTATTATCCCCGTCAATAAACAAATTGCCATAACCAGTCGCGATTTCATCTTTTTCCCCCTGATAACCATCATTATATCATAATTCAGTATTAAATTGCAATTTTTGAAAGTTTTATTTAGAATCCATGCATGGGGCGCAATAAAAGCAATCTTGTTGTCGGGCTGACGACGTTTAATCATGAATTCCTGAACATATCAATTTCAGGATTAAAACGTGTGGCAAAAAATGTAACCCTGGTAATTTTTAACGACAATCCATGCAGAAAACTAAGACATCGCGACATACGTCGCATGGGATTTCGTGGCAACGCGCATATCATAAACACAGATGAAAATATCGGGCACATGCGTGCACGAATTGCAATACTAAGATACATTGAGAAATCAAAAATACATGCCGATTGGTTCATGTTTGCAAATGATGATGACATTGTTTCAAACACGCGTGTGCCATGTGTATCTGATGATAACTTTGCCGTTATGGGAAATGCAATTGTGATTAAATCACGATTGTTGGATGCGTTGCGCGTAATGCAAAACCCAACGGATTTTACCGTTGATGGTGTGGATACGGTACAGGTCGCACCAAACGTTTGTATGGCGGGTACTTTTATCCGAACAAAATATTTAATTGAATATGCCGCGTTTGTCGATTCTGTTATTGATGATGTATTGGATATAATAACAGATGTCCCGTTTCATATTCCAACTGATTTAATCATGTGGAACGGATTTATTGAATTTATGCGTAAAAAATACCCAAACATGCGCCCAATATATATGAACCAGATAAACTATATAATGATAAAAATTAATGGAACGCGACATGCCAATGCCGACCAGTGCACGGGCATGGTAAATAAATTTCTTGGATTTTTTGAAAATATATGATTGAAACCGTGTAACAATATTTATACAATGCCCCCTGACAATCAAAGGAAAAACAACATGACATATGATGATATAAGAAAGTCTTTCTTACAATATTTTGAATCGCGTGGACATAAAATTGTGCCGTCGGCATCACTGATACCGAATGACCCAACACTGTTATTTACAGTTGCTGGCATGGTCCCATGGAAAAATATTTTACAAGGCACCGAACCGGCATTTGCGCCACGTGTTGCAGACGTTCAGAAATGCATTCGCGCGGGTGGCAAACACAATGACCTGGAAGATGTGGGTTTTGACGGTCGTCATCATACGTTCTTTGAAATGCTGGGGAATTGGTCGTTTGGTGATTATTTCAAGGCCGGCGCCATCGAAATGTCGTGGGAATTGTTGACACGCGTTTTTGGTCTGGATCCAAATCGCATCGTTGTAACCACGCATTACAGTGATGACGAAGCAACCGAAATATGGAAAAAAATCACCGGCAAAGATGCAATTCGATTGGGGGATAAAGATAACTGGTGGTCGGCGGGCGATACCGGCCCATGTGGTCCGTGCACAGAAATGCACTATGACATGGGGGCGGATTTGCCGGGCGGTATGCCGGGGTCAAGCGACGAAGACGGTGGACGCTGGGTCGAAATTTGGAACGACGTGTTCATGCAATTTGACCGCGATGCAAATGGTAATTTGACACCACTGCCAAAGCAAAACGTTGATACGGGGGCCGGTCTGGAACGTTTCGCATCGATTTTACAGGGTAAAACAGATAATTATGATACGGATTTATTTGTGAACCTGAAACGGGCCGTGTCTGACATAACAGGCGTTGCCGAAACAGCGGAAAACGTCGCCAGTTTCAAGGTTATCACAGACCATCTGCGTTCGGTTGGATTCGCAATCGCAGACGGTGTTATCCCATCAAACACAGACCGCGGATATGTAATTCGTCGTATCTTGCGTCGCGCAATGCGCCATGGACAAATACTGGGGCATCGGGGGGCATTGTTGTCAAAACTGTATCCGGCGCTGATTACAGAAATGGGGGCGGCGTATCCAGAACTGGCCGCGAATCAGCAACGTGTTGTTGAAATTATTCAGAACGAAGAGAATTCTTTTGCAGACATGCTGCAAAACGGTATGAAATTGCTGGAAAGTGAATTGCCAAAACTGAACAACAATATATTGCCGGGCGATGTGGCATTTAAACTGTTTGACACGTATGGTTTCCCGCTGGATTTAACCCAAATGATTTTACGCGATAAAAATATAGATGTTGATGTTGCGGGATTTGAAAAATCAATGGCAGAACAAAAAGAACGTTCACGCGCCAATACCAAGGGCACACGTATATTCTGGGAATCACAAACGGATCTGGCGGCAACCGATGATGCGGCAAAATACGCCCCAACCCAAATGGAATCACGTGTGTTGTCTATTCTGCGCGGTGGCGAATTTGTTTCATCGGCAAACGCGGGCGACGAAGTTGAAATCGCACTGGATAAAACAACGTTCTATGGCACCCAGGGGGGCCAGGTTGGCGACAGTGGTGAATTAAAGCGCGGCGACAATGTCGTCATGACCGTTGCCGAGGCCGCACGCGTCGATAACATTGTTATACACAAGGGTGTTTTAAAATCAGATGTATCGGTTGGGGATGTCGTTTCGCCCGTAATCAACGCGGCAACACGTCAACAAACCGCACGTGCACATACGGCAACCCACTTGTTACAGGCGGCGTTACGCCACGTCTTGAACGAAGATGTCGAACAACGTGGGTCTAAGGTCAGTCCGGATTCGGTTCGATTTGACTTCTCGTTTGGACGCGCGATGACGGCGGACGAAAAAATGGCGGTCGAAGAATTGGTTAATAAATGGATTGCCGCAGATATGCCGGTTGAACACGAAGAAATGTCAATGGACGACGCCGTTAAAAAAGGCGCAATGGCATTATTCGGTGAAAAATACGGCAACACAGTCAAGGTTATAACCGCCGGCGATGTTTCATGCGAACTGTGTGGTGGGACACACGTTTATCACACCGGTGAAATATTAAAGGCAAAAATTAACAAGGAAAAATCAATCAGCAGTGGTATCCGCCGCATTACAATGTCGGTGGGAACATTGGCCGAATAAAAAACGCCCAAATGGGCGTTTTTTTATTCATTTGTTAAAACATACGCATCGCCATTTTCCACAACAATGTCGGGATCATCGTCGTACGTCTTGTCCCCTGTCCATACATAGTATGCATATGGTGTGCCAGGCTGGGCCGTGACATGCACAACATGGTGCGCCGTTTCCAGTTTCAAATCGTTGCCGTTTGGCATTGAAAATGCAACGCCCGAACAATCGCCCGCGCATTCAACCGGGGCATCAACGTATTCATTTTCGGGCGCCCCAGACATACATCCGGTCAACCCCAGCAATAAAATTGCAAAAATATATCCTTTCATGATACGCATTATATCACAAAATCTGGGCAAATCGAAACAGTATTTTATTTGGTGTCATTATTTTGCTGGGCACATTCATCACACATACGACCAAATTCAGTCATCGTAACACCGGTGGCATCTAAAACCTTGCTAAGGGTAAGCATGGCGGGCCAATGTGGTTTTCCAGATGGCTCAAAACGCTTGCTAAGATTAAATGTTGTTGCATCCAGGCCACAAAATCGCGCCAGTCCAGATCGCGATAAACTTTTACCAGTCGCCAATTTGTCTATCGCCGCCCAGACTGATGAATGTTTTAACATATCCCTTCCTTTTTAAATACGAGCAAAAACAAAACTTTTCTAATTATGCGTGTTTTATTTTTTTAAATCAAGCGATTTTTATAAGATTTATGTCTTAATCACCCACAAATCGTTATAATACCGGGGGGGAGTGTTTAAATAATCATAGCAGATTATATATAAAAAACCACTTATTCAACCACTGGTTGTACAAAACATTTACAAAACCAACGAATCGATTATTATCAAACCCAACAGCACACGTCTGTATTAATTACAATCTGAACACGGGAATCACAGATTACGAACGCGTTGTCCACACTGCGACATCATCAGGAATAAAAAACACCCCATGCGGGGTATTTTTTATTCCTGGCGGAGTCGATGTATTCCCTCGCCCCGCGGGTGGCGGGGCTGTGGGGCATTCCTGACGGTTTTGCCGTACTATGTTTGCAAAACCTACTCATTGTCGAACCCACGCCACTGTCGTGGCTTTTTCGGGTTCGAACCCCGATTTCGGCACAAAAATAAAACGCCCACAATGGGGCGTTTGATTTTTGTGGCGGAGTCGATGGGATTCGAACCCATGATACCCTTGCGAGTATACTACATTTCCAATGTAGCGCACTAGACCAACTATGCGACGACTCCGGGTTCTTTATTCTGCGTCAACCGATGTGTCGGATTCCATTACTTCATCCACTACATCCACGGCGTCCGATACCGGCATGTCTTCCGACAATGTGTTTTCCAATTCCGCATCAATTTCACGCAGCAATGGATCTTCGGTACCAATTTCCAGGGATTCTTCGCCATCGGCCAATACGGGCGCTTCTTTGTATGATTGTACAAATTCATGACGTACGGCATTTACATCCAATTTACCACTGGCAATTTCGCGCAGGGCAACAACCGTCAATTTATCCTTGTTCTTTTCCACAACCGGTTCAGCACCACCGTTCAAATCACGAACACGTTGAGATGCCAACATCCCCAGTTCATAGCGGCTTTCTACATATGGTAATGTATCTGAATTTGTTGTACGGGCCATTTTAAATCCTTTGTTGAAATCATTTTTAGCCTGGTTATAATGCCTTATAGATACTAAAAATGCAAGCAGAAAAATAAAAAAATGAGTATTAAGACAATATCTTTTGGATGTCGATTGAACGCGCTGGAATCTGAAAAGATTCAAAACATGCTGAAAAACATCCTGGAAACGGCAATTGTTGTCAATACCTGTGCCGTTACAGGAGAAGCCGAACGGCAATCGGGCCAATATGTTCGGCGCATCGCACGCGAAAATAAAAACACACCGATTTTTGTTACCGGATGTGCGGCAACCAGAAATCCAGAACTGTTTAACGGGTTGCAAAATGTTTTGGTCGTCGATAATTTTCAAAAGCGAAACATAAATGCGTATATGGATGCGATGGCGCGCACACCGTGTAATATTGTTGGGGTCGCACATATTGACAATTTCCGCGATACAGATGAAAAATTATCCAAGAAGTTTATTCAAATTCAAAATGGTTGCAATCATGATTGTACATACTGTGTAACACGATTGTTGCGTGGACGCGCGGTTTCATTTGAATATGATGAAATCTTGGGCGACGTGCGCGCGGCGGTGGACGCCGGGTTCGGCGAAATAGTCTTAACCGGGGTTGATATCGCATCATATGCACGGGTGTATGATGGACGGGCATTTTTAATTTCTGATTTGTGCAAAAAACTATTGGTGGATGTGCCGGGGATACGGCGGTTGCGTCTGTCATCGATGGATCCGGCCGTGCCGGAGGTGGGAAAAATCATAGACCTGATTAAATCTGATGCACGTATGATGCCACATATGCACTTTTCAATGCAGTCGGGATCGGACACAATTTTAAAATCTATGCGGCGCCGTCATACCGCGGACATGGTGCGCAAATGGGTCCAGATGGCGGGCGATGATATAACATTTAGTTGGGATATAATCTGTGGATTTCCGGGGGAAAGCGAAAAACTGTTTAACGAGACATTGAATCTGGTACGTGAATTAAAACCGATTAAGATTCACGCGTTTCCATATTCGCCCCGCCCTAATACCGTTGCGGCAACTATGCCAAACCAGGTTAATCGCACAATTTCCAAGCAACGCGTTAAAATAATAAATGACGCGGCGAGTAAAAATCGCACCCAATTTATGCAAAAACAATTGCGGCAATCCGTTCAGGTTTTGGTCGAAGAAAACAACATCGCACGATGCCCACACGATATTAGTGTAAAGATTGATGGCGTATCCATCATATCGCGCACAATCTGTGAAGTGGAATTGGTCGATATTATTGATGATTGTTTTATTGGAAAAAAATATTGACAAATTTATACACTTGTACTATATTTTGTCAAACACAATACAAGAGGACACAAATATGACGAACAAAATGAAAGACGTGTTAACCATATCATGCGGCTTGATTATTCCGATAATCTTATTTTTGGGCATATCGATAAGACAAGTGCGTGACCAACATGGCGACCTTTATACACCGGGCGAAAGTATCAAGAAAAACGAACGTGTGGCGGTCGAATCTTTGAATGATTCCACACTGAATGCGCGCGTTGCAACGTACAACGAATTACTGCAAGGATACAAGAAAGCACAGGAATGTGCGGTTGCACCGAATGGGCACACACCATATATGCAACGCCCAGTGCATCGTTATTATCAAGAAAAACTGAAGGCGACCAACATTAAATGCGGTCTGCCCAGAACACTGCGGGATTACAAGGATATTTTGGATTCTTATACAAGGGACAGTATTGAAACACGTTACCAGTATCTGCGTGACAGCATAAAAGCACAAAAAGTCCCGCAAAAACAGAAATAATCTTGCCCCACAATCGTGGGGTATTTTTTTTCAAAAATTTATATTGGAAATCGGTTTTATTGTTGCTATGCTCCAAAACATGAAAAAGAAATTATTTACACTATTTTTATTGTTGGCGTGTGGTGTGGCAAATGCCACAGAATTCAAGACCAAGGCTAAATCTGCATTTTTAATTGACTATGATTCCGGGGCAGAGATTGTCGCAAAAAATGCCGATACATTGATGCCACCATCATCGATGATAAAACTGATGACGTTGGCGGTGTTGTTCGACGAATTGGCGGCGGGCAACATTACAATGGATACGCGTTTCCCGGTCAGTGAAAATGCAGACTATAACGACCCAAAATGGTACCCAGCAAGCAAGATTTGCCTTAGCGCGGGTCAAACGATTACCGTGCGTGATTTGATTTTGGGCCTGATTGTATTATCAGGGGGCGATGCGTCCGTGGTTGTGGCGGAAAAACTGGCCGGATCCGAAGATGCATTCACGCAATTGATGGAACAAAAGGCGCGCAGTATCGGTATGGAACAATCCACGTTCGGAAATGCCAGTGGCCTGCCAAATCCGAACAATTTGATGACCAGCCGGGAACTGGCCACATTGGCGGTGCATTTGATTGGTGATTACCCAGACCTGTATCCGATGTTCGCGACCAAGCGGTTTGAATTTGAAGAACACCAAACCGATTGGTGTCGGGAATGGGGGCGGACACATACGATGAATTATAACAAACTGTTGTTTATTATGCCGGGGGCGGATGGCCTGAAAACGGGACATACAAGTGATGGCGGATATGGCATGGTGGCCAGTGCAAAGGTTGGTGGACGACGCCTGGTGGGGGTGATTAACGGATTCAACGGCAAAGGCCATGATGCATTGGCGAACGAGATGAAAAAATTACTGAATCATGGTTTTTCAACCACAATGACCAAGGTGTTTTTCAAGCCCGGCGATACCGTTGCAAATATCCCCGTATGGTACGGCAAGGTTGATTCTGTTGCCGCAACGGTCGCCAAACCATTTGCAATCACAGTTGATAAAAAAGACGGACTGAAAGATGTGCGTGTCTTGGCCCGATTTAATGAACCGGTGGCGGCACCAATTGGTGTGGGCGACGAAATTGGCGAATTAATCGCGGAACAGAACGGACGTGTTATTGCGCGGGCACCACTGGTCGCGAATGAGCGTGTTCGTAAAATTCAATTTATCGGACGCGTAATTAAGAACATTCGGGTTATGTTTGGGATTTAAAAATGGCACCAAAAAAAAAGAAATCTTTGGAATATGATTTTCCGCATCCAATGGATAACGACACATTGGTGGGACATGGGGATACACTGCGCACATTTATGGATGCGTGGAATAATCGCGACACGCACCCAATTCATCCAGTATGGATGTTGACAGGTCCGCGTGGTATTGGCAAGGCAACATTGGCATATAAAATTGCAAAAATGGTGTATGGTAATGTCGGAGACTTCTTTATCGTGGATTTGGCGCGTAATATCGACAAAGATGGCAAATCTAAACCCGACGGCAAGGTTATTTCAGTATATACCGTGCGCGCAATGATTGATAAAATGCAAATGTCATCGATGTCGGGTGGATGGCGTGTGATTTTAATCGACTCGGTCGATGAATTGAATACCGCGGCATCAAACGCAATATTAAAATTACTGGAAGAACCGCCGGCCCAGACACTGTTTTTATTAGTGGTGCATCAATTATCAAATGTATTACCAACGGTGCGTTCGCGCGCACGCGTTGAAAAGATGCGCCCACTGACAATTTCACAGTTGCGGGAACTGTGTGTGAAATTTATGCCAGATGAAGATGTTAATACGGCGACCTTAAAATTGGCCAACGGCAGTTTTGGTAAAATCGCAAACCTGAAAACATCCGGCGGGGATGAAATTTACAACGATTTAATCGATATGCTAAAAAATCCGCGCAGCAATGCCGGCGACATGATGATAATTGCGAAAAAAATTGCGGGGGCGCCGGAATTATACCCGATTGTGTTGGATGTTATTGCGCATTTTGGACTGGCCGATTTGTACCCGGTTGCAACGCATGCAATCGCCGATGTAAATCGAATTTACCTGGAACCGGAAATTGCAATCTTTAAAATAATAAGTGAAATAAAAAAATGTTTATAGATACACACTGTCATTTAACCGACCGGCACTGTGCCGATGGGGACGCAGATCGCGCAATTGCATGCGCAATGGCGGCGGGTGTTGGCGTTATGATTTGTCCAACCGCCGATCCAAACGATATTCCCGGTGCACTGAACATCGCGCACAGGCATGATAATGTATTCTGTACGATTGGCATTCATCCAGAATACGTCAACGCAAATCCAGATGATTATTTAACCGATGATATTTTAAGCGATCCACGCGTTGTGGGAATTGGCGAAATTGGACTGGATTATCATTATAATGCGGATACACGCATGCAACAGATTGAATTGTTTGAACGGCAATTGGCAATTGCAAAAAAATGCGCCCTGCCCGTCGCAATCCACACGCGCGATGCCGAAGATGACACCGCCCACATTTTAACCGGGGATGTGCGTGGAGTAATGCATTGCTATACCAGTTCATGGGATTTGGCAAAAAAGATGCTGGACCGTGGATTCATGTTTTCGGCCAGTGGTATTTTGACATTTAAAAATTCGGGCGATATTCGTGAAACGTTTGCCAAAATTCCAATTGACCGAATTGTTATTGAAACAGATGCCCCATATTGCGCACCGGTGCCACACCGTGGCAAATCATGCGAACCGGCAATGGTGGTTGAAACCGCGCGGGTCCTGGCCGATGTTAAGGGGGTAAATTTATCCGAACTGGAACACATATTGGAAGAGAATACAAAACGACTGTATCCAAAAATTCGATATTAAAAATCCCGCAATCCGCGGGATTTTTTTCAAAGTCAGAGTGCAAAGTTCAAAGTGCAATTGTGGAATACATTAATACTGCACTAAAAAAACACACTGAATTCAAAGGTCAAAACACACGTAATTTCAATGAATTAATTCAAAAAAATACCGCCGAATTAAAACGGTGGTTTTTTTTCGACACAAAATCACATTGACGCGGGGCGGTTTTTAGGATAAAATAAGAGACAACAAGGCAAGAAAATAAACCACCGTTTTCCTGTGTAGGGATTGTGGTCAAAGGGGAGAATAATTATGAAACATAATTTATTTCGTATTGGAATTTTTGTGATGGGTGCATTTTGTGCCATGGGAAACGCATATGCGGTAAACATGCTGTGGTGTATGGATGCCGCAGATTATTTTATGGAATATAAGGGAACATGTGCACAATTTGCGGAAGAAAATGAGACCGAACTGGATACCACCCAATTATCACGCTGTAATGAACTACGTAATGCAATTCTGCAGACGTGGTCCAGCTATGGTCAACCATCAACGATTGATGGCCTGCTAATGGTAAAGGCCGGTGTTTTATCCAATGAATATTGGCAGGATTTATGTCCCGGTTGTAATCAATATATTGGATGTGGCATCGGCAGCATGGAAGATGTACCGAATGAACCCGGGAAACAGCGTTGGCGTGTGGGAACATGTGATCTAACGTGGTACCAATGCAGTTATTCTTATAATTACAGATGTGCAAATGGATACTTTGGTGATGGTGACACATGCACATCGTGTGCCGTTGCCACGGGGGTTGATAGCGCAACAACAGATCCAAACACGTCCATAACATCAATTACACAATGTTATTTAACGGCGGGAAACCATGAAGATGCAACGGGTGATTTTACGCTTTCAAATACGTGTTATTACAAACTTTAAAAAATCCCGCGAATGCGGGAATTTTTATTCAACAATTATTACATCGCCATCATCGGATGGGGCGGTGTCGCGCATTTCTTTGGCGCGGGCCGCGGTTTCAATTTGTAACAACTGATTTTCTAATGCCGTACGTTCCGACGATTTGTACCCCGTTTCCGGTTCATCGGCGACGTCTTTGCCCGCAGACACGGCGGGTTTTATCAGATTTTCAAATATTTTTGCACTTTCGATTGATGCCGCACGATCACGGGCCAACAATTTATTTGGTGCGCCCGGCACAAACCATTCGTCCAATTTTTCCGCCGTATATTGCATAATCGGACGGGTGCGCGCCGTTTCCAACCATTGCGGCAAAAATGGCGCATCGGAATAGTACCACAACGCAACCCAATAGGCGATGCCCATTACAACAATACCGCGGATAATTCCAAAAATTATCCCCAGTGTGCGATCGGTTACCTTCATCATACTGGCGTGAATTTTATCGCGTAATTTCTGATTAAAAAATCCAACCAGCATCAATATTACAAAAAATACAATAAAATACGACGCAATCAGTGTCCCAACCGTTGACGCCGACAAATCAAACCATGATTGTAATAACTTATCAAGCCATGGGGATGCGAAACGGGCCGCAATTGCCGCAACAACCCACGACAATGTGGCAACCGTTTCAAATACCCCACCACGAAAGAAAGCCCAAATTGTGGACGCCAATACGACGCCCACGTATATATAATCAAGTGTTGTTAAATCAAACATAAAACAATTCCTGATTCTTTTTTATGTTAATGCTTTATTTTTTATCCTTGCGAACCAGGACAACGCCCAGGCCAGCAACCAAAACCACTAACAATCCCCAGAACCAGATACTGGACCCATTGTTATTTTTTTTTTCGGCCGTGGCTTCTTCAACGGACGCATCGGCATTTGCAACATATTCAGAAATTGCATTTTTGCGATCCGCATTTTCAGATTTGAATTTTTCTGCATCGGCCTCCATCGCTTTTTTATTTTCAGATGCCGCCGCTTTGTCATCATCGCTCAGGTCTGCTTCGACCGCTTCGCGTAATTCTGTCTGCATGAAATCTGCATAACCCTGGAAGCATTTTTCACCAATCGTCAATACCGGCACACCACCAGATTCGTATTCACATTTTTTCAATGTTTCTTGGAACTTTGGCAGGTTGGCCTGGTCCATGACATTGACTTCGGTAACCTTAATCATTGGATATTCATATACCAGGTTATTGGAAATAAAATCACGTGCGTGATGGCAATGTGGACATGTTGGGGAATAATATACCGTGATATCGGCCGCAGATGCCGCACCAACAAACGCCAAACCCATAACCGCAGATACGATTGATAATTTTTTCATATTTTCTCCTTTTAGGTTTCAAGTAATCAGATTATAGAAAAGTTTTTTTACCCTGTGCAAGTTTTTTTTATTAAATCATATCATTTTATTCCTGTTGCGTTTTATTATGGGCAATATAACATTGTCTATAAAATAAAGCCGGGGGGGAGGATACAACATGTTCACACTATCACAATTTCCATTACCATATTCATACGATGCATTGGCGCCATATATGTCGCCAGAAACGCTGGAACTACACCACGGGAAACATGTGGCAACGTATATAAAAAACCTAAACAATCTGATTCAAGACACACCATATGAAAGTGTTTCTTTGTATGAAATTATCAAAACATCTGTGGATGACAAATCAAATCCCAATGCGCAGAAAATTTTTAACAATGCCGCCCAGGTTTTTAATCATCAATTCTTCTTTAACGGTATGTGTCGTGATTGTGGCGGACAAATACCCGCAGAAATTAAAAACGCATTTGGTGGCGAAGATGAATTTAAAAAGAAATTTAAAGATGCGGCAACCAACCTGTTCGGCAGTGGATATACATGGCTGGTACGCGATGGCGATGAAATCAAAATTATAAATATGCAAAATGCAGATACCCCAATCGCACACAATATGGTACCACTAATGAATCTGGATGTGTGGGAACATGCGTACTATGTGGATTACCAAAATCGACGGGCCGATTTTGTTGATAACTATCTAAATCATATGGTTGATTGGGACCAGGTTGCAGAAAATTTAAAACAATAAAATCATTACCGCGCCGAACAAATTTATTAAATTTGCAATCCTTTAATAATTGGTGTAGAATACGCGCATTATGGCACGGCAGATTATAAAATTTGGTCAGGTTTCTGAAAATCGCAAGGCGCGATTCAATTATTCTATTGAAGACACAATAGAAGCCGGAATTTCATTAACCGGTGCAGAAATCAAATCAATACGATATGGACTGGTTACGATTGTAGATGGGTTTGTTCAACGTCGTGGGGATAACCTGTTCTTGGCCGGGGTCGAGATTCAAAAACTGCCAACGGCGGCACGAATTGTTAATTTTGATGAACGACGCAGTCGCCAATTATTATTGCACCGTAATCAAATAAACCGCTTAATCGGGAAATTACAGGAAAAAGGCGCAACAATTGTACCATTGAAACTGTATTTCAATAATCGCGGAAAGTTAAAAGTTTTATTGGGGGTTGGTTATGGTAAAAACAAAGTGGACAAACGCGAAACCATAAAACAGCGCGAATGGGACAAAAACAAAGCGCGCATATTAAAAGGTAATTAGTTTAATAAATCTGTGGCCTTGATATATTCAGGGTCATTTTTTTTAAGATTCTGTTGCGCAATCTTGGCATATTTTTTCATGTTTTTTTCATCACCGCCAATGGCATAATATTCCGCCATGGCCCATGCGTTACGACCCACATCTTGTTCGCCATATGCACGCGCCAAAACCCAATATGCCAACGGCGTCGGTTCGGTCAGAATTGCCCGCTTGGCCAATTTAATTGCACGCGCGTTATCATCGGGCTTTTTCCGCTCGGTTAAAACCAATGCCAATGCGGTTTCAATCTGGGGCGCGCTGTCAAGTAATGATAAAGATTTTTCATAGGCAACAATACTGTCGTCATAATGGCCAAATTGATATTCAATATCACCCAATAATTCGTAAAAATATCCGTTGTTCGGATGGCGCGATATCAGTGTTTGTGTCCCCATGCGCGCCCCATCCAGATTCCCACCACGCATATTCGCAATTGCGCGCGCGTAAATGGCGGCGTCTGATTTATCCGAATACGGATATTTTTCCAGAACCCTTTTGTTTGTGTCCAGATATCCAATTAACTTGGCACGAACCATTTCATATTCACTGTCCCGGGTTGTGGTATCGGGCGCACGATAATCCGGTGCATGCTGCGCAATATATTCACGTGCGTTTTTTAACCGTTCACGTGTCAGTGGATGATTTATACGATTGGGATTTATGCGCCCTTCGACGGCACCGGTTAATTCATCCATTTGTTCAAAAACCGTTATAAAACCATTGGGATTTAATTTTGCGTCAATCATTAAATCAATCCCCAGGTTGTCTGCAATTCTTTCTTCGTCGCGCGAAAATGCCAACATAGACTGCGTCGCAACACCCGACGAACCCGCCAATACCCCCGCCCCCAACGACGGATTACCACCCGCAACCATTAACCCCACCCCAAGGGCCTGAATCAGCATCGTACGCGTCATTTCTGCATCCATGCGGGCCGATAATTGCGCCATATGACCACCAATTGTATGACCCAATTCGTGCGCAATTACCGATTGTAATGCATCGGGGGTTTTAATCTGTTTTAGCAGGCCAGTATAAATATAAACATCTTCGCCACCACGAACAAACGCATTAAAATCATCATCATTTACAATGTGTATCTTTAACCGGCCCGATGGAATATCCGCCGCCGTCGCCAATGGCGAAACCAGATTGTTCAACACACGTTCGGTTTCAGTATCGTTAATCAGCGTTGCCGACCATACGGGCGATGCCATGAACAGTAACAATAAAAATGTAAATATCTTATGCACCCTGGGTCACCCCGCGATCAAATATGTATATTAAATCATTTATCCATGAATCAATGTCATTATCACGGGCCGCAGTGGCCGATAATTTAAATAAATCACGATGTTCGCGATAGTCAACAAAATGATACTGAATCCACCCGCTTTGCCGTGTGCCCATTAATTCGCCAACACCACGCATCATCAGATCTTGTTCGGCGATAACAAATCCATCATCGGTTTCACATAAAACATCCAGGCGCCTTAATCCATCTTCGGACACATTATTACCAAATACCAGCACGCAATACGATTGCGTATTGCCGCGACCAACACGACCACGCAACTGGTGCAATGCGGCCAGGCCAAATCGTTCTGCGTTTTCAATTACTATAATCGATGCGCGGGGGACGTCAATACCAACCTCTATAACAGTTGTCGCAACCAGCAGTGGCATATCAGAATTATCATCTGCGAACCGTTCCATTACCGTATCGCGCGCCTTTTTATCCATTTGCCCATGGACCAGCCCCGCCCCCGGAAAATATTCGCACAACATTTTATGGCGCGCAACAACCGCCGTCATTGTTGTATCGACGTTTTCAGATTCTTCGACCAGGGGACACACCCAAAAAACACGCGCCCCAGATGCAATCTGGGTTTGCAGACGCGTTATCAATTCATTAATCCGCATCATCGGCAGGCGTGTGGTCTTAATCGGTTTGCGGCCGGCGGGCTTCTCATTAATTATCGACACATCCATGTCGCCATATATTGTCATAGACAGCGTTCGTGGAATTGGTGTTGCAGACAATGCCAGTAAATCTGGGTTTGCACCCTTGTTCCGCAGTGCTTCGCGCTGGGAAACACCAAATCGATGCTGTTCATCAACAATAACCAAACCCAAATCACGATATTCAACATCCGCAGAAAACAGCGCATGCGTCCCCACCACCAGGCGTGTTCGACCAGAACGTAATGAAATCAATTTTTCACGGCGTGCGGCCCCCTTGTCCCGACCGGTCAAGACATCACACACAATACCAATTTTGTCGCACATGGGTTTTAGTTTTGCATAATGCTGCTGGGCCAATGTGTCGGTCGGTGCCAGTAATGCCGTGCACGCACCCGTTTCGGCCATTTTTACCGCCGCCGCCAATGCAACAATCGTTTTACCCGATCCAACATCACCCTGGACCAGGCGCATCATCGGTATATCACGCGACATGTCGGCATAAATTTCATCACATGTGCGCTTCTGGGCGCCGGTCATTTCAAATGGTAATGTGGAATAAAAACGTTCCATTAAATCATATTTCTTTGGGCGGGGAACGCGACGATTGCGCACGTCGGTACGATTGCGACGACTGATTACAATTGCAGATTGATGCGCCAATAATTCACAATATGCCAATTTTGCCATATATGTTGCGTTGGGCATTAAATCATCGGCACAGGTTGGATAATGAATATGTTGCAATGCATCAAAAAACTCAACAACCCGCGCATCTGATTCACCACGAATTTTATCCGGTAAAATTTCAAAAATTTTATCACGAACGTTGGCAAAAACCTTTTGTGTCAGGCCTTCGCCGGCGGGATATATTGCCTGGACCGATGGAATTTTTGACGCATTTTGTAATTCTTCGATAAAATCAGGATGACTGATTGTGGGGCGCGCGCCACGTTCCAGTTTTCCAGAAATCATGCGCCAATCACCAATGGGTAATTTTTTTAGCCAATAATCCAAATAATTTACATTAAAAAACTGAATAACAACGGCATTGCCCATTTTATCATTGCATAATATCTGGGTCGGACGACGGCGACCACGAAATGTGCCGCCAGTTTTGTGCCCTTTGACCATTAATGGTATTGTTATCACATCGCCCGGCAATGCATCCATTACGTTTTCAGTTATATCGCGCGCACGGACATATGATGGGCGATGTAACAAAAAATCCAATACACGTCGCCCCCCCAGTACATCGTTAAAACGCGCGGCCAATACGGGACCGACGCCCTTGATAAACTGTAAATCTGTGTTTAAAAAATCAAATAATTCGCGCTTCATATGTAATAAATTTAGTGAATTTTGTATCGATATTCAATATCAAAATAAAATATATAAAATTTGACATTATGGGGCGTACGGGATAATATATTCCGTATGAAAAAGTTAGTTACTTATTTTATGCTGATTTGTGCCGTACCGGGTGTGGCGAACGCATATATTGACCGTGAAATTGCCAATGTGCGTATTATGAACAAGGCCGCCGGCAAAGTCTACAACATGGATATCCCAGTCGGCAATTCAGAACAATTTGAAAAACTGAACATAACCGTACGTGCGTGCAAGCAGACCGATCCATTTGACGCAGAAGATTTTTTCGCGTTTCTGGAAATTTCAACCGCAACAGATGGTCTGATATTTAGTAATTGGATGTCGCGCAACGAGCCGGGTGTTCGACCACTGCAAAACGCAGATTATGACGTGTGGTTAACCGGGTGCAACAACAAGGAATAACAATTATGATTATTAAGGACATGACGGGATATATGCTAAGCGGTAATGGTATCCACAAATCTGGGGAACAATGGTGGCCACATGATACAAATGTATATGTATGTTTAAGTTTAGAAAAGGCCCAAGAATTACTGGCGTTATCACATGATACGTCATTAAAACATGGTACAATATGGACAACAATTTATCGTGTAAATGCAAAAAATATAGACTGTAATAAAATCGGTAATGGATTGGTGTGGACAAACCAGCCAACAAAAATTATTGTTGATTGCCCTGTGTACTATCGTGCCCCAAGGATGGTTTCTGAGGGTAAATTATTGCAAAATGCAAAACGCATATTGCCACGCTATTCACGTCTTATGAATCAAATATATAGCCAGGAGAAAGTAAAATGAATTTCGTAAAAAAATATTTTAAAATTTTAATCGGGGGCGGTGTATTAATCATGGCACTGTTTGTGTTCACGATGTCCCTGCGATCGCACGATTTAAGTGGCGGAACATTGAAAAATTGGTTGTCTGCAAACAATGACGAACGTGTATCAACCGTGCGCGCATTGGTGGGGGGCGACGAAAACACAGATATAATTGTTGCATGCGTTAGCAAAATGGCAACATTGCCGGATTCTGGCGAAATGACGATTTCAGACGCGGCACGGTTGTGCAACCTGGGCATGCAATTAAAAGAAAGTCTGTAACGATATGCGATTTCTGATTACTGTCTTTTTACTGGCGGGGTGCGCGATTGCGCCGGGCGTTCCAGATGGTGGCGAATATATGGGCGCAAAATATATGCATGATCCACTGGGCGAAGAACGTGCACCGGATACCGACCCACTGATTCGCACAGATGCATTTGATTGCACAACGTTTGTTGAAACTGTTATGGCGGGCGGTGATGTTAATAACCTGAACCAGATTCGATATAAAAATGGGGAAATTGATTTCTTGAACCGCAATCATTTTATTGAATCTGATTGGTTGGAAAATAATAAAAATCGTGTTGAAAATGTAAGCGCGAAATATGGTAAAACAAAAACCCGTAAACTGACCATTGATAAGGGGGCATGGCTGAAAAAAGAGCATAAAATCGACGCAGATATTGCACCGGTTCAGGTATCGATTGAATATGTACCGTATAAAAACATAACCCAGATAAATAATGACCAGGTTATGATTGTTCTGTTTATTAGTGCAAATTCAAACAGCCCCGATACAATTGGAACCGAATTGGCGGTTACGCATATGGGATTGCTGTTGCCGGGCGGACAAATATTGCGCCACGCATCATCGGCGGCGGGACATGTGGTTGATGCAGACTTTATGAAATATGCCCAGCGCCGGCATCAAATGGGTGAAATGGGGGTCGCATTTATCGCGATAAAATAAAAATGGACGAAAAAATTATTCATATGGATATGGGAACATTAACCAGTAATACAACGGGGGATGCGCGCCCCACCCTGTGTCTGGGGATTGAATCTTCGTGTGATGAAACGTCGGCGGCAATCGTTGATTCAAACCGAAATATTTTGTCCCACATAATATATTCACAAATCCCAGAACACCAGAAATATGGCGGTGTGGTCCCAGAATTGGCCGCACGCGCACATATTTTGGCAATCGACAGTGTGATTGAAGAAACCTTGAAACGTGCGGGCAAAACAATTGATGATATCGACGTTATCGCCGCAACCGCGGGACCGGGCCTGATCGGTGGTGTATTGGTTGGATGGATGGCGGCAACCGGCATCGCACAATCGACCGGCAAACCATTGATTGCCGTAAATCACCTGGAAGGACACGCATTGGTACCACGCCTTAGTGCGACGGCGGCCAATGGGGAAAATGGCGCAACATCGGTTGAATTTCCATATCTATTAATGCTGGCATCGGGGGGACATTGTCAAATATTACTGGTACGTGGTGTCGGGCAATATGAATTAATCGGTCAAACACTGGACGACAGTGCCGGCGACGCATTTGATAAAGTGGCCAAGATGCTGGGGCTGGGGTATCCGGGGGGGCCGATTGTTGATGCACGCGCAAAAAATGGTAACCCACGCGCATTCGCGTTTCCGCGACCACTGTGCGACAAACCGGGATGTGATTTTTCATTTAGCGGGATAAAGACCGCCGCACGTACGTTCCTGGATAAAAATCCCGCACCGCACAGCGATGAATTTATTAATGATTTTTGTGCTTCGTTCCAGGCATCTGTGGTTGATTGTATTTCAAACCGAATTACAAATGCAATGCGTGATAATCGGGTACGGGACGCGGGGCCAAAAACACTGGTCGTGGCGGGGGGCGTCGCAAAAAACAGCGCGATACGCGAAGCACTTGAAAAACTGGCCCAGAAAAATAATATGACGTTTGCCGCGCCACCAATGAACCTGTGTACGGATAACGGCGCAATGATTGCATGGGCGGGGATTGAAAATTACCGCATTGGACGGGTTGTGCGTGAACCAATCGCACCACGGCCACGGTGGCCACTGGCCGAATTATAAATTGCAGTTTTTATAAAATTATGCTATGGTTTTTGGCATGAAGGATTATATAAAAAAATACGATGACGCAACGCAGAAATTATTAGCCCAGGCCGCACAGATTGACGCAGCCGTTTTGCCATATGCCGACGTGCAATATACGTTGTACGATATCACATATACATTGCGCAAAATGTATAAAAATCATGCGTTTCGTGATAAATTTGTTGGGGACATGCCGTTCAATGGATTCGTTCCATGGACCAAGGGATTTTGCGCATTGTCCAGCATTTGTATATATGAACTGTATGGTGGGGATGCGGTTTGGGAACCGTCTGCGATAAAATTGGGGGCGTGGGAACATGCACCGGTGGTCTATCTAAGGAATCGGTTTACCGACACACCATTTGATACAACCGGCGATCAGTTTGCCCCACTGCGCGTGCCATATGAATTGGGCACACCAATTAATCGGCCCATGCACAAAATGAACACGCCAAACAAAACCGAATTTGTTAAACGCATAATCACAGAACTGGACAGAAGATAACACCATGCAAAAACCCGAACCATTTGTGAAACCAGATACAATTTTTAGCGTCAGTGATGCGGCATCCCTGTTAAAGGGTGTTGTGGAAACCGCATTTCCACGAATAAAAATCCGGGGCGAATTGTCCCAAATCACGCGCGCATCGTCGGGCCATATGTATATGACGGTCAAAGATGCGGGCGCGGCAATTTCTGCGATTATTTGGCGGGGAACACCGATAAACTTTAAACTGGAAGAAGGGATGGAGGTTATCGTTACCGGGCGTTTTACAACATATCCGGCACGCAGTAACTATCAAATTATAATCAATGAAATAGAAATGGCGGGTGTGGGCGCGATTCTGAAAATGCTGGAAGAGCGAAAGCAGAAGTTGGCCGCCGAAGGGCTGTTTGATGCGTCACGAAAAAAGCCCCTGCCAAGATTGCCACAACGCATCGGCGTTGTAACCAGTCCAACCGGCGCCGCATTTCAGGATATTCAAAACCGTCTGCGCGAACGCTTTCCGGTGCATGTGTTGTTGTATCCAGCCACCGTCCAGGGTACCACCGCCGCGGCCGAAGTTGCCGCCGGTATCGAATACTTTAATCGCGAAAATAATGTCGATGTAATTATTGTTGCGCGTGGGGGTGGTTCACTGGAAGATTTATTGCCATTTTCCGAAGAAATTGTTGTACGCGCCGCCGCCGCAAGCAAAATTCCATTAATATCCGGGGTTGGTCATGAACCAGATTGGATGCTGATTGATTTTGCGGCCGACGTTCGCGCACCAACACCCACAGGTGCGGCCGAAATGGTTGTGCCAACAAAATTGGCACTGGTCCAGGAATTGGATAACATGTGGGTGCGTATTTCAACCACATTTATAACGCGCCTGAACAATGCAAAACAGCGTATTGAATCAATAAATATAAAAAGCCCAAAACAAATTGTTATGGAAAATGCCCAGCGTCTGGATGATATGGGGCGTACACTGAACATTTTAATCGATGGCAAAATGAATATTGCACGTGGTTCCATGGACACAGTTGCGCGTTTCCCAGTAATTCTGCAAAACCGTATGGAAACATTGTCCAATACAATCATGCACATGGGCCAGATGTTACAATCGCTGTCTTATAAAAGTGTGCTTAGTCGTGGTTATGCAATCGTTCGTGATGCGAACAATAACATTATTGCGCGTGCGGGGGCCGGCACACCCGCGACCATCGAATTTGCCGACGGCGTTATTCAGATATAAAAAAAACATGCCAAATTTAAAGGTTAAAATATATGTAATTTCAATGAATTAATTCAAAAAAATACCGCCGGATTAAAACGGTGGTTTATTTTCTTGCCTTGCTGTCTCTTATTTTATCCTAAAAACCGCCACGCGTCAACGTAATTTTGTGTCGAAAAAAAAGGACCGTTTTCCTAGGATAGCGGCTTCAGACAGGAGAAAGACAAATGAAAAAACTTTTAACATTAACCGCGGTTGGCGCACTGCTGGCCGCACCCGCAATGGCCGTGCAAAAATGCGTTAATCTAGATGCTGGTGATTATGGAGATCGTGAGGAAGACCTCTATGATCGGCCCGACTGGTTTGTGTCGTATGTAGATTATGGTGGGCCGGTTGTTCGTGGGATTGGCATATGCAGCAGTGATTATAACGAACCTGGTACTTTTAGTAGCAGATTGGATAAACTTACATTTGATGGTGATAACTTAGAAAACAATAAATATTGTTGGTGTAAAATGATTGCGCCGGCGGTGTCTTATTGGGTGTCGGCGACAGCCGATTTTGGCACTTTGGGAACAACTGCAGCAGGGTGTTTGCATGGATGTGCCGAGCTTTGTCAACAGAATTTAACAGATTTTGGGATTAATGCTTTGGAAACATTTGATAATTTGATTGAATAAGGTGGTCTTCATGAAACGAATAATATTTTTATTGGCATGCGCACCGATTGTTGCGCATGCCACCGCGCCGAATGTCAGTTGCCCGGCGGGTTATATCGCCATTGATGCGCCGCACATTACAATTGCGACATCTTGCCCCAGTGGTATGGTTTCCGTTGGTACGGCGGAATCGTGTTTGGTATCAAATCCGTCGGGGGATTGTATAATGTATGCGCCGGCGGGTGTTAATTATACCGATGGTACCGGTACATACGAATTTACAGACGCGTGTCCAATGTCGTAAAATAAATCCCCCAAATGGGGGATTTTTTATGAAATACGAAATACTAAACATCAATTATTCCCACGGACACGCATCGGTAAAGGAATATTGTCCCGTTGAATCACTTAAGCTATATCCCGTCGGTACAAATAAGTAACAGGACTGGTAAAGATTCGATCCGGCTACACATGACAATATGTCATCTGCAATTTCGGTCGTGCCCGATGGACATGTATCGGCAATAATTAAATCGGGCGAATCCCTTAGCGCGATATGATATTCTGGGCAATCGCCGGCAAGGCTCTCGGCGCTTACGCAACTACTATAGCTGCATATTAGTCCGTCCGCACATGGGATATTAGCATCATAATAAACACTGGCAGCATCCAGCGACATATGGCATGTTTCACCGGCGGCACGCCCGGGCATACAGCGCGCAAGCGACGTAGCAGATTCCCGTGAACAAATACCTGATTCACATTGTGAGTTATTCAAACACAGTTCGCCGTTTGCAATTGCGGCCAATGCATTATTTGATGCAATTATTGAAAATCCCCCTAATAACGCATAATATATTTTTTTCATATTATTCCCCCTTGGAAAAAATTATCTATCCCCATAATTATCACACGAGCTAAAATTCATGCATGGTAGCAACCAATCCACTAAAAATACCCTTATTTCTCATCAGAGTTTCACAGTTACTAGCACAAGTTACATCACAATCACTTACCGTTGTGTAATCATTTGCCACAATCCAATAGGACTGACCCGGGCTAATAATTTTGCACCAACAATATGTATTATTAGATCCAGACAGGAATGGATAAGATTCTGTATTTTTGTCTATGTTGCTGCATATTGCAAGCCCACGAAAACGGGTGCTGTTGAGTGTAAGAACCCACTCAACCCCATACTCTTCTGAAGTTGAGGATCCAACGGTATCGTACGGAGAATATCTTACGCATTCATAAACCGCATATCCAGGCACACAAATAATTGTAAATATTCCCGTCAGAAATAATAATCTTCTAATTTTTTTCATACTTCCCCCTTCACGTTACATAAGGTTATTACTATCAGACAGTGTCGAAAACATTGTACTGCGGAAATCGGAACTAGCCATTTTGGTGGCACAATCTTCCGAACAATACTTAGCACAATTTGTCGCATCGCTTAAATTACTGCTAAAAACCCACGATGACACAGCCGGGCTTAGCATTTTACACCAACAATATTTATTGTCGTATGTGCCGCTGCGATATATATTATTTGCCACAGACCCGCTTGCCTTAGTGCAATATGCCACTCCACTAACAAATGTACCTGAAATGTCAACGAGCCATTCACTTGAATTTAGACTACTGTATTCATAGTCAGTTGGGACATTTTCATCAATTGCCATACATAATTTAGCAGCGTGTCCAGAAACACTAAACAGCAGGCCAAGCACCCCAGCAATATAAAATGTTTTCATTGTTTAAACTCCTCCTTGTTTACAACAAAAAACCGCTAAATTAAATCAAGCGGCTGGAGGTTCGTAACTATAATCAGGTATAGTGTGATGTATTTTAAATATTCCACCACCCTCCAACCCGTTATAGATTGGAGTCTTTGCTACTTTTACGTCATTGTTGCGACGCCTGATTGCGGGTTACGACACCCCATTACGACCATCGGTCCTAACGTGTACTATTATAACCGATTATTTACCTTTATGCAACTGGTTATACAAATAAAAAAATCCCCCAAATGGGGGATTTTTTCCGATTTATTATTTAATTAATTTGCCCATGGCGACGGCGGTGTCCCCCATACGGTTGGAAAATCCCCACTCGTTATCATACCATGCCGTTACATGAACCAATTTATCCCCCAAAACTTTGGTCTGGGCGGCATCGAATATTGAACTGTGCGCGTCGTGCGTAAAGTCAATCGATACCAATGGCAAATCGTTATATCCAAATGTTTTGGATTCCGCCGCACGCATCGATGAATTAATTTCTTCGACCGTGGCCGGTTTTTCCAGATTCGCCACCAATTCAACAACCGATACATCGGGGGTTGGTACGCGAATTGCCATGCCGTCCAGTTTGCCCGCCAATTCCGGTAATACAAGGCCAATTGCCTTGGCGGCACCGGTACTGGTCGGAATCATGGATAATGCCGCCGCACGCGCACGACGAAAATCTTTGTGATTTTTGTCCAGTAACTGCTGGTCCCCGGTATATGCGTGAACCGTTGTCATCCAACCCGATACAATGCCAAATTTATTGTTTAAAACCTGGACCACGGGGGCCAGACAATTTGTCGTGCATGACGCATTTGATACAATCAGGTCGTCAGATGTCAATGTATCTTGGTTAACACCATATACAATCGTTTTGTCTGCACCCGCCGATGGTGCCGATACCAGTACACGCTTGGCCCCCGCGTCCAGATGAACGCGCGCCTTGTCGGCGGCGGTAAAGATACCCGTGCATTCCATAACAACATCGATATTCAATTCGCCCCATGGCAATTTAGATGGATCACGTTCGGCAATACACTGAATCCGCTGATTGCCAACAACAATATAATCCCCGTCCAGTTTTACATCCATCGGCAAATTACCATGCACAGAATCATACTTTAACAAATACGCATTTTGTTCGGCCGGCGCCAAATCATTTACCGCAACAAATTCAATATCATCGCGTCCCGATTCCAATGCCGCACGCAATACCAAACGACCAATGCGACCAAAACCGTTTATTGCAACCCTTACTTTTGACATAATATATTTCCTTTCGTTTATTTTTATTGGACATGAATATATTAGCACCATAATTTTTAGATTTACAAGTATTTATTATGGGATATAATCCATTAAAATGAACACTATGGCATATATTATCACAGGTCCAACCGCATCAGGCAAATCTGATTTTGCCCATGCGTTGGCGCGCAAAACAAACGGCACAATCATCAATTGCGACAGTGTGCAAATATATGCCGGCATCGAAAATATCGCCGCCAGTCCGTTTGCCAACCGTCAAATCGCAAATGAAATAGATGGCGTTCCATACAGATTGTTTTCTGTTTTGCCATTAACCGAACAGATTAGCGTTGTCGATTATCTGAATATGGCGCGCAATGAATACGAAAACGCAATTGCAAATGGTCGCACGCCAATCTTTGTCGGGGGAACAGGATATTATATAAACGCACTGGTAAATGGTATTTCACCAATGCCAGATATAAGTGAAAAAAATCGAACCAAGGCACGCAAATTAGTGGAACAAGATATTGATGCGGCACGAAAAATGCTGGGGGGGGATTTTGTGGCACGCGACCCACAACGCGTCGCGCGCGCACTGGAAGTGTTATTAGAGACCGGAAAACAAATATCAGAATTTCAAAATATGCCACGCGTTGGGGCGGTTGTGCCAGATGCAAAACGAATACTGATTAATCCATCAAAAGATATCCTGGGGGAACGTATTGCAAAACGTATTCCGCAAATGATTGATGGTGGCGCATTGGCCGAGGCACAACTAGTAATTGATTCAAAATGGGATGAACGCCGCGCAATTGGGGCGGCGCAATTGTGCGCATATCTGCGCGGGGAAAAAGATAAAGACGCATGCATAACTGATTGGATTAACAAAACCAACCAGTATGCAAAACGTCAACGAACATGGTTTCGCACACAATATAATCCCGACATTGTGATTGATCATGTGCCATGTGATGCCGATGTGGGGGCTATTTTATAACCGCACCTTTAATCAGGTTCAAATCTTCTTTGATGTCATCAATTTTTATTTGAATTTGCCCGATACCCGTTTCCAAGACCGTTGTACGGTTTTCCAGCGCAGTTATACGGGTATCTGCACGCTGAATTTCGGTCAGTGATGAATCTTGACGCGCGACCCAGTATATTACACCGGCGATAAAGGCAATTAAAAACCAACTGTCGCGTAAAAAATCCAAAAGCCCCACGGCACTGGGTTGCATTGTCATTGTTTATTTCCCCCGTTCAACTAGGTTTTCTATTTGATGGACGATGGCACGTTGCGCTTCTAGGCCACGTAATTCTGCGTCTGTCGCATTTGGACCCAAAACACGTTCAATCGTTATTTTGCGCAAATGTGCCAAAACCACCGCACCATGGGGCGTACAAAATGTACGTGCATAATTTTTATCTAATTCACGAAACATCTTATACCCCCATCATGTTTTCATTTGCAACCATTTGGGCAATGGGTGCAATGTATTTTAGTTCGGCGTCCCCATGCAGGGTTATTGGTTCAATTACCCCACGACGCGATAATATTTGCAGGCCACGTTCACACATGGGTCTTATAAATTCGTGTAACAGGCGACCATATGTTGCACCCAAAATACGCATCATGTCCGCATTGCGTGCCATAATTTCGGTGGCGGTCATTTCTTTTTCACTTAACAGCCCCAATCGATCCGCCAATAATGCATGTCGTATCCGTTCACGCAAATCTTTTAATATAATCTGGGATACGTCAAAGTCGGCACCACTGGTTAATGGGGTCAAGCCCGATGAACCAACAGCCTTGGGAATAATTGCGCCCGGCGTCAAATTAATATTATTCAGATTGATAACACCGTCATCGTCCGCCATCCATATCCCAGACACCGCAATCGTCGCATTTTTTAATACTAGTTCGACAACCTTGTTCGCGGTTTTAATATCGGGCATTGCACGCAAAACCGGACTGCGCCCGTATATTTCGCCACTGGTAACAGACCAACGGAATATCAAATACGGGTTTGTTTCAAACGTTCCCGTCGATACAATGTTATTTTCAATATCGCCCCCAACATCTAGCCAGGCTGTGAATTTTTTTCCAACCAGACTTTGCACCAATCGAATTGGCATGTCGGGATCTTGTTTGATTGCATCGCGCATATTCTTAGGCGGGGTCCATGTTGGATATTTTTCAATAACTTCGTGGGCCGGCATTGATGCGGTATGAAATACCGCGTTTGGTAATATCGCAATGTCGGTCATTGGTATCGCGGTGAACGAAAACGCAGACGACGAACCAATCGGATTTTCCGCCATAAATAAACATGCCGTCCCAAGTGTAACCAAGTCCAGGTAACACTGGTGTATCGTGGTATAGAAATTAGAATCATTTAAATTTGCACGCATAGCATTGGTGGCATTTTCTGCATCGGGGGACAATTCACTTTCCGGGACCAGGTTTAACCATAATGATTCCGGCGGGGTTAATAATGTGTATAATGACGCCGCCAGATTATCAACCGCGTCCATTGCGGTTGCATCGAACAATGTCGCACCATCGTCATCACTGGTGGGCATCGTGTATCGGCGCGCACAATCCCAGCGACGCAACCATGGGTCACGCATATCCAATGCACGTTTATATAATTGTTGCAGATTTGATTGCATATTTTCTTCCTTTTTTTTGTTTGTTTTGGTTATTGTTGTTAGACAGAAAAACTTGTATTCGCATAAAACGTATGTAATCCAGTGCCCGTGGGACGTACCACAATCGGCAATTGCACAATTGCACCGGCAACCGCATCCAGACCATCATCGTGTCCAACACCACCAATTGGCGACCAACCAAGCATTTCTGAAATAAATGGGGTTTGCTGAATCCGAATATGTGCGTATAAATGCCCAGATGTTAATATCGGTTCAATCGCGTCCAGAATTCGATCAGATTTATTACGATTATTTGTAATTTTATTTACATATATTCCATCACCACGACGCGTGGCGATGTCTTGGATAATTTCTGGCAATGCATTGCCAATACCATTTGTTTCAACCGTTATCCGACGAACACCATACCGACGCATAAAATCCAAGACCATTTCACATTGCCGATTTAATGGATGACTTTCATTATCAGACACATGCATATACATCATGTCATGAATAAAAATGTTGTGATTTTTATCATCGCGATAAAGAAAGACACATACACTGTCATCTGATTTGCGGCGACCACTGGATGGGTCCCAATACATTGATGCACCCGTTATTAAGTGTTCCCCCAGTCGCGCCGAGTGCGCATCAAACCCGGCGTCATATAAATGTATTTGGCCGGGATCCAATCGCACACGTTCGGGCGGCACAAATTCCAGCATCATTTGCGCAGAAAAGTGTCGTGGCCCGACAATTTGGCGCATCTGGGATATTTTTTCAGGCGGGAATAATTCAGGCCACGCCGAATTTCCGCACGAATCCAATATCGGAATCTTTAATATCCGATATCCAGATAAAAAAGGCGTTGAAAAACCATTTTTTTTATATACTATATCTGACATGGACTTTACTCCCAAAACTTTACCAACAAACCTGGAAGCGGAACAGGCCGTTCTGGCCGCGGTTCTGATGAACAACCGCGCATTGGAGCGTGTGTCTGAATTCTTGAACGCGGATCATTTTTCACATCCCGCACACCAGGAAATATACAAGTTGGCCGAACGACAATTTGCCGCCGGCATCCCATTTGATATCATCACGGCGAAAACATATCTGGACCAACAAGGGGTCTTGGAATCTGTTGGTGGAATCGATTATCTAACACAACTGTCGGGGGCGGGCGCAACCGTTGTTAATGTTGAACAGTATGGCCGAATCGTTTATGAAAATGCACAGCGTCGCCAATTAATCGAATTGGCACAATCGATTATGGATGGCGCATTTATCGAAGATATGGACAATCCCGTCGATCGACAAATTGAGGTGGCGGAACAAAAACTGTTCGATATGGCGACAACCGGCACATCAGAACGCGACGTTGTGTCAATCGCAACCGCATTACAGGCCGCATTACGTGAAGCCGAAACCGCATACAAGGCCGATGGTCAATTGTCAGGTCTGACCACGGGCCTGACCGCGCTGGACAGGTCGATTAGTGGCCTGCACCATTCCGACTTAATTATTATTGCGGGTCGTCCGGCGATGGGTAAAACAACACTGGCGATGAATATCGCATTTAATGCCGCAAACGCAATACACTATGGCATGGCGAATAAAAACTATAAGGGTGCCGTCGTGTTTTTCAGTTTGGAAATGTCGCATTCACAATTGGCGGCACGTGTTCTGTCATCGCAGTCCAAGGTCCCCGCATCCGCCATGCGCGAAGGAAACCTGACGGATGAAGACATGCTGAAAATGACGCAATATGCCGATGCAATCAGCAAAATCCCATTATGCATTGATGACACACCGGGTATGTCGGTTCCAATGATGCGCACACGCGCACGTCGTCTGGCACGTAAATATGGCGGAGTGGCATTGATTGTTGTTGATTACCTGCAACTGATGACGTCGCCGGGTGGCAAACGCAGCGATAACCGCGTTCAGGAAATTTCCGAAATCACACGTGGCCTGAAAATGTTGGCCAAAGAATTAGATGTGCCGGTAATTGCCCTGTCCCAGTTATCACGTAGTGTGGAACAGCGCGACGATAAACGCCCCCAGTTGGCCGACCTGCGTGAATCTGGATCCATCGAACAGGACGCCGACATTGTTATGTTCACGTATCGTGAAGAATACTATCTGGCGAACCGTAACCCGTCGGAACGCATTTCAAACACAACAAATTCATCCATGGTTGAAACATGGCAAAAACGCTATGAACAATCACGTGGCAAGGCTGACATCATCATCGGCAAAAACCGTCATGGTCGTCCCGAAACGGTTCGCACGGCATTCCTGGGCGATTACAGTTTGTTCGACAATCTGCCGGATGATTTTGAAACGCGGGGCGAACACGATAACCACCCCGCCCCATCGGCCAGTATCCCACTGGATGGGTCTGAATTTGCGCCAACACCAATTGATATGGACGCAATCCCAGACGATATGCCATTGTAATTTATTATTTTACTTGCCAAGGCGTGCAAAATTGACTATTATTTTGTCAAGATTACATTAGGAGTTGCACCATGGCCCAAGAAGAAATTATTTTTCCAAATAATATTCGTAACATTCGTTTAGCAAACGGTATGAAAATGACCGAACTGGCACGCCAGGCGGGCTTGTCATTGTCAGCGGTATCCAAAATTGAAAAGGGTGTTAGACGCCTGAATCAGAAACAGTTATTAAATATCTGTAATATTTTGGGGTGCAAATTGTCCGACATATTCATCAAAGAAACCGATGACGTTGCACAACAGTGGCAATCCGAAATTAAACGACGCCTGAACGATAACGAAGATGGTGGTTTGAAAATATTTGGCAGTGGTCTGCGCAAAATTCGCCAAATATCTGGCAAAACCATCGCAAATGCCGCAAAAGAAGCCGGCATGACATTGTCTGTTTATCACAAAATCGAAGTGGGCCAGCGCGAAATTTATGAAAATGAAATCGAACCATTGGCAAAATCTTTTGCAATGACCGTCGAAGGATTGTTCGAAAAAATCGCAACCATGTATAAATCAGGCGAATTAAACACCCAGATTAACAAGGTCAAAGAACGTGTAAAATCGGTTCTGGAACCGGGTAATCCATTATCCAGCATTGATATGCATGGAGGATTGTATGGGGCAAAACTGTACGACAGTGCACGTAAAAAACTGGTCCCGGTATTTGGCATGCCATCGGGCAAGGCAATCGCGTTCAAAAAATCTGATAAAACAATGATTGTTGCACCAATCAGTCTGGAAGGACGCAGTGGCATCTATGCAGTTATGCCAAATCAAAAACGTCTGGGCGGATTCATCCCGGAAAAATCATACGTTTTTGCCGATGTTGACGCCGAAGTTAAACCAGGCGACATGGCAGTATGTATCGACGCAGATTTTAATGAATTGGATTCAGATACAACTGTTGTGGCACAAATTGTAAGCGTTCGCCAGGATTCCAAAGGCAAAGTCTTTGGTCAAATTGTCAGCCCCGAAGAAAAAATAACGGCCCAGACAATGCACAAAGTTATTATGATTGTGATGGAATAAATTCATCACAATCGTAATTCATATACACACCCCCAGGGAGAGAGGTCTTAACATGAAAGCAAAAGCCAGCGCAACGGCACAAAAACTTCTAAATCTGTACCGTCAAGAACACGTTATTATCGGTGGTTGGACGGTGATTAATCCAATATTTGTTGACGAAGCAACCCCAGACGTAATCAAAGAATTACGCGAAATGCCGACGGGCAAAATGCTAATCAAGCATATTGAAAATCTGCGCAATGGCGTAACACCAATGGATTCAATTGACACAGAATTGATACCATATGGTGGCATGATGGCGGAATCAACACTGGTGGATATAAGATTGAACCCGTCAGAGATTTCAGAACTGAATCATGCGTTATCAGAATTTACACCGGATCGAAATGGCCTGAACATTATTGCACGGTTAAATGTTGTGCACAAATTCGGTGATGAATGGCAATCTGCAATTCGCAGTGCACTGGGTAGCAATCCAGAATTACTGGCCAAATGGGATATCGTTGTAAAAACATATCGTGCGTATCAATTGTGGGATACCGCAAGTCAGATATTAAATCAGCCACTGGATGAACGCGCCCGCGCAGAAATCCAGGCGGAAATGCCAGAATATGAAACATACCTGCCGATGTTCGGGGATGCGGGCGGCGAATTGTTGGCGCGGTTACGCACATTTATCAGTTCAATTAAGTCTGATGATGCCCATTAATCATCCGACACGCGATAAATCGTATCCATTGTATGTGGGGTGCCAATATAAATCATTGTGCCACTGGGCGATAATATAAAATCCAGTTCACGCAGGCGTTCACGTAAATTTTCACGCTTTTGTGGCGTGTTAGAGGTATTTGGAACCTCGACATCATCACAGATAATCAGGTCTGCGCGCATGCCGGTGATGTTACCATGTACACCCTGGCATATAACGGATGGTTCGCGAATACCAATTGGACGGTTAATCGTTATACGACCCGCCGCCCAATCTTTGCGCGATGGGGGAATTAAATCGACACACCATGGATGATTTTCCAAAATATGACGAATATGTGTTACCATCCGCGTGGCCAGTCCCGTTTCCGCAGACAATATTAGAATACGCGTCTGGGGGAATAAATACAATGTACACGCGGCGAAAATCCCAACAACCGTTGATTTGCCAGAATGACGAAACGCCATCAAAAGCCCGCGATGCATATCATCCGACAGAACACTAACCAAAAATTCCATAATTTGCCGATGATGATGCGGTGTCGTCTGGTTTAATGTTTTATTCCATGCGTCCATAAAATTACAGTATTCCGTAATCATCACATTCTTCGTCGGATGTGGCGTCGCTAATTTCACCATAGTCATTGATTAGATTTGGCAATGCATTATCCAATACAGTTATTAAATTCTTGTATATGCCCAACACCCCACCACCTGACATTTTGTCCGCAATCAAATCATTGGTATATTCCAAAAACGCAACCATATTTGTATGTGTAGTACGCCATTGTTCGATATCAATGTTTGGCGCATGCAGATCGCGGAACGCTTCCAATATAAAATTAAAATCAGAATTTAGATGTTCTGGATCGATTTTTGCCGTCGGTTGATAATCAATTACGCGCGTCAGTGCGACCATACGATATATATCAATGTGCGTATCAACCGTGGGCGCCATGGCAAAAACAACACGCCCACCTGAAAAATCAGTATTTTCAACAACACTGTATTTATCAGAACCAATAATATCGCCATCAATCATAACGCGCACATCGGCGGCCTGGAAAAATGGAAACGAAAATTCAAATTCCGTGGACACACCATCGGCGGTATAAGAAATTTTATGCATATTGCGCCCCCGTATTTTATCCAACCAGACTGTCAAATCGACCCAGCAGTGATTTCAACAGGTTTGGCTTTTTGGCCTTGGTCGATTTTAATTTTTTCAAGTTATTGCGACGCTTTTCATCGTATGGCGTGGCGGTTTCTGATTTTAAACGCGCCAAGACGGCACCTTCGGTAACACCACGACTGTTGCGACCAGACGCACCATACTGGGCACGCTGGGTTGCCAATGCCTTTTTGACCAGGTTGTTTTTCTGTTTTTCATCGGCCGCCATTTGCGCCAAAATTTCTTGACGTTCTGATTTGGCCGATTTTTTATTTTCTTTGTAATCTAAGATTTCACTAACATCAGATACCAATTGTCCCATTTATACTCCCCTTTTGTATTTTGTTTTATTAAGATTTAAACGCTGTACCATCCAGATACACATACCGATAATATGGTTGCAGGTTGCGGTTCGTTACCGTGTATTGTCCATATCGGCGCCCCACCATTACGCAACGTACCCAACACATTTACAGATACATCACCACTGAAACCGGGTGAATCATCTGTATAAATTTCATTGGGCAATGTAACACGCGTACCATTGATATAAATTGATTTTGTATCGATGACACGTGCACGAATCTGGCGAATACGAACGCGCGACGCATTGTGCGACGATGTGCGTAACGGTAATGCAGCGGCATAAAACGCAAAATCATATGTGTTTATATCCCGCATGGCGGCCGAATCAAAACATTCCAGTGAATATTTGCCAGACCGCGAAACAACAACATATGTTATGCCATCCATTACAGCAACAGACTTAAAATCACCATATGTTTTATACGTACCCCACGCGTTTATTCCCATGGATGTATTCTGGTTCAGAACCGCCATATCACCATTTTCCATTACAACAAACAACTGATGCGTGTTGTCGTTATATGCCATATCGATTGGCGATGTCATTAAATGCTTGGAAAATGTACACAGGTCGGTTGCGTTATAATTCTCGCTTAGTTCATCCAGCGATAATTCACGAATATCGCACAGGTTATTAGAAATAAATACGGTTGTACCTTCGATACTTTGCGTTGGCAGATATCGCCCGGCAAATGATCCAACCGATGTATGCTGTTTAATATTTACCGATGATGGGGTCAGCGGTTTGTTTGAAATCGCCCATTCCCCCACAGACGTTAGAATTTGTAAATTATCACTGCTGACAATTGTACAGATATGTTGGCGCTGTTGTGATAGCAGGGTTATAAAAATCGCTTCGTCATCCAGGCCGGTACCAATATCAAAATTATTATGCAGACCAACGCGCGACATCCAAATGCCGGCCGGATATGAACGCGAACCACCAAAAATTAATCTGTCTTGGTGAAAAACGATACTGATTGGCCAACCACGGGCGTTGCTGAACGCGGATTCAGACCAATCTTTGACCGGTTCATCCGGCAATGTATATGTGCCATTTACATATGCAATAACTTCGGTTGGGCTGATATATTCGGCAACAATCCATTGTTTGCCCATCATATGCATGCGATTGCCAACATATTCGGCAGACCAGAAATCCGCATTAGTTGTAAATTTTGCATAATTATTGCCACGTTCAGATGTTGTAACCGTTATTTCAATATCCTTGGAATCGTCAAAGCGTATAAACGGTATATGCATTGACATATCCGCATCGTTGCGTGCAAATGTAAAATCAGATAATTCAAACCCTGTGTCGGTTCGGCGCAATATTTTTGGGGCAACATCTGGGTGAACAAATATCATTGTGCCAAATCGCTGGGTATACTGAACGGATGGTATTTTATCCATATCCCATGGGGATTCCAGACTGGCCACGCGCGTGGAACCAGAATAAATCCAAATCCGCCCCGACCCAAGCGCCAATACATAGTTTTCATTTTCAGAAACCGAAAACGGTATCAACCGCGCACAAGATAATAAATCTGCGACATGTGTTAATCCAGGACGACGGCGCAAACCACCCCCAGACAGCACATCCATATTTTCCATGCGCGATAAACCATTTATATCATCACGGGCATAGAATTCTGGGGCAACTTCGCCCGATGTGAACATATTTTGTGTTTTAATAAAATTTCCCATTGTATTTTCCACCCCCCTTTTTTTATTTAAAAACGTGCATTAATTAATGAAAAATCATCCAAGACACTGTTTGGTGTGGTGGTACTGTCTATGAATTTGGCCGATTGCAATTCTGATTCATACAGTGCGACCAACATCCTGAATACCGTTTGATCCCCAGATAACGGAACACAAAATTCCATCGCCAGTTTTGTGGCCGCCAAACTGATAAAATAACTTGGGAAATCTTCGACCGGGGTACGAACAATCGCCAATATCGACAGTTTCTGGGACGGCGCCATAATTTTATTACCAGATATCTGGCCGTCGGATTTAATTACACGTAATACATTTGATGGAATTAGAAAATCACCATCTGAATTTGGAATCAAATCCAATTTTTGTGTTGCAAAACGCCATGGATGTGCCGCAATTAATGCATCAATTACCGGGTCAAACAGTGTGCGTGCCAATTGAGCGGCGGCAGTATCATCAGACATAGACTGGATTGGTTGTTCCCCCAACTTTAACAATGCCATTGAACATAAATCTATTTTTGTAAGCATCTTTTCCCCATTAATATTAAAATTCGGTGGCGCGTTTTGCACCACCGATGATAAACATAAAAAAAATCAATTATGCCAACGCAGCCGTTGTAACATTGCTGGACGTAATGTTGATTTTCTTGATTGCAGTGTTATCAGATGCGTTAATAATAACAACATCACCAATGTTCATTAATGTTTTAACATCATTGAAGTATCCCGTCGCAGTTATCGTTGCAATGGTTTCAGATGTCGATGCATAGTGCCACAGTGTAAAACCATTTGCATACGCAATCACAGATAAGTTTTTATTTTGAAATGCCATATTATTATCCTTTGATTAAAATGTTTGGTTCACACTTATGCCGCGGGTGCATCACTGCATTTGACGCGCACAATACCATCATTGTCGATTAAAACCGCACCCTGGGACATGCTGTTGCTGATAAAGTGTGCGGCACGTTCACCATGCCATGAAATGTCTGATTTGACTTCTTGGCCACATGCATGACCGATGCTGGATGCGTGATAGATAAAGCAATCACGTTTCGCATCAGATACCGGCAAACCGTTATGCAATACCCATGTGATACCCAACCATTTTTTGGCTTCGAATCCATTTACCAATGGGTTTGAATCGCCAACATAATCGGCCGAAACAAATTCATCCATTGACAACAGTTCGTTCCACTGGCGCACACCAATAACCGCAAAACGACGGCCATCATCTGGGACATCGTTTGTATTCAGAACCTCTACCGCCGACAGGATTAAATCCTTGGTTAATCCGGTTGAATAATCACCCACAGATGTCGTTGCAGTATTCATTGCATCAATGATTAATTCATCGGTTTTGCGACACAATGCATATGCACCCGCAGATGCAACAACGCGACGTTCATCAACGTTTGTCTTTAATTCATCCAATGCGTCAACCCAATCACCGGCATAGTAATCAGTTAACAAACATTCAACCGGTTCATGGTTCAAATTCATTACCGGCACGATACCATGACGGGACTTGGTGCTGGCGATACCTTTGCCAACCTTTTGGAACGTAGTAGATGCGCCAACAACACCAGATTTGCTGCGGATTGTTGAACGCAATTTTGTACCCATCTGTTGATAGGCCAAATGAACATCGGCTTCGAATTGTTTTACGAAGACCTGGTCAATTGAAACGGACATATTTTATTTCCTTTGTTTTGGTTTAAGAGAATACATATCAATTAAAATTTTGAATTTGGGTTGTGCGAAATTCGCGCCACAAAAACAAAAATAAACTGTGGGGTCATGATGACTTGTCCACTGAAAAAAAATTCAGTCAGACTGAATAAAATCTGACTGAAATTTTTAAAAATAAAAACCCGGCAATGCCGGGTTATTTAATTTTGTTGCATATTATTTTTTCTTTGCACATGCTTTTTTTGCGCATGGTTTCTTTGCAACAACCTTTTTTGCCGCTGGTTTCGCAGCAACTTTTTTTGCAGGTACTTTCTTTGCAACTGGTTTTTTAACCGCTACTTTTTTTGCCGCAACTTTTTTTGCCGCTGGTTTCGCAGCAACTTTTTTTGCAGGTGCTTTCTTTGCAACTGGTTTTTTAACTGCTACTTTTTTTGCCGCAACCTTTTTTGCCGCTGGTTTCGCAGCAGTTTTTTTTGCAGGTGCTTTCTTTGCAACTGGTTTTTTAACTGCTACTTTTTTTGCAGCAGGTTTTTTTGCCGCTGGTTTCGCAGCAACTTTTTTTGCAGGTGCTTTCTTTGCAACTGGT
>JAGBHZ010000008.1 GCA_017935245.1 Alphaproteobacteria bacterium | reverse complement strand
TTTGGTACCACAAACCAACGCTCTAACCAACTGAGCTATATCCGCCATACTGTGGGTCCTTCGACCAGAACCACGAAATCTGGTGGAGCTGATCGGACTCGAACCGACGAGATGCGTGTTGCATGCCATCAAGTGTCCCAACCAGAACCACGAAAACCTGGTGGAGCTGATCGGACTCGAACCGACGAGATGCGTGTTGCATGCCATCAAGTGTCCCAACCAGAACCACAAAACCTGGTGGAGCTGATCGGACTCGAACCGACGACCCCTTGCATGCCATGCAAGTGCTCTACCAACTGAGCTACAACCCCATGCGGAATCTTATTTTATATTTCTTCTTGCCAAATGTCAAATCAATTTGCTAATCTTTTTTTGTATTCTAAGGAGTTATATATGGATTATCCAATTTTAAAGTCAGAAGTTGAACAAAAAACCGCACAAACATTGGATGTTTTGCGTGGTGAATACGCCGGTTTGCGTACTGGTCGCGCATCGGTTCATTTGTTGGATGCAATTCGTGTGCCGGTTTATGGTTCTGAAATGCCAATTAACCAGGTCGCAACCGTTTCAACCCCCGATAACCAGACATTATCTGTTACCGTCTGGGATATCACCAATGCGCCCGCCGTGGAAAAGGCAATTCGTGATTCTGGGTTGGGGCTTAATCCGATGACGGCCGGTGGTGTTATTCGTCTGAACATGCCACCATTGACCGAAGAACGCCGTCGCGAATTGGTCAAGGTTGCCGGTAAATACGCCGAAGAAGCAAAAATTTCAATGCGCAATATTCGCCAGGACGCCATGAACAAAATCAAACGCGCCGTTACCGACAAAGAAATTTCCGAAGACGATCAACGTAAATTCGAAGACGACCTGCAAAAGGTGTTTGATAAACGTGGGGCCGAAGTTGATGCCATTGCCAAAGAAAAAGAAGCAGATATCATGGCGGTCTAATCACATCAACAATCAAAATCGGGAAATACAGAAATGTTTAATTTATTCAAATCTAAACGTGCGACATCCGTACCAGTCAGGGTTCCACAACACATCGCATTTATTTGTGATGGTAATCGCCGTTGGGCGGAAAATCGTGGCCTGCCACCGTTAATGGGGCATCGGGCCGGCATTGCAAACTTTGAAAATTTGGTTGATTGGTTTTTAAAGCGCGGTGTTTCAACGGTTACGTTCTGGGTGTTTTCGACAGAAAACTGGAACCGGTCCCAGGAAGAGGTTGATTTTCTAATGGACCTGTTTTATACCGAATTAAAAAAGAACATGAAAAACGCGATTGAAAAAAATCTGCGCTATCGCGTGATTGGTTCACGTAATCGCTTGCCGGAAAAATTGGCCAAGTTGTGTGATGAACTGGAAGAAAAATCGTCCGAACACACCGGTGGCACGGTTGTGTTTGCGTTGAACTATGGCGGCAAAGACGAAATCGTTGACGCGGTAAATTTGGCGATTGAAAACGGTGAACCTGTAACCAAGGATACGTTTGAAACATTTATGGATACGGGTGATTTGTTACCGGTTGACCTGATGGTCCGAACCAGTAATGAATACCGCATTTCCAACTTTATGTTATGGAAATTGGCATATGCAGAATTACTGTTTGTGCCGGAACATTGGCCTGATTTTGTAAAAAGTGAAAAATTGTGGCAATACACACTGGATGAATTTGCAAAGCGCAATCGTCGTTTTGGTGGTGGCAAAAAGGCAAACTATTCTGGTAAAAAATAAACCCAAGGGGGATGATAACCATGTCAAAAAATACAGCGCAACGCATATTAGTTGGTGCAATTATGGCATTAATTGCGGGTGGTGCCGCCGTGTTGGAATTCTTTGGATTTCCGGCGGTACGTGTGTTGGGGATAACCATCGTATTGATTATGATTGTAGAAATGATATTATGCATGAAAAAAACAGGACAAGATTGCTTGAAAAAAAGTGGTGTGTCATTTTGTGTATTTTTGGCATGGTTGTTTGTCATGCTGGCGGCGATTAACACGGTTGGCGCGCGTCCCCAGATTGTATTACAATTATTATTAATTATCTGTGCGGCGGATACGGGGGCATGGCTTTTTGGTCGTATGATTGGTGGCGATAAAATGTGGGAACGTATTTCTGCGCACAAAACATGGTCGGGCCAAATTTCGGGTATAATTTGTGGCGCGGTTGTGTATGTGGCATATGGCCTGATGCGTGGGGTGCCATTAAACGCGGCGATTGGTATGATTTGGACCGGTATCAGTATCGCACTGTTATCCCAGTATGGCGATTTAACCGCCAGTTGGATTAAGCGCAAAATGGGAATCAAGGATTTTGGCAATATATTGCCGGGTCATGGTGGGATGCTGGATCGATTTGACGGTTGGATTTATGCGTTACCACTGGTTTGGCTAACAATGTTATAAGCTAAGGCGAATAAAGGCAAAGGAAGACAGGTATGCAGACTATTTTAACCATTGTTGCATTATTGATTGTTCTGGGTGTTGTTGTATTTGTGCACGAACTAGGGCACTTTTTAGCGGCGCGCTGGGCCGGGGTTCGCGTTGATACGTTTTCAATTGGTTTTGGTCCTGCGTTGCTTAGGTGGACTGACAAACGTGGCACGGTTTGGAAATTGGCGTGCCTGCCACTGGGGGGATACGTTTCCATTTACGGCCAAGAAGATATGTTTAATCGTAAAAAATATGCCGACATGGCCCCAGAACAAAAAAAGGGACATTATCTGTCTTCGCCGGCCTGGAAACAGTTTATAATTATTGCCGCCGGTGTAACGATGAACTTTATCCTGGCGTGGATAATTTATACATCACTGTTTATGTTTCAACCGCGCTTGGTCGGAAATTCCCAGTTGCCCGTCATCGGCCAGGTTATCCAAGAATCCGTTGCATTTAATGCGGGCGTCAAACCAGGCGACACCATTGTCAAGATTGATGATGAAAACATCACAAATTGGGGGGATTTAATTCTGGCCAAAGAATTGGCGGCAAATCGCGATGCAAACGTTATAATTGCCCGCGGGGACACATTGGTAAATGTAACACTTAGCCCGGCGGAACGTTGGGGCATGGTCGCCGACGGGGCCAAGCGTGCCGACCCCGCGCGTCAAAACCTGTTCCGTGCAATGTATTCGGGTGCGCGTAAGACATATTATGAATCCAAAACATTGGTTGTTGTCTTGAAACAGATTGTAACCGGTGAACGTTCATCAAAACAACTGGGGTCATTTATTACCATTGCCCAATACTCGGGCGCGGCAATGTTGGCGGGATTCTTTGCGTTTTTATCATTGATTGCATTGCTGTCGGTAAATCTGGCGGTAATTAACCTGTTGCCGTTACCGGTATTGGATGGTGGCTATTTATTGATTTTGATTATAGAAGGCATTACACGTCGTAAATTACAGGGACGTGGCATGGAAATCGCAATTATGTGCGGATGGTTGTTGATATTGGGATTATTTGTGCTAACCATGTGGAATGATTTGGCACGTGTATTTGGGTGGTATTGATGAAATATAGAAATGGTATTTTAATTGCATCATTATTGTCGCTTGTTACGCCGGTATATGGCGCGACGGTTTCACGCATTGATGTATCTGGTAACCAGCGTATGGACGCAGAATCCGTTCGTATTTTGGCCGATGTAAAGATTGGTGATAATGTTGGCACACATCGTGCAAATGAAATTGCAAAAAAATTGCAAACATCGGGCTATTTTTCCAAGATAAACGTTCGTATGTCTGGCAATGTTTTAAAAATTGATATTGCCGAAGCGCCCATCATCAACATGGTAACGATTGAGGGTAACGATGAAATATCAACCGACGATTTAAAAAAGGAAATCAAGACCCAGGCGCGTGCATCGTACGATGAATCGACCATTGGTGCCGATGTTCAACGCATGTTGACCGTGTACCAGCGCAAAGGTTTCTTTGGTACAAAAATCGAGCCACAAAAAATCGAATTAGATGACAATCGTGTTAATGTTGTCTATGAAATAACCGAAGGGCACCCAACATGGATTACCGACATTAAATTCGACGGCAACAAGAAGTTTAGTGATCGCACACTGCGTGGCGAGATTTTATCACGCGAACATGCATGGTGGCGCTTTATGACGCAATTCGATACATTTGACGAAGATCGTATTCAATACGATGCCCAAATGCTGCGCCAGTTTTATTTGCGTAACGGCTATGTTGATATTAATATCCAGGACACAAATGGTGTTTTTACCCCCGATCGTGAATATTATTCGGTTACATTTACCATTGACGAAGGCAATAAATACAATTTTGGAAAATTAACCATTGATAATCCGTTTGATGATATCCCAGATTCTGAATTACGCGATGTAATTGTTATGAAATCGGGCGATGTTTATAACGTGGATGCGGTCGAAGAAACACTTGTAAAATTGCGCAGTCGTGTTGCAGACTATGGCTATGCGTTTATTAATGTTGACCCAATTCCCAAAAAGAACGCCGATGATCGCACGGTTGATTTGAATTTCAAGATTCAGAAAACCAATCGCATATATTTGAACAGTATTAATATCCTGGGCAATGTTCGCACATTTGATTCTGTGATTGAACAATTAATGCCAATGCGTGCCGGCGATCCGTTTTCATTACAGACAATCGAAGAAGCGCGTCAAAAATTAATGCGCACGCGTTATTTCAAAGATGTTCAAATGGTTCCAACACGCGTGGCGGGTGAAAACATGATGAATCTGGATGTGCGCGTCGAAGAACAACCGACCGGGGAATTGTCTGGTGGATTTGGTTGGTCGAACATTAATGGATTTATGGTTGATGCCGGGATAACCGAAAATAACTTTATGGGCCGTGGCCAGATTGTACAATTACGCGCATCAATCGCAGAATACCAGAAACAGGCATTATTCAGTTTTACTGAACCTTATTTATTTGGCCGTCAATTATCGGGTGGATTTGATGTTTCATACACAATGTATGATTATTCGTCGCTTGGTGGATTTGGATATGATCGTGATTCTTTGATGGTGGCGGGACGCATGGGGTGGCGCCTGACCGACCATTGGACACAAAGTTTGCGTCTGTCCGCATCATTTGACCAGAATTATGATATCCAGGCCGAAGATGGCTGGCAAGACGCGACGTTATTCACACTGGGGACGAATTTACGTTATCATAATCTGGACACAAATTTTGAACAGAATACACATACCGGTGTTGTTGCGAATTTGGGCCTGGCATATACGGGGTTTGGTGGTACCGAAACATTTATGCGGTACAGTGGTGATATTATCGGTATGGTAAAGTTTTGGGATGATCGCTGGCAATTGCGTTCTTCGCTGGATTTTGGATATATTCAGCCACTGGATGGCGATTATGTATCGCGTGTTTATCGCTACTTCCTGGGCGGTGAATCATTGCGTGGATTCGATGTTGCGGGGGTTGGTTCACGCAATTGGTGGTACACAACATATGCATTGGGTGGATTGTGGAAGATTAACGGTTCGACCCAGTTGAATTTCCCAATCTTTATCCCCGATGAATACCAGGTCAAAGGATTCGTCTTTGCCGACTATGGTATCCTGGGCAAACCGCCGAAAAAAGAATATACTTTTGCGGGTCTGCCAAACGATATTGATGACAGTGTTCGTACATCTGTTGGTGTTGGTATTTATTGGAACACGCCAATGGGACCAATGAATTTCAGTTGGGGTTGGCCATTAAAGATGACGAAATACGATCGTGAACAAAGATTCTTGCTTTCGTTCGAGACCCAGTTTTAGTCTTGACGATATGTGTGGATTTTTCTTATAATTCGGTAAAAGGGAAAGGAGTAAGCCGTGAAAAAATTATTATTGGGATTGTTTGTTGCACTGGCGTTGGCCGGCTGTGGCCAGGTTTATGACCGCGAACCGGTCGGTGTTGGTTATGACAACAATGAATTAAAATTAAGTCCATGCGCATGCATTATGGTGTACCAGGCCTAGTGTAAATTCCGCCGGACAACATACGGGGGGATGATGCTGAAATATCCGGACAATTTTAACACACCGACATTTCCCGCGGGACCACGTATTGCCGTGTCCCGCGTGATGGCAATTGGCGCAATGATTGTTTTTGCATTGATATTGGTGGTTGGTGGATTAATTGTATGGGCATCACGTTCACAAAAAATACATCCATTTTTGGTTGCGATTGATGATTTTACCGGTAAATGGGAAATTGTTGGACATGATCATGGTGAACGCACAATAACCAAGAATCGCGCCCTGCAAGAATCTGTGGTTGCACATTTTACCCAGGATTGGTTCACGGTATCGCTGGACGCATCTGCAAACGATGCGATGTGGTATGGATATTCTGAAAAGTCCCAGTGCGCATCCCGGGACAATGATGCGATGGCCAAAATATATTGTGCGTCCGGGGATGAGTTATATAACTATTTCATATACAATGTTGTGCCGGATTACCAGGAACGCGTTGCCGCGGGCGAAACATTATCTTTGTCGTTGGATAATATCTATGTCAGTGCGACCAACGACGTAACCGATAACGGTGGTATGTGGCGTGTGATTGGTGAACTGGAATCCAATATATATGGCACGATAACGGTCATGGCGTATGTAACACTGGGGCGTAACACGTCATTGTATCCAAATACACTGGGGTTCTATGTAATGGATTTTAATGCATATAACATAGGTGAATAATGAAGAAATTGATTACATTTCTTTTGGGGCTTGTTTTAATGACCGCGATGGTGGGGATGATTGTTGTTGTTGCGGCCATATATGACACAGCATCCCAGCAAACGATTGATTCTTTTTTCTTTCAGCCGGGCAATTTATCATCACAACGCATTGGCGTTCCCGCCCGTATCGAAGATTTAAGTGATGAAAAAATACGTGAAATGTTGGTGGATAAATTTATCACAGAATATTTTTATGTTGTTCCCGATGTAAATAACATTAACACCCGGATTAGTGGCACCGCTGGATTAGCGCGGTTGGTATCGCCGGAATTATTTGCCCAGTGGAAGGCCACCATTGCCCCCGAAATCAGCGATATGGCCGCCGCGGGCATGATGCGTACGGCGCGTGTAATTGAAATTAATCTGCCCGAGATTGGGGATCGTTGGCAAATAACGTATGAATTGCACACATGGACCGTGCCAAATGATTTGTCGTTGGCCCCGATAATAACGCGTGGAACAATGATGGTTAAAATGCGTTATGAACCGGGCTTCTGGAAAGATACCAGTGGCAAAGAAATAAATATCGGCCATGAATTAGAAACGGGACGCGATCCATCTACGATATTCAAGTTCCGCGTATTTGAAATTGAAAACATGGAATAGGGTGTAAATGAAAAAACTAGGACTATTTTTTCTGTCATTAATCTGCATGATTGTACCGCATGCGGTATTTGCCACCGACGAATTTGATTTCAGTGAATTTGCAATCGTTGATGGGGCCGATGCGGATTTCCTTTTGGAATCGGTCGAACTGAACGATGAAGCGTCTGGAACATCTGTGTCGTCATTTGACATTGCGGGTGTAATGTTGGGCATGTCGTTTGAAGACGTTCAAAACCTGTTTTTAAAGACGCACGGATTGTATGCGCCACGCAAAAGCAACAGTGTGATTTACGCCATACACAAAGATTGGAAATACAACCTGGATTATGAATGCCGCCAAGATGGGATTTATGTGCCATCTGAACTGGAACAGTGTATTCGCACCCTGGCCAAGAATCGGGGGTTGCTGTATGCGTCTGAATTGCATTTGGTGCGTGAAAACACTGGTGAAACGATGACGGTGTATTTTACCAGTAACGCCACCGATAATGTTGTATGGCGTGTTACATACAAAAATGATGTCGATGAAGTCGAAGGGGATTCTGAAAAATTCGCGAACCAGCGTCATAAAAAGATTCTAGCATTTTGGCAAAGTGTTCTGGAAAAATATGGTGCGCCAAATTCTGGGACGGACAAATGGGTTTCTTCGGATAATGCGTATGATCCGATGATGACGGCATATTACGGCGCATTGGATTTGGTTGATAATGGTCGCCGTGCCACAGATGAATCAAAAAATATTCAACAGTCGCGTGAAAATTTCCGGACAAAACCATATGCGTTCTAAGACTTCGTATTCCAAGGGGTTATTTGCAGAATTTCTGGCGCGTAATTATTTGCGCGTTCATGGATTTCGCATATTACACAATCGATATATTACGGGTCGCAACACACACCGTGCGGAAATAGATATCATTGCCCGTCGTGGCAACCTGATTATTTTTGTAGAGGTAAAAAATCGTCCCGACATACAAACCGCATGGGACGCCATAACCCCGTCCCAGGCGCGTCGTCTGCGTGCGGCGGCCGGCACATATCTATCGCGTGTCCGTTGGTCGGATGATGCGCGTTTTGATGTTATTGCGGTATGTGGGTGGCGCATTACATGGTTTAAGAACGCGATATAAAAATTTGCATAATCTGTAATCATGATTTATAATAGGTATGTTTTCACAAACACACAAAAAGGAGACACTATGAAAAAAGCATTATTGGCATTGTTTGCCGTTATGACATTGGCCGCGTGTACCGGTTCTTATAAATCTGGTAATTGTGAATATGATTTCTTGTTACACAAAGATATTTCGATTTCAAAAATCATTGGTAATGTAACCGGTGGTTGTTAATAATAAATCCCCCAAATGGGGGATTTTTAATTGCGATAAAAATAAAATCGTCTTGAATAAATTGTTCATATTTAATACCATGTCATTATCAGGCAAAGCGAAAGGATTATTTATGAAGCATATATTAATTTTCCCATCATTGATATTATTGGCGGCATGTTCCAGTACCGGCGATGCGAATCGTATTGGTGGCGGCTACACAAACAATGAATATCAACAGATGCGTGCATCTAATATGCAGGTATCATCTTTGCCACAAAATGTAACCAATCGCATGGAAATTGTCGAATATGCCAAATCGGTTGGTGTTGTTTTTGATTCTGGGGTGGCGGGGGCAAATGTTGATTCTTCGCGATATGCGTCAACCCCTGGAACGGTAAAGCCTGGGCATTCTAATGTATCCAGCGATCGGGACAAGGTTCCCGTATTTAACAAGCAATACACGGATGCGATTACTGCATTTACAAACATGTATGAAATTTATTTAAATGGGTTTAAAAATCTTGAATTATTGGATGTTAAATCCGCATACATGATTGCCGGTGGTGATGCATCACAATATACCTGGGACAGTTCTTTGTCAGATGATGACAAATCAGAAATACGTGATTTTATATCATCCAATGCCATCGATATTCTGGACCGGTATTTTGCCGTTGACCCAGAAAACCCCGGTAAATATATTATAGAAGCCCAGTCCCAGGATTTATCAGATATTGAATTAAATATGCCATCTGGAACAGATAAAATTACATTTAATTTGGATGAACATGGTGAAATTATTGGTGTCGCGATTGGTGATTCAGAATTTTCCCGCCGCAACAGTACCGGTCGTCAATTTACCAATACCAATAAAACCGCGGAATATACCGATAAAACAATTGCGTCTGTCATAACCCAGGGCGAAAAATACGGCTTAAAATATTCTGACTTTGGATATATAAACATTAATACGACGCGTGATTTTGCGGACAAAACATTGTTGCAACAGACGGTCGAATCATCTATTAAACCATACGCGGGTGGATATACGCTAAAAAATATTAGTCGTGAAAAATTATCGGACCAAATGCGCTTTAATGGTACCGCCGTGGGCAGTGTTTCAAAAACCGACACCGATGCGATGTTAATTTCTGGGAATGCGACATTGAATTTCCAAGACGGCGTTGAAACATTAAATATGTTTTTTGCGTCGGGTGCAACGGACGTAACAAAAAAATGGTATGATGTTGAAATTGTGAACGACGGCACAGATGCCACAATTACATTTACACCAAATGACATTGTAAAACCAGAATATCAACTATCGCAAACCGGCACAATTTCTGATTATACCGGCGTTGATATAAAATATTATGGTGATAATAATGTGGTGTCTGAATTTTCTGGGACGGCCACATATACCGATACCGCCGTTGAAAATGGTGTAACGATGAATGCAGCATTTGGTGGTTCCAAGAATTAAAAAAAACTTTACAATGTTTTTTTAATTGAATACAATCACAACGTCAACAAAACAAAGGAAGGGGCCATGCCAGAAAAAACAAAAAAAACAGCGGCTAAAAAAACTGCCGTAAAGAAAGTAGCAACAAAACCAGCGGTTAAAAAACCTGTTGCCAAGAAAACACCTGTTAAAAAGGTAAAAGAAGTTAATGTTGCCGCACCGGTTGTCGAAATGCATCCGTGTGGTTGCGACAAATCATGCCCATGTGGCGGTAATTGCCAGTGCAAACACCATCACTGTGGTTTTTGGAAGAAGTTTATTGTTGTATTGGTATTTTTTGCATTGGGTTTTGCCGAGGCAAAAATGTTGCCATGTGGCATACGTGGTAAAATGCCAAAGCCAGAATTTGATAATGGATGCCTGGTGGTAAAATGTCCAAAAATGGCCGAAATGGTACCCCAGATTGATTTAAATTCTGATGGTTGCATTGATAAAACTGAATTCCGCGCATTTAAAAAGCATATGCGTGCCGCCAAACGTGCCGCAAATCAGGCCTAGCAACATGCAGATTCAGTGGTCAAAGCACCTATTGCAGAATATTTAGTCTAAAAAAAAGCCCGCCAATTTGGCGGGTTTTTATAAATTCAAGAAAACAATTATTTCTTGGCTGCTGCGATTGCGGCGGCTTTTTTATCGTCTTCTTCGGCCGGCATTTTACCACCGATTGTTGCGAACGCCAATTCCGCCTGGTGCAGGCCCAGTTCAACACCATTTGGTAATACCAAATCTGTACCGTGAACCACATCACCGATTGTCAAATCTGATAAATCAATTGTGATTTTTTCTGGGATAACATCAACCAAACCACGCAATGCAACCTTGCGCACCGCAAAGTTCAATGTACCACCCAGTTTTAAACCCTTGGATGTATCTGCATTGATAACTTCGACTGGAACAACAACGTTAACCGGATTTTTAACATCGATACGTTTAAAGTCTGCATGAATCGCCATATCGGTTACTGGATGATATTGAATATCCATCAACATTGCATCTTCTGTGCCGTTTGGTGTTGCGATTTGGAACAATTTTGTCCGCAATCCTGGTGTTTTAATCATCATTTCAAATTCACGGCCATTCAATTCAATTGAAACAGGGGCTTTCTTTTCGCCATAGATAACAGCCGGAATATTTTTGTTATTGCGGATGCTACGTGCGGCCCCCTTGCCGGTACGTTCGCGAATTTCTGCATTAATATTAATTGCCATTTTTATATCCTTTTATATAGCATTTGTTTAACGATGCCCAGCCTCCAAGGGTGCTGTGCGCGGGACATTATTACCCAAAATAACCAAAAAATCAAGTGTTTTTATTACTTTTTCTGTAAAATCAAGAATCTTGCCCGGCCATATGTTTTATCGCGCAGAATTTCCCACATAGATTCATCTGGGGCAATTACATTTTTTTCTTCTTGTTCCCAAATCAAAATTGTGCCCGGTCGCGCCACACGACCAACGCGTCCAACCAGCACGCGTCCCAATTCGGGCATATCATACGGCGCATCAATAAATATTAAATCGGCATTTTGACCAAATTTTTCTGCATTACCAACCGCGTCTGCCGGAATCACCGATGCATGTGCGTCAATATTTAGCATTTTTAAATTATCACGAATCGTCTTGATTGATGTTGGGGCGACATCTGTGAACACGATCTGCGCATTGGGATAACGTGATAAGCATTCCAATCCAAACGCCCCAGATCCTGCAAATGCATCCCAAATCGTCATATTTGCATACGGGTCAATAATCCCAGATTCCAGCATATTAAACAACGCAATTCGTGCGCGATTCTGAGTTGGACGTGCTTCCGGCGGGCGGCGCAACTTGCGCCCCTTGTACTTTCCCGAAATAATTTGCAAATTTGAATTCATACGATAAAGTATAAAGTATGAATTTTATGAAACAAGCATTAATTTTGGCGGCCCGTGCCCGCGATCACGACGATGTTCCCATCGGTGCCGTGATTGTTCGTGATGGAAAAATCATTGCACGTGGCGAAAACCAGGTTCAGTTAAAACAGAATCCAACCCTGCATGCAGAAATTGTTGCGATAAATCGTGCGTGTAAAAAACTGGGGGTAAAATTCTTGGACGATTGCGATATCTATGTGTCGTTGGAACCATGTGCAATGTGTGCAACCGCGATATCGTTTGCCCGCATAAAAAACGTATATTTTGCCGCATCGGATGAAAAGGGCGGGGGCATTACATCCAACGCACGAATTTATGAAACCGATAAACATTTATGGAAACCGTCCGTACATCATATGCCCGAATATGCGGACGAATCTGCGCATATGTTGCGCGCGTTCTTCCGTGCCCGCCGTACCAAGGCCTAGTTTTATATCAACGATTTACCCGTCATATCGTCTGGCTGTTTTATCCCCAGGATTTTCAGCATTGTTGGCGCAATATCGCTTAGCCCACCGTCATGCACATTTGCCGGCGGATTATTTGATACAACGATTAAATTCACTGGATTTGTTGTATGTGCCGTCCATGGGCCATTATTTTCATTATCCCACATTTGTTCTGCGTTACCATGATCGGCCGTAATCAGAATTGTGCCATCTAATTTCAGAACCGCCGGCACAATTCGCGCCAATTGGGCGTCCAGTGTTTCCATCGCGCGGATGGCTGCATCCATATTTCCCGTGTGCCCAACCATGTCGCCATTTGCAAAGTTCAAAATCACCACATCATATTCCCCCAGAATTGGCAACAATGCATCTGTGATTTCAACTGCGGACATTTCTGGTTTTAAATCAAATGTTGCGATATCGGGCGATGGGATTAAAATCTTTTTACCGCCCACATAGTCAATATTACGTTCGGCATCCATAAAATATGTAACGTGATTGTATTTTTCTGTCTCAGCGATTCGCAGTTGCGACAAACCATGCGCCGCCAACACATCGCCCAGTGTGTTTTCAACCACCACATCATCAATCAGTGCCGGGCAAACATCGTTCAAACCTTCGCCATATTGTGAAAAGCATAATATCCGTGCGCCCGTTTTTATAATTTCACGCATAATTTGGCGTGCGCGATCACTGCGATAGTTGGCAAATATAAACCCGTCTTTGTTTGATATTGGCGCGTCGCCATCAATGACGGTTGGTTTAATAAATTCATCTGATTCACCACGTGCATATGCATCATTTAATGCCGCATCAATTGTTGGGGCATTGTATTCAGATTTTGCATTTGCGATTGCGTCAAATGCGCGCGCCGTGCGTTCTGTGTTATTATTTCGGTCCATGGCATAGTACCGCCCCGACAACGTCCCCCAAAACGCGCGACCACTATTGAAATCTGGCGCCAATTTATCGCGAATTAAATCAATAAATTGCTGGGCTGATTTTGGCGGTGTATCGCGACCGTCGGCGATAAAGTGCACGCATACACGCAACCCCGCATCAATAACGTATTTTACAATAACCAGAATATCATTAATATCGGCATGAACACGACCATCACTCATCAGGCCCGCAACATGAACAATTCCACCCGTTGATTTAACATCGGCAACAAATGAATTCAGTGCCACATTTTTCCCCCAGTCTTCAATCTGGAACCGTCGCAGGAACTGATTGACCACGCGTCCTGCACCGATTGTGATATGTCCCACCTCTGAATTTCCCATTGTTCCATCGGGTAACCCAACGGCCGGTCCACTGGCATTGAGTTTTGCATGCGGATATTTTTTCAAAAGGCCATCAAAAAATGGCATATTTGCCGCTGCAATTGCGTTGTTATCTGTACTTTCATTGATGCCAACCCCATCCATAATACAAAGAAGCAATGGTTTTTTCATAATCTTTCCTATATCTTTTATTATTTTAATGCATTATACCTGTTTTTTGATTGCAAAAGAACAGAATTTTTATCAAAATACAAGAACAAGGATATGAATCTTAAATTATTATTCAAGGCAGGAGAAAACACTATGGCTGGCAAACCATTTAATCCGACATATATTGATGAACATATCGGCCGTCGTATTCAGTTGCGACGCAACATGCTTGGTCTGTCCCAGAAAGATTTGGCCAGCACATGCGGCATCACATTTCAACAGATTCAGAAGTACGAGGCCGCCGGCAATCGTGTTGCGGCATCGCGTCTGTTTGAAATTGGGTTGGCGATGGACACACCTGTATCATTTTTCTTTATGGGCTTGCCGGGTAATTTACCAGATGAAAACAAGTCAACACGATCCCAATCGCCACGCATATCGGCCCAGACAAACGATGATCCGATGTCCAAGACCGAATCATTGGAATTGATAAAATTGTATTGGAAATTGTCCCCTGGCAAACGTGATGCGGTAATGCAAATGTTGCGCACAATGAACAGTCCAGAATAGGGCATACCAGACGGCTATATAAAAATCCCCCGTTTGGGGGATTTTTGTTAAAGTTCAAAGTGCAGAGTTCAAAGTGCAATTGTGGATTTTATTAATTAATACTTAGATAAATAAAAGTTTAGCGGGATAATCCCCTTCGTCTGGCGAAGGGGTGGCACGCAGTGCCGGGGTAGTGGTAATTTAGCAATAAATAAAAGTTTAAATCAAAGTTCAAAGTGCATAGTGCAAAGTTCAAATATGGAATACATTAATACCACGATAAATAAAAGTTTATAGAAGTAAGTCCTAACAAAATTTTGTAAAAATTTTGTCATCCCGTGGCTTGACCACGGGACCCAGGTCTTGTTTTTCCTTTTTATTTACCTACACCTGGATTCCGGGGTCAAGCCCCGGAATGACAACGGGGGTTGTCATTGCGAGCCAAGCAAAGCGCAGGCGTGGCAATCCAGTTTTATGTATTCCTATTTGTTTCTATTTACTGGATCGCCACGGGTGTTTCACACCCTCGCGATGACAATGAGTGGGTCCCACTAAACTTTTATTTATCGTGGTATTCATGTATTCCACAATTGCACTCTGAACTTTAAATAAAAACCCCGATTGCTCGGGGTTTTTATTTCCTTCCTAAACTGTGATTATTATTGGTAATCATTAACAACCGAATATGTTGTTGTACCATCTTTGACCTTTAACGCACCCGTCAGTGATGTGCTCAACGCGCCATAGAACGTCTTGTCGCCCACCTTGACATTCAGTGCCTTGGTCCCACGCTTTGCGCTACGCAGATAAACCACATCATCGCCCGCGTGTAATTTCCGTCCACAGTCGTCTTCTTCGTTCGCGCACGCACCTGAACCACATGTCACCAGTCCTGTTCCACATGTCGTGCGTGTCAAACTATCTGCTGCTGACCAGTATCCCGAACCAACACCCGTACATGTATTGGCGACCATCTCTTGAAGTGTTGGATACGCAAACTGTGGGGTTGTTATTGGCGTGTAATATCCACCATCACACGTCAAATATTGCTGGCGTGATTCGCACCCCCATGTACCTCTTAGGGCATTTGCCGTTCCATAGTCTCCATTTGTATCCAAGAAACATAACGCTTCCGATAATGCACCGTTGTCTATCGATATGTTTCTAAAGACTGCACTGCATCCCTCACGACTTGAATGTATGCCCGTTTCATCCAGGTAATAATCTAACTCTAAGCCCGGATAAAATTTTGATGATGGACACGATGTACACGACTCCTGGCCGGTATTTTCCGCATATGTTGCACCGGTACACAGTGTTTGGCCGGTTTGTGCGGTTCCTGATACATAGTACCCAGCGCTTGCCTCGGTACAAGACGTCTTTCCCTTATTTGGCTGGTATGTACCTGGCTCACATTCAATGCGACCTTGGATATTCGTGCTCCAAGAATAGTCGGTGTCATTTGGGCAATAATGTCCTGGGTCACACAGTTCACACGCCGTTGCCTGGGCTGGCAAATAGTAACCAGAACTACATTTAATCCCAGTTATTAATTGACATCCCGTAATTGATGTTGTTGCGCCACCAACGGTTGCGTCTTTGGTATGTCCTAACTCACATGCGCACACCGGCAAAGTGTTGTTTTCCGGATTTGTTGAGTGTTCGCCACACGCAGTACATGTGTTTTGATACCCGGTTTCAATCATTGCGGTATAATATGTATCTTCATTACACCCGCTTACCTTACACAGATTTATAACATTATTATTCGACATTGATGCGGTTGCCCATGAAGTAACATTGTTGCTATTTTCACATGTTGCGTTACAGCTGGTCTGGCCTGAACCGGACGTTGTTGTACCGTTTTGGCATGGGACACATGTGTTTTGTCCGGTTGCATTAGTGTATGCCCCCAATGGACAAGCTGTTTGGCTACTTGCACCCGTTGTGCCCACATAGTACCCCTTGGATGCTGATGTACAGCTTGACGTTGAACCATATGCTACGGTGTGTTGTGCTTTATATGTACCGCCTGCACATTTATCCCAGTTGCCGCTGTTATCACCGGCTGTACCGATATAGTAACCACCATTTACTGTGATTATACAGCTTGCGCTACCCGCGTGGGCCGCCGCAGAATTACCACTGTTCTTATAGTCTGTTGGACATGCCGTACAGCTGCTTGCCCCTGCGTTAGAGTAGGTGTTTGCCGCACAGTATGCCGGACATGATTCTGTTGCGCCGGCCGCGCCATAACAACCCGCGGTTACGTTTGAACAATCTGATTGGGTTTTTCCGCCCGTGGATGAACGATATGTACCGGCCGTGCACTGGTTCGGGCATGATGTCCCAGACCCCGCACCGCCATAACAACCGGCCGATATTGATGAACATGTTGTTGCCTTGTCGCCAGCGCTGTATGTTCCGGCGCTGCACTGGGTACATGTTTGGCCGTTGACGATTGCGCCCGTTACTGCATTTAATGCTGTTGCGATTGAAACCGTTGAACTGTACGCCGACGTGCTGGATGCCGCGCGTTTCAGAACCCCGCCATCACAGTAAGCACTAATCGCGCTGCCGGTTTTGGTTTCATAGCAATCACTGACTGTTGCACCCGCCGGTGATGTTACCGTCCACCCGGAATCCGCGGTTGGGCATGCGCTGCGTGTCAGTGAACCCGCCGCCGAATAATGTCCCGTACCAACCGTTGTACATATTAAATCAGACGCATTTGCACGATAATATTTTGCATTACATGATGTAACCGTCTTGGTATCACAGCTGCTGTCGTAAACGGCACTGGTCCCCAAGCCACTGGTATAGAAGCAACGTTGTGTTCCCGCACCATTGCTGACGGACAAAGGTAATCCCGTCTTATAGCACGAACCAATCACACTGGCCGTGGCGGACGCCGTTGTCCCACCATTTGGGCATTGGGTTTGAACACCCGATTTACAATAGTACCCCGTACCACAGTTTTGTAATGTATAGTTATTAGATTTATACATACCATCTGTTACCGTGTCGCACGATGTCTGACCGGCGTCGGGTTGCCACTGGTTTGTTCCAGAACACGGATATATTACACCACTGCTGCAATAGTTACCCGCTTCGCACTTGGTCTGGCCAGTACGTGTTGTGGATGATCCACCGGTTGAGTAATAACCCGTATTAACCGTCTTGCGCGCGGTTGTTCCCCCCGGACAGTAATAGTTACTGCCACCGCATGCCGAACATGTTGTACCATTTACATAGTATCCCGCCGTTGCGTTCAGGCCACTGGCCGTGGCGGTGCCCCATGTGCCGGATGTGGTTGCCGTTTTGGTCAATGTACCGGCGGAACAAACACTTGCGATTGGGCTACCACTGGCTGATGGTGTTGTTGTTTCTGTACACTGCGTAATCGCGGTCAGGCCGGTTGTGGTGCTCATTGTCCATCCGGTTTCAACCGTCGGGCATGAATTTGGACATTCGACACTGGACCCATTGCCGGTTGAATAGCATCCTGCTTTAATCTTGGTCTGTTCGCATGCGCCGGCCGCTGCATAGTACCCGGCGGCTGCTTGTGTCTGGCTGGTTGCGCCGGCCGCGGCATAGTACCCCGCACTTGTCTTGGTACATGTCGTGTTCAATGATGTTGCCCCCGCCGTTCCCGTCTGTGTCGCAGAACAATAATATCCACATTTACTGCTGCGATTACATACGGGCTTGTTACTGCTGACACTATTCAGTGATGTTGTTGCAACACCCGTGCCGGCGTTACATGTTGGTGTTGCCCATTGTGCCGTGATAGTCTTGGTTGAATTACATGTAACCGTACCGGATACAGACCAACCTGTGAACACCATTTTGGTCCGCGTCAACGCATTCCCATTTCCCCACGCCGGCAACGTAAATGTTGTACCATGGTTGCATGTGAATGACACGTTTGGTGTACCGGTTTGTGTTACGCCATTGACCGTCAACGAACCAGAACCACCGTTTTTACTAATAGTGATTGTGTATGAAATAATTTCCCATCCGGCATACAACGTTGTGTTGGATGTCTTGTTCCATGTGCGTGCCGATGTACCTGCCGCGGTATAGTACTGGGTACCATTGGTATAGTCTGCATTATCATACCAACCCATAAACGTGTATCCGGTGCGGGTTGGGGCGGTTGTGCTGATTGATGGCATATCACTGTCATACGTTGCGGTTACAGACGACGATTGCCCGCCCGAACCACCATTGGCATCAAACGATACCGTATATGTGTTTGGGATATATGAACATGTATCGTCTGTGTCGTAATAATCACGTCCACCATCTAATGTGTATCCCGTCTTGGATGGGCATGCTGCATAACAGTATGCTTCGCCACTGTCCCCATCACTGTCTGGGTACGAATATGGACAACTGGAACAATAATCGCCATCTATATAGTAGCCGCCCTCGCAACTTTCTGGCTCGCATCCCCCACCAACACCGTCGGCGTATTGAATACCGCTAACGCTGGTTGAATTGTCAACGTCGCTTACATCACATTGACGATAGCAATATCCATATCCACCGGTGGTGCGATTGTTGGAATACGGGAAATCCGGATAATCTTCTGCACAGCTATTACATGTGTTATCGTTTTTGTAATATCCACTGTTACATGATGATGCGACACACACGTTTGATACCGTGTTATCTGTTGACCAACTGGGGGTACTCCACGCATATACGCCATCGGCACCAGGACATGTTACATCACAACTGCTGGAACCGGTTGATGATGTTGTTGTGCCGGCCGTACATATGGTACATGATGATTGACCCTCGCTGCTGTATGAACCGGTTGCGCACGCGGTGCGTCCCTGGATGCCACCATTTGGTGTAAAGTCCCCACCCGTACAGTAATATCCCGCCGCACATGGTTCGCATGAAATGCCATTTAATTGTTCGCCCGAACCGCATGATACAATATTTGGTACACATTCGGTGTTGTCGTCATTTGGAACATATCCCGAATTACAGGATTCAACCATACATGTATCATACGTATATGAATCACAGTTGGACGAACCCGTACATTGGGTTGAAAGCGTTGCACCAACTGGTCCGTCATTACGGTAACATGTACGCGATTTTGTTCTGGCCCCTGTACCGTTATCGATTGTGCATGATTCTGAATCCGAATCGGTAAACGAAACACTTGAACACGATGTACAACCCGTGACGTCTTCAATATTGTTCATATCTACAGTGCGGCCTCCAGCATACGTTCCGGCATCACAGTAAACCGGTGCATATGCAGACATCATATATGCTTTCAGTCCTGGTGCGTTGTTTGCTAATGAAGCCTGGTTGGTTGGATAACTTGCAGGAGCAAAAATGGTCATCCATTCGCCGGCATCCTCATCATACAATTCGATTACAAAATTAAGCGTAGCGGTCTGGCTGGTAGATGTGCTTTGTAATGCAGCCTGAACAAAGGCAACAGACTCTGCCGCATTGAAATATACTGTAAGAGATGAACCGCCCTGCAAAATCGTCCCAGAATAGCTATACGAAGAAATATATGGAACCAGTTCGCTGTCCAACACCGCATAGGGGGCACCATTAACAGTTCCTGATGTCTCAAATTCGGTGATAATACCCGGCAAAAGCGAATCGTATGGATGGAACATCCCCCTGAACCGTCCATCGGTGTCCAGCTCGGCGACTTCTGAATATATACCCAATTCACTTAAGTAAATAGCGTTTGTGCCCGTGTTTGTAATTCGAATGGCGGACGCGTTTATCGTTGGCCCCTTAACTTTCCGTCCTGCGGGCAGTGATCCAGTAAAATAATTTGGGGATTCCAACGACATATTTGCATGTATGTTATGTGCGGTAGCTGATGTTTGTGTACTCAAGATCGCCGGATATGGGGTAAAATACGTGGGTGATAACTGGCCATAAAATACATTATGTGACGCCGTGGCCCATGCACCATTCGAAGTTAAATTACACGATGTTGCTCCTTTTGTAACAACCCGGGTTCCCGCACGACATGTCATGTAACAGTCGTACTGGGATTTTGCACCAGCAAAAGAATTACTATATGCAGACGACACACTTGAACATGCGGTGCGTCCATTTATGCCGCCATTGTATGTCAATGAACCACCCGGACAAAAATATCCGGCAGTACACTCTTTACACGATGTTCCATTCAGATAATACCCCGCAGAACAAGTGTAACTTGCTCCATAACAATCAGACGCTTCATCCGACCCCGCCGCCGATGTATATCCGGTGCCGCACGATGTGCGCGTCCCGGTTGAACCATAGTACACCGTATCCGATGGACAGTAATAACCGGCTTCACACGTGCTTTGTGTGCTGCTGTTTGCGGTCGCAATATACTTACCCGGGGTTGTGGTCAAATAACAATCATAGTCTTCATTCGACCCCGCCGCAGACGAACCATAACCCGATGGACAACCCGTCCGCCCCATAATAGACGTCGCGCCAGCGCCAGAAATAGTATATGTGCCACCTGGACAATAATATCCAGATTCACATTGTGTAGAACATGTCGTTGCACCCGCTGCTATATAATACCCCTTGGAACACGTAACAGCAATCTCACACGTCATAACATTGTTTGCACACGTACATCCCGATTGACACGCGGTACATGCGTTTCCAACACGGGGGGTGGTGTTTGCCACACCGTTGTATGTCATGTAATACCCCGTATTACATGACGAGTACTGCTTGATATCATTACACACGTACCCGGCGGCAAACGCATTACCAACAAAAAACAACCCGAAAATTATCGCAAAAACGCGCAGAAATCTAGACATTCTTCCCACTTTCTTTTTCTCTTTTGTCTTAATCATAGAAAAAAAGTCTATATCCGCACAAGTAAAAAAAACATAAATCAATAAAAAATTTTTTTTGACAGGATTTTTGAAAGTTGAATTTTAAAAAAAGTAATTTTTTAAACCCATTTTTGGGGAATGTATTTTTGCTTTTAAGAATTATTTCCGGCAATCCGACCGCTGGCCCATGCCCAGTGCAGGTTAAATCCCCCCAAATCACCGGCAACGTCCATTACTTCGCTGGCAAAGAACAATCCTGGACAAATTTTGGATTCCATTGTTTTGGATGATATTAAATCTGTTGAAACGCCGCCGCGAACAATTTCTGCACTGGCCAAATTATGCAATCGTATATCACGGCCGGCAATTTTAAGTCTGTTTATGGTGTCTGCAATGTTTTTCAGTTCTGCGTCCCGTATATCTGCAATATTTCGCATGTCGCCACCACCAAAATAACGCGCCAATCGCATTGGTATATGTTCTGATAATACGTTACTAATACTGCGGCGTCCATTTGTATGTTTCGCCAACCGCAATAATTCATAAATATCGATACCTGGACACATGTTTATTACCAGGCCATTTGAAATATCGCGCACACTGGCACGATATACGGCCGGTCCCCCAATGCCAAAGTGTGTGAACAATAATGCGTCATGAATTATTTCGCGTCCAATGGTAATTTCACAATCGATTGATATGCCCATCAATTCTGGGGCCGGGGTATCTATTGCCATCGCACACAGGGCGGGGCGCACGGGTACAATTTTATGGCCAAAATACTTGGCAATTTTATACCCGATATCTGATACGCCATGCACACCACAAGACACGCCGCCCGATGCCACAATTAATGATTTTGAAATATATGTTGTATCATTGGCGCCGACGACAAATTCATTATTCTGTTTTTCTACGGATTTAACAACGTGATTGTATTTTATATCTGCGCTTGATGCATCTTTGATTAATGCATTAACGACATCCGTTGCATTTGATGCACAGAAATACTGTCCCGGTGCTTTTTCTGTGTATGCCAGGTCATGCGCATCCATCCAATTTAAAATATCCACGGGCGATACACGCGCAATTGCGCCACGTACAAAATTTGGATTTTCGCCAAAGTATCGGGATGCATCCGCCGCCATATTTGTAATATTACAACGGCCACCACCCGATACCGCCACCTTGCGTGCGGGGTGGGGCCCCATATCCAACACCAACACTCGATGTCCTGTATTTGTTGCGGTTGTGGCGGCGCTTAATCCGGCGGCACCTGCACCAATAATGATTACGTCGTATTTATTCATGCAAACATTTTGTATTATTTAAGATAAAAAATCCATTTATAAATATCCCCCGCCAATCTGCGGGGGAATTATATTACCAACGAACAAAACCTTCTATGCATTTACGTTCACACTTTTTGGTTTTATCGTTCCATACCATTGTACCGGTTTCATCGGTGTACGTATCATATGGACAAACCTGAATGCATTCATTATCGTACAGGTCGTACAATTCACCATGGTACATACACGATGCAATTGTACATCCCTTTGTCCAACTGCTAACGGCGACATTGCCCAGTGCATCAAATCTATTTTGACACGGTACGCAATATTCTTCTTTGTCATCTGGTTCGGTCCCAGGGGCACACTTCAATTCAGACTTTTCCCAGATTACCGTTGCAGCTGTGTCATACACTGTAAATTCAAGGCTATCAGAATCTAGTTGTAATTCACCATTGGCATCAACAATCATGACACCATCATGTTCATAGCCTGCAAACTCATATCCTGGCCTTTCTGGCAGGGCATTTGTATCAATCAATGCAATTGGTGTTCTTGCTGCACTATCCTTGAACCATCCGGTTGCATATTTCAGGTACACTGTCTGGGGTGTGCTAACCGCTGTGTCAACGGCAATTAATTCAACCTTGAACACATCTGGTTCCCAAACCGCATACAGTGTTATATTTGTTCCTGTTTCTGATATGTTGGTGTCGATATTTGTGCCCGCATCATAACACTTGCCTGTGCCATTTGCTTTTTCGCACCACTTGTTTGTTGACACATATCCATCGCGTTTTAATGCACCCAATGACGGCAGTTCGCATATACCACTATCATACGTACACTTGACCGATGATACAACGTTTCCATAACCGTTATTTTTATTCAGGTTAATTGTGTATATATTCGGTTTCCATGTTGCAACAATTTCCAGATCACCAGCGGCACTGTTTATTATTGTGTTATCTACCACATAATTGCCAACCCATTTATCAAATGTATATCCAACGCGTTTCGGTTGTTTTAACACAATTGGTGTCTTGTTAAACACATATGCATCTGGATTAGATGTATTGTTCACCCCACCATTTAATTTATATGTAATTTTATACGTACCAATTGCCCAATTGGCTTTCAATGCAACATCACCAACGGATCCAGATTCTATTTTATCGATAACTTTCCCAACGGAATTGGTCCAATATTTGAACACATATCCATCTTTGGTTGGGTTAGTCAGTGTAATTGTTGGTGTTTCTGTTGTATATGTTTCTGGATTTGACGTCGGATTAATGCCACCATCCATGTTGTATGATATTGTATATGTTTCTGGTCGCCATAATGCCGTGGCAACTACGCGTCCATCTTTAACACCAAACGTATCCATGTCGCATGGTAATTTTTGGTTCTGGTCAAATATTTGACCATTAACAGACCATCCAACAAACGTATATCCCGGCGCATATGGTTCAATCGGCATAAATATTTGCCCGCCATACAGGCAAGTGGATGATGGTATATATGTTAAGCCATGCCCGCCATTTTGCCATACAATATTTATAATACTTGGATCTGCACGATTACATCCCGTGCCAGACGAATTCATATTGTATCCCGGCATACACGACCATTTCGCATACAGTGTTTTATCACCGGTTGAACCCATAGCAATTTCTGTAATTTTTGTTACAAAAGATGTATTGGTGTACCATCCTTCGAACACACTGTTTGCGCGTGTTGGTGTCCCCAGTGTTATTGTTGGTGTTGTAATATCATAGGCCATTGGGGCACCGCTGTAATTCGTTCCACCATATAATTCATAATTAATTTTGTATTGTCCCCGTGCCCAAACCGCATACAGGGTTACCGTTCCACTGCATGTGCTGGTCAAGTTTTTAACACTTACGCCATTTGAATACGAAACACCTGTTCCATCGGCCATGGTATTCCATCCCACAAACGTGTACCCATCACGTGTAAATTTATTGGGCGTCAACGATTGCGATTTATCATATGTATGTGTTGTGGAATCCATGTTGCCATTACCGCCATTTGCATTAAATGCAACCGTATATTCGCATGGCGTCCATTGGGCGGTCAGTGTTTTATCGCTTACATATGACCAATTAAATGTTGTATTGGCTGTTTTTATATCATTTGTTTCGCTAACGCCCCATCCACTAAATGTGTATCCATCACGTGAACAAGTATTGTTTGCAACGGCAAAGTTCTGGTTATATTTTGCCACCGCTTTTTCAGGGGGTGTTCCAGTACCGCTTCCACATGAATACGTAACGGTATATTGATTACGCCCCCACATGGCCACAATTGTTGCCGTTCCACTTGTAACACCCAAATTACCACTGTTGCAAATCACAGATTCCATTGCATTAAACGAATTGTTATTCACGGTCCAATTATTAAATACATAACCATCTGCAACAATTGCCGCCGGCATTGTAACTGATTGCCCGTATGTACAACTGGCCGGGGATGTTGGTGCAACGCCAACCCCACCATTATTCCACACCAATTTAATTACATTACCAACACACGTATTATTATCCGCATGATAGCCATTATTACACGACCATTTCGCATACAGTGTTTTATCACCGGTTGAACCCATAGCGATTTCTGTAATTTTTGTTGTGAATGCGGCATCGGTGTACCAACCTTCGAACACACTGTTTGCGCGTGTTGGTGTCCCCAGTGTTATTGTTGGTGTTGTAATATCATACGCCACCGGTGCGCCACTGTAATTCGTTCCACCACTAAGGGCGTATGTAATCGAATATTCTTCTGGTCTCCACATTGCATACAGGGTTACCGTTCCACTGCATGTGCTGGTCAAGTTTTTAACACTTGCGCCATTTGAATACGAAACACCTGTTCCATTGGTCAGGGTATTCCATCCCACAAACGTGTACCCATCACGTGTAAATTTATTTGGTGTCAACGATTGCGATTCATCATATGTATGTGTTGTGGAATCCATGCTGCCGTTACCGCCATTTGCACTAAATGCAACCGTATAATTGCATGGCGTCCATTGGGCAACAAACGACATTGAAGCAGTGCAGGTCCCAGCATCAATTGTTGAAACGCGTTCATCATTTCTGTACCAGCCATCAAAAACGTATCCAATGCGGATCATATCTGTTGGCAGTATGATTGTATCTGAATTCACATTACATTGATTTATGTCCCATGTATCTTTAAATTCACCACCATTTTTATCAAGCAGTATATCATATGAATCTATCTCCGTGTTTTTTTGCCACACTGGGTACAATGTTGTGTCTGCATCAAATACCCCCTTGTCAAGATATTCGATATAGTCTGTTCCTTTGAAATCAGCAATTTTTTCATTGCACCACCCAACAAAAGTATAACCGTCGCGGTACAATTGTACATTTTCAATTTGTGGCAAAGAACATGTTTGCTCTTTTATACATTCAATTTGCTGTGGTAATTCACCATTACCAACTTTTGCACCATCTGCAGTCTGTGAAAAATCAAAATTGATAACGACAGATTCTTCAGAAACAATTTCTTGCCATTTTGCAGTGAATGATAGGTTTGCATTACATGTTCCTGCGGCGATTTCTGTAACACGATTATCATCACTATCGTACCATCCATCAAATGTATGTCCCTCGCGGGTAACGTCTGTTGGCAGTGTGATTACATTCGATTTTTCATTACATTTTTTAGTATATTCTTCATTTATCGTTCCACCATCAAGTATATAAGATATCGTATAATATTTTTCCGTGTTCGTACACGATGGCTGTGCGGTACCATCGTCAGTTAATGTGTATCCTTCTTCACATTCTGCATCATACGTAACTGTAGCAGTATTTATGGCACTGTGATTAATGTTCAGACTACATGTGCCATTTTGGGGGGTTGTACACTCTTTGGCCCAAACCGCATATATTGTCATTTCGGCGTTAATAGTCGATGCACCCAACAATACGGTGCTTCCTGACCACCAAATTGGATTCACGGTTTTATCGGCTGTAATATCGTTTTTATTATCGGAACCAGACCACCCAGCAAATTGATATCCATCACGTGTTACATTTAACAATACAGAATCCTCTGTGTATTCTGTTGTACACGATGAATCGCTGTATATGGCGTTTTCATCATATTTTTTATATAAGACACCGGGCACATTTTCACCACCAGTGCCACCGTTTGAATCCAATGTTATTGCGAAACAACCAGCCTTCCATCCTGCATACAGTGTTGTCTCTTCTGTTTTATCCCACTTGCGTGCCGATTCCCCCGCCGCGGTATAGTACTTTTCACCCGCATTATAGTCCGCATTATCATACCAACCCATAAATGTATATCCGGTGCGGGTTGGGGCGGTTGTGCTAATTGCTGGCATTGCTTTGTCAAACGTCGCTGTTACAGATGTTGATTGTCCTCCGAAGCCACCATTGGCATTAAACGATACTGTGTATGTGTTCGCGGTATAATCACACGTGTCGTCCACCTCATAATAATCATATCCATCGGTCAGGGTATATCCATTCAGCTCTGGACATAATGTGTAACAATAATTTATATCTTCTTCACCATCACTGCTGTTGGGATGGGATAACGGACAAGGCTCCATACCCTGTTTACCACCGTTTGGTGTCCACGCACCACCTGGACAATAATAACCTGGTTCACATGATTCACATGTGGCACCGTTTAAATATTCTCCTGCAGTACAATCGATGCTATCGTCTTGTGGACATTTTAGCTCACCGTTACACACAGAGCCACTGCCTGCGTTTGAACATGGCAAACATGAATTCCCCGTGGTTAAATCATTTTCATTTAATTCGCGTCCGTCGTATGTTGTTCCGCAATCCGACAGGTAATATCCAGAATTACATGATATGTATTTTATAAGATCATCACAAACATATGAACCTGTGTTATTAGAACACGTATCTTTCGCATTGTAATAATCATATCCCGTTTGTGATTCACATTGTTTATAACAATAATCTATGGCAGTAGTATTGCGATCACTGTTTGGATGCGAGTCGGGGCACTTATAGTGTCCCTGCTCACTACCATTTGGCTCAAACGATCCACCTGGGCAATAATACCCCCTGTCGCAGGTAGTACATTCAGTACCAAGTATATACAATCCTGAATCACATGTAATATTTCCGGATGCGGATACCGGGCACGCGTTCCCACCTGCACAAGAATAATCATTCCCCAAAGCTGAACATGGCAAACACGAATTTCCCGTGGTTAAATCGTCTTCACTTAATGTGTGTCCGTCGTACGGTGCCCTGCAATCCGACAGGTAATATCCAACGTTGCACGACATGTATTTCATAAGATCATCACAAACATATCCGGCGGCAAACGAATTTGCTGCAAAAATCATACCAATAAAAAATGTCAAAAAACCCAGGAATTTGCGCATTTTTCCCATTTCTTCCTCTCTTTTGTATCTTATGGTAGTAAAAATACGATATGTCGTGCAAGGAGAAATGTTAAAATCATACAATAATTTTTAAATTAAGTTTTTTGAAAAACGTTTTTATACTATTTTAACCCATTGAAAAAAATCCCACCAATTGGCGGGACTTTTTATTACCATTGAACAAAACCATCTTCACAGTTACGTTCACATCGTTTTGTTTTGTCGTTCCATTTCAACGAACCTGTTTCATCGGTGTACGTTGTCATCGGACAGATTTGAACGCATTCGTTATTTCGCAGGTCATACAATTCACCTTGGTACATACATGATGCGATTGTACATCCCTTTGTCCAACTGCTAACGGCCACTTCACCCAATGCACCAAACGTATTCGGACACGCTACACATTGTTTGCTTTGGGTGTCTGGTTCAAAGCCTGGCTTACATGACGTTACGATACAATCGCCCCATGTCCCCTTGCGCAGATCCCATTCACGTGTTCCGGTACCATTTGCAATATTGCACGCTTCAACATCTGGAACACATGCGTTTGACGCAACATGATAGCCTTCGACACAGGTTTCTACGCGACATATATCATACGCCCCCAGTTTGCTGTTCCAAACCTTGGTTGCAACGTCTGCGTTCGGGATGTTGCATTGTGCAAGGTCGGCTGCACACTGATCGCCGTCTGGATGGAAACCGGCATGACACTTTGCCACCAGGCAGTTTCCATTTGTCTTGTACGCTGTCGCATTTTCACGTTCACACTTGCGGCAATATCCATCAATCAATTCATAGTCTGGATTACATGATTTTTCAACACATGTTTCCACACCATTTACCTTTTCGATAACACATGGGTTATCTGTTACGGACATACCCTTGAACTTACATACATTGTTATAGTATTCGATTTCATTATCTGGTATCGCAACACCATATACAATGTCATATGATTCACATCTCAGATAACAATCTTTGATACTTGACGACCCCGCCGCGGCATAGACATGTGTTCCTTTGGTTAATTCTGCACATGTCTTTGGCTTTCCATCTGGTATTCCATCACCATCCATGTCCGTGCCTGAGTTCGGATCACAAATTGTACCTTCCGGACACAGTTCACATGACGCCCTGCCATCGGTCATATAATATCCAGACTTACATTTCTGAATTTCACATGTGTCGGCGACATTTCTGCCATAGTAGTTACGCCCAATCATTGTGTCAACATTTGCTAACTTCGTACAATCTGTATAGCACATGTTAATATCACTGATTCCATTATCTGAATGGGGATGTGATGTCGGGCATGATGTAACATCACCATCATTTTCACCATCGCCATCCGCGTCACCTGGGCATACTTCACCATCACCACACTTGGTACACTTACCACCATTCAGTCTATATCCTGGCAAACATGTTTTCACTTCACATGTGTCTAAGGCGTCATTTTGATAATCGCGTCCCATCATGGTTGATGCATTTGGCGATTTTGCACACGCCGTATAGCATTTACCCATGTCTGTATTACCCGCATCTGAATTCGGGTGTGATGTCGGACATGACTGGGCTTCGCCATCGTTTTCACCATCACCATCTGCGTCGCCCGGACATACTTCGCCATCACCACACTTGGTACATGTACCACCGTTCAGTCTATATCCCGGCAAACATGTATTGATTGCACATGTATCCTTGGCGGTATAGTAATCACGTCCCGTCATGGTCGATGCATTTGGTGATTTTGCACACGCCGCATAGCATTCGCCCATGTCTGTATTACCCGCATCTGAATTCGGATGTGATGTCGGACATGACTGGGCTTCGCCATCGTTTTCACCATCGCCATCTGCGTCGCCTGGGCAATATTTACCCTCGTCACATTTTACGCACTTACCATTTTCTAAATCATAACCTGGCAAACATGTTTTAACTTCACATGTGTCTAAGGCGTCATTTTGATAATCGCGTCCCATCATGGTTGATGCGTTTGTTGCGATATCGCATGTACCATAGCATTGACCTGTGCTGGATGAACCCGCATCCGAGTTTGGATAACGTCCATCAAACATGTCTTTACAGGCCTTTGGATCTTCGCCACCTTCGACGCCTGTTTCTGGGCCACAAATCATACCGGCCGGACATTCAATACATGCATTGCTTGCACTGTCCAGATAGTGTCCCGATGGACATCCATCAATCTCACATGTTGTTGTACATGTATCAGAATAAGACTGTGCACTCTCATCATAATTACATGTCCGTGTACCTGTACCGGTGCTGGCGTTTCCACATGGAACCTCGGTCATATAGCATTCCGATGCATCTGCACTGTATTCGTCTTCTGTCTGTCCTTCGCGTCCATCAAATGTTGGACATTCCTGACGCGCCGTATAGTATCCTGGATTGCTTTCATCCGCAACTGGACCAAAATGTCTATAATCAACCGGTACACAGTCATTTTCGATTTTTCTGTCCCAATAATATCCCGGATCACAGTGGTGGAATTTACGTTTACCGCACATGTCATACACTCTGTCCTCTTGGTTATAGTCGCAACGTTGTACACCATCACCATGTTCTGATTCGAACTTTTGCTCTTCAACATAACAAAAACCAGCACTCGGCGCTCTCGTAGTGTTTGTTACACCGCGTTTGCCAGATACTTCATCCATTGGGCATGGTTCTTTGTATACTTCGTTAACCGGGCCATAGAAGTTCCGTTCAATCTCCACACAATCCTTGTCGGTTTCTGCAACGCGATAATATCCTGGATTACATTTGTTTATAAACCAATCACGGGGATCAGTGTTATACAGTGCACTGCCGTCATCGTTCTGTTTTGTATAGTTACAGACCATTGTGCCCGAACCATTTGTTGCCGTATATGGCACGGTCTTGTAACATTCGCCAGCTTCCGTTGCGGTGGTTTTTTCGCCTGTGATACCATTGTCTGGACACGCAATACGTTTTATAGATGTATCTGGGCTGTAATAATTTTCCCCCACTTCGGTACAATCTTCATCTGTGTCATTAGCACGATAGTAACCACCAATACATGTATTAACAACTTTGTCTTCACACCGTGCGTCGTATACTTTTTTACCGTCTGTATCGTCATAATAACATGTCTGTGTACCCGTGGCACGCTTTGTGATGGATGTGTATGGTAAGCCTTCTTTATAGCATACACCCGCATTTGTTGCCGTTACGCCACCCGCGGACAATCCACCATCCGGACATTCGTTATGTCCGCCAATATTGCCGGTGTCTGTTCCAAATGTATCACCTGGGCACCAGTGATTGGCTTCACACACTTTACAATTTTCGGCACCACCATTACCGGGGTAATAATATCCCGCTTCACACGTTGTGCTACCATTGGCCCATGTTACATTTGCCACCGCATCGGATGTTGTCGCCCGCAGCGCTGCATCTGTAGATATCGGTTTGCCACTTGCATCAACAATCATAACGTCGCCTAATTTATACCCCGCGAAAATATAACCTGATTTGCCGGGCAGTCCCCCCTCAATCGATGTCAGTTTGTTTTCTGCCCCGCTATCCGAATACCAACCAACTGTATATTTCAAATATACTGGATTTTTGTTTTCGTTTTCGGTTGCGTCATCCGCCACCAATTCAACCTTGAATACGCCCGGATTCCAAATCGCATACAGTGTTGTATCATCGCCCTTGTCGGAAATGTTTTCAACTGTGTTTTCACCGGCGGTATAGCATTCACCACTGCCATCGGAATATTCACACCACTGGTTTGCGGTTACATAACCGGCACGTGTCAATGTATTCGTTGACGGCAACGCACACTTGCCACTGCCAAACGTGCATTTTATTGACGCATCAACATCTCCAACTCCACCGTTTGTATCCAATGTAATTGTATATTCCTTTGCAATACATTCTGGATCCGTACCGTCTTGTTCGGTATATCCATCATGACACACAATTGTGTATGAACACGCCGGATATACGCCATTTGCGTCACTTTTAACCTTTTCAGAATCTGCCGTCACGGTTTTACTGTTCAAAACATCCGCGATCGTCAGTGCACAAACACTGGTACAATCTGTAATCGACGCGCGCAAACCTACCGAACCAATTCCATTTGATGTTGTGCCATCATCATATAGCTTGCCCGGACATGCATAGCGTTCCATACTGGCTTCATCTTTTTCGCCGTCTGGAACCACTGGGACAGGGCTATAATACCCATTTTCCACCGTTGTACATCCGTAATTTTGCTTTTCAAATTCATAATAAAATCCTGCATCGCATGTCAATGGTACGGCATCGCAGTCGAGTGTGTATTCGCCCGTCTCAATATTGTACGCACAATCCCACCGTGCGGTACCGTGTGTAAATGTCTGCTTGGCTTCACTACCTGAAACTACCTTGCGACATTGTGCGATATTCGACGCACCACCATCCTTGACTCTGGTTGTTGCGCCATCATCCGGACACTCTTCAATACACCCAGTGGACCCTTCGTTGATTTGACCGTTGCCTGGACAGTATTGGCCCTTTGGACACGTTTTTTCCACGCCACTTTCATAATATTTGCCCGCATGGCAAGCAACCTTGTTCTGGTTCCAAATCGCGTACAGCGTAATTTCACCACTGGCTACGATATTTGTGATATCTGCACCACCATCATACGTTGTACCCTTACCATCAGGCGCGGTATTCCATCCACTAAATGTATTGTATAGCAACTCAATTGCAGCGGCCGCATTACATGGTTCATCATACGTACATTCAACATTTGGAACAACCGTCTCGGTCGCATCGGTTGTATCAAAATGAACCACGAATGTGTTCGCCTTCCAATTTGCCGTAATGGTCAGATTTCCCGTCGTTCCCTCCACAATTGTATTGTCGGATATCGCATCGCCGGTCCATCCCGTAAATGTATATCCTCTCTTTTCTGGATTTGCCAATGACATTGGTGTCTGTTCAATGGTATATGACGATGGGTTGGCAATATTATTCGTCGCACCGTCCATATTGTCATATGTAATAGTATATGTAATAAGATCCCATTGCGCGTACAGTGTCGTATCATCTGTGAACTTATCATTCGCAGGCAACATACCATCTGTACCAATTACCAAATTGCCATCGGTTTTAGCGTCATAATACCCCTTGAACGTATATCCATCGCGCGTCGGAACACTAACCCTGTCAACCAGATCACCAAAATCCGTCAACGACCACCCAACAGTATATTTTTGATAGACTGCCCCAGCGCCACCATTACCACCATTGTCATCCAATGTAACCATATACGTCCCCGGTGTACACGTTGCAATGTCAGATGAACTTGAGACACCCCCAGACGAACTTTTGGCTTGACCATACGCAACCGCGCTTTCCGTATTAGCAACATAACCTGGATCGCACACAAAAGTAAACTTACACAAAGAAGTAGGAACGCATACACCAGCTGGATACCAAGCATAACCAGTAGTTGGCGGAATATAATCCGTACATGTCGCATGCTCAGGACACCAGTTCTTTGTTTCATCAGTTAAATTTCCATTTATGTCAAATACATAAGCGGCAGAGAAATCACAATATTTACGCCCTGAAGCGTCTTCTGATGAGGGGTCGCACCAAGCTTTACATGCCGTTTCTGCTCTTTGTAATGTAGGGCTTGAAGAAGAATTATAAAATCTCTCTGGTTCCAAAGACGAACAACTTGCAGAACAGTCCGGATGTTCTTCAGACAAGTAATACGGTGATTCACAGTAAGTTTGAGAACCATGTTTGATAGAACAGTACGGATCCTGTGTTGTGCATTCATTCGTCCCATAGTATTGAATACCAGAAATCATAGCTCCAGTTTTATACTCACATCTTCTGAAATTCGTCGGACAACTATCTGGTTCAACGCACTCAGTTTCACATGTTTTAAAACATCTATCAACGCTGGTTGTGCCGGCTTCGGACAGTGTAAATTCACCGCCTGTTAATTTGGAACAACTTTGTGGTTCTTTACCGTCTTCACATACCATACCCGGTTCACACGTTGTCCATTTGCACGCTTCGGCACTGGTTGCGCCGGTTACGCCATTGGTGGTTGAACCCGCCGCGCACGCTGTTTTCAGGGTTGAGCATCCAGGATTTTCCGCCATTGGAATATCATCACTGCCCGAACATGTTGCTTGATCTGGGCTCCAATAATCGGCTTCAACCTGAACACAGTACGGTGTTTTTTCTGTGCCTTGGTATGTTTTATCATCATAATACCCCGCATCACAGGTTACAACAACCCCCAGTGGACAGTTGTCTTGATACCCAGACACGTCGGTCAAATCAGATGGCGCATCTGATTTGTGTGTACATCTGGCACGCATATAACCATGAACAATTTTTTTTGCGGTGTTGCCACGTTTACATAACGTGATACTGTCAGAATCTTCATCATCCGTGGTAACTTCTGAATCTGTACCAAATCCAGGGCACATACCACGCGTCTTGGAATCTTTTGGACTGTAATACCCCCGGCCAACGATGATACAGTCTGTGCTATTCTTTTCAGCGTCATAATAATATCCCGCAATACATGTGAACACCGATTTGTCTGTGCATTTGTCATTGTACGCCCCAGAATTATAGTAACACTTCTGGGCACCGGTCGCATATGTTGTTTTATATTCAACATTTGTTGCGAAACAGTCAGACGCGCTATCTGCACCGGCCGCCGAATTAATTTCAACGGTCATTACATTGCCCGATGCATCGGTCGCCGGAACATACGAACCTTTTAATGATGCGCATGTGAACATACCCGCCTGGCCAGAGCCCTGGATAACGTTCTGAACGCCGGGGCAATAATTGCCCTCGATACATGTGGCGCATGTTGTACCGGTTCCCGTATAGTACGTACCCGCCGCACATGTCGTTGTTGGTTTTGCATCCCATGATGCGACGATTTCCGCATCATCATCAAACACCTTATAATCGGTTGTTAGTTTGCCATCGGCCCCAACAATCATCTGGGTATTATTATAGTAATAACCACTGCATGTCTTGGTTTCATCCGTTGGCAACGGAATTGATGTTATCGGTGTGTTTGCCGTCTCATCTGAATACCATCCGGTATTATATTTTAAGTAGATGGTATTTACACTTGGCACGCCACCATTGTGATTCAGTGTGATTTTAAACACATCTGGCTGACACGCATCGCCATCAACAACATACCCCCCGTTACACGACGTTTCATATTTGCACGCCGGGAATTCCGTGCCGTTATACTCCACAACATAATCAATTGGGTTTTGTACACCATTGGTGATTGCATTTGCCGAACATCTGTTAAAGCATTCGGTTGCTGATTTGGCACCCGCCTGGGACGAAGTTGTATCGTTTGCACCCTTCAAATCATTACAAAAATATTTTTTTGTATCGCCCTCGGGACTGTATTCACCCGGTGATGTTGTTTTACATTCTGAATCATCATTTGCCTGCAGGTACATCCCCCCCTGGCACCAATTAATTACGACCGTACAGTCACCCGCATAGTTATCGGTTTTCGCTGCGTTAACGCCATATTCGCACACCTGGTCACCACGACCGGTTCCATTTGGTGTGGCGGTATTTTCACGTGTGGTATAGCAGTCAGATCTACTATCGCTTCCCTCGCCAGATGACACCGTTCCACCGCGCAGGATATCCACAGGACATTTGCGTGCACAACCATTGTCGCCGGATTCTGTGCCAGCGGGAACGTTTTCGCCCGGGCAATATGAACCCTCCGGACATGTTTGTTCATCATATGTCTGACCCGCGGTACATGTAGATACCCCCAGCGACCATTGCGCGGTCAATGTAATCACCGCACCATCGGTGGCTGTTGCATTCGTTAGGTTGTCGTCAGGTTGAACCATATCACCATCGCATGCCCCCCCCGAACATTCCCATTCTGTAAAGTTATAATTTGTTTTTTCAAATTCATTGTTGGCCACAAAGCAATCCGTGTCATATGTACATGTTTGATAGTCCATCGAACCCGTTGCACCATCCCCACCAAGATATTCAATGGTAAATGTAATCGGATCCCACACCGCGTACAGGTTAACCGTTCCACCACATGTTGCGGTCAGGTTTATAACCGCTTCTTCGTTGGTATATGTTGCCGAATTGTCCGTTGACCATCCCAAGAAATTATATCCGGTGCGTGTGAACGTGTTTGCGGACAAATTCTTGGATATGTCGTACGTGTGTGAACTGTCGCTCATTGTGCCGCTGCCGTCATTGGCATTATACTTTACCGAATATGTACATGGGGCCCATCCGGCATACAGCGTTGTGTTGGAAGTATTGTCATAATTACGCGCTGATTCACCTGCCACGGTATAGTACATTTTGCCCGCATTATAGTCCGCATTATCATACCAACCCATAAATGTATATCCGGTGCGGGTTGGGGCGGTTGTGCTAATTTCTGGCATTTCGCTGCCATACGTTGCGGTTACAGACGACGATTGCCCGCCCGAACCACCATTGGCATTAAATGAAACCGTGTATTCATTTCCTATACACACACTCAAATCACTTTCTGCAAGCGTACCAAGCAAATCCACATCTTCTTTATTATATCCATTGGCACATTCAACATCGTACTGAACACGTAGTGTTGATGTATCGGTTGATTTTGTTATGGTCTGATTACAGGTTCCCTTGGGCGAGTCTGTAACACAATCAGACGCAAAAACGGCATATAGATACTTTGGTATAGGATTAAATCCCGTTAATGGGTCCCCGCCAAAGATTTCCCCATCTTCATCCAGCAACATATACTCAACATACGTAGAACTGTGAATTGGCAATGCCGATACGTAATTGATATCAGTATTGGCAGAAACCGCCCAACCCATAAACTTTAGCCCCGATGAAGGCTTAACGGTTGGAATAACGTCGCTGTAATCAGCGGAAGAATACTCGGTTGTGCATGCCGAATCGGTATAAACTGTGTTATCGTCTGTTTTGAAATACAAATAATCGCGTGTATTCCATGCTTCCAAAAATTGCGGATCACCCGTGGCTAACCACTTCTTTGCCATCTGAAGTTTATTACAGGCCGGTTCCCAAACCGCATACAGGTTGATCACCGCACCATCTTCTGTGGTCAGGTTGGATACCCACTCCCCGTCGGTATATTCGACCGATCCGGTTTCGGTGGTTGACCAACCCATAAACGTGTATCCGGTACGGGTAAATTTATTCGCATTAAGTTCAGTTGAATTACTATACTCCCCATACTCCAATTCTTGGTCGTCCATTGTGCCCGAACCACCATCGGCATTAAACCGTACCAGATATGTAATGGGCAAACTTTCTGTTATAAGTTTATCTGATGTTGGAATTTCACTGGTTATTTCTCCGTCGTTCGATTTATAGTCAAAATTATTTGCTTCGTTCAGACTATAAAAGCCATAACTGCCAAATGTTTCATATGTACAATCCACAACATCGCCGGGTTTGAATATTTTGCTTGTATTTTCGGATGTCCATTCGCCATTAAAGTCATAGCCGGCCTGTTCATATGATGGTATGGTATATTTTTCACCATAACTGCACACATAATCATCGGTGTTTATATAATCGCGACTAATGATGCGATCGCCCCTATAGAAACTAAGAGCTAAGTCGTTTGGTTTCCACTCTGGCAAAAATTCCATGTCCGATGTGGCGGTAATAGTATAGTTCATATTGCCAACAATTATACCAGTATCCTTATCCGTCCATATAATAGCACTCACAAAAGCATTCGTATCTGCATAATATCCATTCCTGTGGCAATACTCCGCCGGATTGTATCCTTCCAGGCTCACTTCTTCGCCAAGCTTTGCTGTAATTTTTGGCAATGTTACCCCAGGCTTCAATTCACCATCACCACAACTAAACGAAATTGTAACCGTTTTCAGACTTGGGCACGTTAGTCCACCGGCACATGTATAATCATCACTTGGGCATTCCATACACGAATTCCCCGTGGTTAAATCGTCTTCACTTAATTCGCGTCCGTCGTATTCCGTCCCACAAGCCGACAGGTAATACCCCGAATTACACGATGTGTACATCTTTATATCGTCGCACACATACCCCGTGGCAAATGAATTTGCTGCGAAAATCATACCAATAAAAAATGTCAAAAATCCCAGGAATTTGCGTATTTTTCCCATTTCTTCCTCTCTTTTGTTTTCTATGGTAGTAAAAATACGGCATATCGCGCAAGGGGAAATATTAAAAATCAATAATATTTTTTAATTTGACATGTTTTTGACACTTGACTTTTTATAAAATAATATTTTTTTCAAAAAAAAATTCCGCCCAAACGGACGGAATTTAATCTTGGTGGGTTAGGTAGGACTTGAACCCACGACCAAAGCGTTATGAGCGCTCCGCTCTAACCACTGAGCTACTAACCCACGGCGCCCATTATATATCATTTATAATTTCGTGCAAGACAATTTTTTATTATAATTGATGAAAATTTGTGTAATGATGCGTTTATGTCAATGATTGCACCGATTTTAAACGATATCCAGATTTCTGCGTTTAATGCAATTGAACGCACAAATTCTAATATTCTTATCCTGGGCCAGGCCGGAACCGGTAAATCAACATTTGTTAATTACCTGAAATCTGCGTCGAAAAAACGCATTGTTTGTGCGTGTCCAACGGCGGTGTCGGCGTTGAACATCGGGGGGCAAACGATTCATTCGCTGTTCCAGATTCAACCGCGTGATTTCATTATGCCCGAATTATTAAAGTTAAAGGCAAAACCACGCAATATATTACATGCCACAGATGTCTTGATAATCGATGAAATTTCAATGGTTGCGCCTGATTTATTGGATGCGATTGATATATTGGCCCGTATGGCGCGCCGTAACAATGACCCATTTGGCGGAATCCAGGTTGTTGCCATCGGCGATATGTTTCAATTGCCGCCGGTTATAACACGCGACGCCATGGGATATTACCAGGCCGCATACGAACACCCAAACGCATATTTCTTTGACAGTAATGTGTACAAACGGGCCGATTTCATCCGGTTTGGATTTGATATGGTATATCGGCAAAATGACGGGGCGTTGTTGGAAAACCTGACACGGTTGCGGGGGCGCGATGTTGGGGCACTGGAATTTTTTAATGGTTGTCGGATTGATGATGAGGCGCGCCGTGCAAATGCGGTTCTGATAACACCGTTCCGCGATACGGCCGAACGAATAAATTCATCGCGCCTGGCCCAGATTGATGCCCCTGAAATCACATATACCGGGGTGCTAAGCGGGACATTTGCCGAACGTGATGTGCCCGCGCCATTAAACCTGGGGCTAAAGGTGGGTGCACTGGTCGTTTTTGTAAAGAATGGCGACAAATGGCATAACGGTTCAATGGGAATTGTTCGTTCAATGACGGCGCGTGATATAACGGTGCAATTATTGTCTGATAACCGCGAAATCGTAACGGTTAAGCCTGAAAAGTGGGAAAAAATAGAATACCGCCGCGATGAAAACGACCGAATTGTTGAAAACGAAGTAGGGGGGTATAAGCAATTTCCGCTAAACCTGGGGTATGCAATGACCATACACAAGGCCCAGGGAAAAACACTGGACGCGGTTGTGATTGATATGTCGCGTGGCGCGTTTGCCCACGGCCAGACCTATGTTGCATTATCACGCACACGTGCGGCATCGGACATACATGTTGCGTCGCCCCTGCGGCCGCGGGATGTTATTTTTGATAATCGCGTACTTGAATTTGTGGGCTCTGATACGCCGCACGCATAAAATCGCGTGCGTTTTGCGTCATCTCGGAAAACTTAACCCCGCGTCCGGTGATTAAATTTGTCGGAATTGGTTTGCGCATAATTGCCGCCGATACAGATTTAACAATCGCATTTCGTTCGGCCGCAAACATGATTTTCCCCCAATTACTTAGTTTATACGTGCTTTTTTTACCTAAATCAAATGTTGAATGTTCGTCTGTTTCGGCATCGATTGCTTCGTCGCGTACGTTTGGAACAATAACTGTATGGTTTGATTCAAAAAACATAGGTTTTGTCATATCAATGTTATCAATTATGTCGTTACCAATCATACCATTGTTTCGCAAAACGGCATCATGGGCCGACATAAATGAGACAGACGTCATTTTTAATTGCTCAATTGGGCCCAACGGCTCATGATTAATGGCAACAATGTTCTTCAAGAACAAATCAATTTCGTTTGCGCTGTACCCGGCATCACGCATGGCCACCTGCAACATGTTCTGAATCATTAGTAATGTTGAAGCACCCTGGCAATGGGTAAAGAATATTGCGTTTCGCGCATATCCAATTGCGGTATTGATGTCATACCGGCGTCCATATTGATTTACAATGCGCGGTTTAAATATTTTTTCAAACAGAATTTGTACGAATATTGGTTTGGGTTCAAATTTATCAACCATTGCAATCTGATGCGCACGCTTTTCGTTGTCCGCGTCAAATTCTTGGATAAAACGCCCCCCGGCGCGAAATAATTCGGCACGGTCGTGCGATGGAACGCGCGAACCAAACGAATAGAACGCCGAATATAAATCAACGCCACTAATATTATTTTGCTTTAAAATTTCGCGAATATACCGGCCATAGAAACGCGCCTTGTATTCATCTATTGTCTCTTCGCCCCCCAGTACGAATATCGCAGGCTTTCCAATCGGTATTTGCGATGGGTTACGAATAATTTCGTTATCGCTAACGGATTTTGGAACAACTTTTATAATCTGTGCGCTGCTGCGCTGAAATGGTTGATTCATATATCCTTCCTCATCATTATGGCGTCGATGCCGTCATAGTATCCCGGCCGCACGCCAATTTCGACATATCCGTTGTTCTGATACAACGCGCGTGCCGGGGCGTTATCCGCCGCCACCTCTAAGAATATATGTTTTACATCGCGTTTTTTCAAGTCGCCTTCGATAATCCCCAGCATGGCGGCCGCAATGCCCGTGCGACGTGCATCCGGTGCAACCCCAATTGTGATTATTTCTGCTTCGTCGGCAACGGCCCGATAAACAATAAAACCATTTTGACTGGCGATAATTTCACAGCCTGATTTTTGCAAATCGGCAAAGTCCGCCGCGCCCCACGGCTTGTGCGGAAAACATTTGGCATGTAATTCGGCCAAGTTACCAAGTAAATTCACGTTCTGCAATGTATTTATCCCTCATAAGACCGTACATTTTATACGCAAAGGCGGTGTCTTTTTCGCGGTGTTCGGATGCGCGCTTGTCGCCATCTTTGCGTTCACGTTTTACATACAAACTGACCGATATTGGCTTTGCAAACGCAGAATCATATTCGCGTGTTGCAATAACATACGTGTCATCGGCGGTTATAAAATATTTTCTGGTTGATCCTTTGCCAAATACAGGATGTCCACATGGTGTGATATGGTCTGTATTAAAATTATTAAATTCTTCTTTGATATCGTATTTATTTACCATATCCAACAGGCGCCATTGATATTCTGGGCGAAAAATTCTTTGCAAGAAATTAGCCATACACTATCCCTCTTGTAATACTAGCGTTTGCGAACAAAAGCGCGATTATTAAAGTTTTGCTTTAATTGTGTTCTTGTAATTTGTGCTTCGTGCTTTGCAGATAATTTATGGTATAAACTATCCGCAAAGGTTGTCGTGTCTTTTGCGATTAAAAACTGCTTTTTTCGCTTGGTGTCATATGCAATTTCAATTTTTGCAATATACTTGGATACTGTACGCGTTGCATTGTTTTTTATAGCATAGACCAAAACAGAAACTTGTTTGGTTTGTATGTCATAGCAATGTACTGACGACTTTCCATTTTTGCTGGTTGTCATATTGTATGTTACAGGATTACGTTTTATTGCTGTTTCAATTATCTCTTTGTGTTTGTTATAAAATTCTTTTGTCATATTATTTACCTTTTGATTGTTCGGCATAACTGGGGCGCAGATACATTGGTACCACCGGCGCATTTTCCCCAGATGATATTTTGTCTTTTACAATATTTACCCCCAACCGCAAATCAAACGGCTTATGCCCGACCGTTCGGGGCCACGCCATTTGTTTTGTCTCTAATTCTTCGATTTCCATTGTGCATGGGGCCAAACCTGGTGCGGCGACAAAGAAATCACCACGACCCGAATCAATGGCAACAAAGGCATCCGGCGTCGCCGCCAGATACAGGTCAAATAAACTTAACCCCACAACTGGGATTTTTAATCCCATGGCCAATCCCTTGGCGTATGCAATGCCTAAGCGGATTCCTGTAAAACTGCCCGGACCAATAACAATACCAATGGCGGATATGTCCGACCATTTCGCGCCACATTCGGATATAAACTTTTCGCATTCGGTTGGCAACGCAACGGATTGTTTTTCAACCGCAACCGATTTGTATTTATCATCTAATACAAATTCCAGATTTCCGCCCGATGTGTTGATAATTAAAATCATTTTTGTTTGTCCTTTAATTCGTGCAACAAATCCCAAAAACAGTGTGAAATCGTTCCGTAATCTATTTTACTTTTAGATGTTTCGTTATCAAAGACATACGATTGATACTGTTTAAAGGGCGGATACGCCTTAGGCATTTTGGTTTCTATAACACGTATTGTATACTTTTTGCTGCGTGCTATAACAACGGTTTCTAGCATACCTGGATGTTGCGAGTTCTGTATGCGGGTAAAAAAATGCCATTTGTTGGTGTTGGCATATTCCGACACAGAATTAAAGAAATCAATCTGTTCTTGCCCGTCGCCAAACACGACGGCTTCAATTGGTTTGCCGTTAAGTATTACTATATCTTTTTTCATATGCGTACCCCAAATCCAATTTTCTTTGAAAATCCAGCCGTCTGACGTACAGACAACAACTCATCAATCTTATCGCACGTAAATTCAGTGCGCACATCTTCGGCATTATTTTCCAATAATGCACGACGCAGAATTGCGGTTAATTCGCGTTGCAATTGGCGCACGCCCTGTTCGGATGTATAGTTTTGAATAATATGACGGATTGCATCATCTGATATAACAATGTTTTCCATTTCCCATCCGGTGTCATTTGCTGCGCGTTTGATTAAATGTTCGCGTGCAATTTGCACCTTGTCTTCGATTGAATAACCTGGGATTTCAATTATTTCCATACGATCTTTTAACGCGTTTGACATGTTCAGACTGTTTGCGGTTGCAATGAACAAGACGTTTGATAAATCAAAGTCCACTTCTAAATAATGGTCGCGAAAAGCCTTGTTTTGTTCTGGGTCCAGTATTTCCAATAACGCAGATTCTGGGTCGCCACGCCAATCACGCCCCATTTTATCGATTTCGTCCAGAACGATAACCGGGTTGTTTGATTTGCATCGTTTTAACGCATCCATATTGCGTCCCGTCTGGGCTCCGATATAGGTTTTGCGATGGCCACGGAAATGCGCCTCGTCCGACACCCCGCCCAGAGATATGCGCTGATATTTACGCCCCAATGCGGTTGCGATTGATTTACCCAGTGATGTTTTGCCCACGCCCGGTGCGCCGACAAAGCATAAAATCGACCCTTGGTTGGATTTAGTCTTTTTCATCACCGCAATGTGTTCCAAAATGCGTTCTTTGACCCCGCGCATACCCGAATGTTCAGAATCCAGAACATCACGCGCCACACCCAAATCAATGTGTGATTTATCAGATTTGTTCCACGGCATTGCCAGCAATTCATCCAGATATGTTTTTAATAAACCGCCTTCGTTTGACATTGGCGATAATGATTTCATACGTTTCCACTCGGACAATGCTTTTTCTTTTGCTTCGCGTGGCAGGTGTGCTTTTTCGATTTTCTTTTTAATGTTTTCTGCATCCATTTCCAAATCGTCTTCACCCATTTCCCGCTGAATTGCGCGCATTTTTTCCTGTAAAATTGCTTCGCGGCGACCTTTTTCCATCTGTTGGTGAATACGCTTGTTAATAGATTCTTCTATCTTTGCAGTTTCAGTAATTAAATTAACCTGTTCCAACAGGATAATTAACTTTTCACGCCATGATGTCGCAGCCAATATTTTTAGCGCCGGTTCAGTGTCGATTTCCAACGTTTGAACGACATAGTCAATAAACGCCGGCAACGGATAATTTTGAACAATATTGCGCAGTTTTTCGATTTTTATTTTACGCACACCGGCCAAAAACTGCATATTTTCTGCAATTTTATCGCGCAGTGCGATTGTTTGTTCGTGTGCGGTATCATCTTGGACGGCAATTGGTTCGGCGGTCCCGACAAAGATGCCATCTGCAACCTCGACATCACTAATTTTAACCGCGTCTGTGGTGCGAACGATGGCGTGCAAACTGCCATCTGGCATGCGTAAAACCTGGACAATGTCGCCGATTGTACCGACGTTGTAAATGTCCCGCACAGATGCAGGATAATTCCACGTACGCTGTGCAACCAAGACCAAGCGCTGACCCATTTTTGCCGCCGATTCAATACATGCAATTGATGTTTTGTTATCAATGTACACCGGCACCGTCAGGCCCGGATGCACCACAAAATCCCGAAATGGTAAAATATATTCTTTCATAGTGAACTAAATATAATACTTTTTATCAACATTTCAAGGTGAATAAAAATACACATACCATAATCCTGCAATCACACGATATGTGTGGCGTACACGCCAAAAAAAATGCCGAATCTAAACGGTGGTTTAGATTCGCCCAATTCATAGCCCTATTTTAGCGCGGATTTAAACCCTTTGTCAATCGGATTTTATGCCGAATCTAAACCACCGTTTTTAATTAAAAAAAGGGGAATGTAAAAATGAATAAAACCTACTTTGGGATGACAACTATATTGGTGACATGTGTTCCATATGTTGGGGCCAGCGCCGCAACAATAACCTGTACAGAAGGTGGAGTCAGATTAGACACACATACCTGCACAATCGTCGGCATCTATAGCGATATAACGCTGGGGGATTCCGATGAAGTCAAGTGTTTGTGTCCAGATGGCACAGGGGTTTATGACGTGTTTTGTAATGCCAAGAATGAACCGTATGATGATGACAGTAATGGTGTTATTGATGATTATGCGTATTTTGAAATAGGTTCGTGTTATATTCCAACTTGTGCTGCTGGGGAATATTTCAATACCAACAATGGCCTTTGCGAATCTTGTGCATATTTTACTAATTGTGACAAAGAAAATGTTACCAGTGATGCCGGTTCGGTTGGTGTTAACGAATGTTATTTCCCAAAAGGTGTTGAACAGTCAGACGATAGCGGAACATTTGTTTTTACAAATAACTGTTATTGGGATGGTGAACGACAGATGAGTTGTAATGATGGCGAAGAAGAATCCACAACCACGACGGCAACATAATGGGGGTGGGGATGTTTGGGTTTAAATATCACAATAGCTTGGCACCGCATGTGTGGGACAGTCGTACAAAAATAAATCCATTGGTGCGGCAATCGCTGATGATGATTGCGGGGGAATTTGTGCGATATCTGGGCGATGTTGTAAAATTGCCAATTTCGCCGTCTGATATCCAAGATGCGTTGGTGCATGGATCAATAACTAA
>JAGBHZ010000007.1 GCA_017935245.1 Alphaproteobacteria bacterium | reverse complement strand
GTTCGCTGGATTTATTCTGGTGATTATTGAGCGGGAGCCACCCTCTGTTCCATCCCGAACCAGACAGGGAAACCCCGTATCGCCGATGGTACTTTGGCTTAAGCCACGGAAGAGTAGGTCGTCGCCAGAATAAATCCAGTTATCGATATAAGAACCGAATTTAACCGCCCATGTGGCGGTTTTTTATTTGTTTGTGGTTTCAACTGTGATACAATTTACCTTACAAAAGATGGTGGTGGATTATACAGCCTTGACACCAAGGGCTGTCCCAAGAAAAGGAACAGATATGAAATACGAATTACGGCCACTGACGCTTGCGGATGCGGACAAATTGTATGAATTTTATCAAACTATCCCTGCGTCGGAAAATGGTGCAGCCAATAAAGCGTTTGGCCTGACTAAGCCGCAATTCATAGAATGGATAAAACAAAAAGAAAAAAGTGCACGTGGGTTGGATGTGCGTGATGACAGAGTTGCAGCTACAACCTATGTTCTGTATGTTGATGATGTGCCGGTCGGGCGCAGCAACCTGCGCCATTATCTGAATGCGGCGTTGGAACAAGATGGTGGTCATATTGGCCTGTCGGTTGCCCCCCAATATCGCGGACGCGGATATAGCAAAATTTTGTTGCACGAAACATTGAAGCGCGCCAAAGAAAAAGGAATCAATCCTGTTTTGGTATTTCATTTTGCTGATAATATTCCCGCATGCAAAATGTCGGAAAGCGTTGGTGGCAAATTAATGGAAGAACGCTTTCAGGAAAAACGCGGTCGCCTTATTCGTAAATATGCTTTCGATACTTCTTTGCTAGATTAGTCTGCCCACCACCGCAATCAACCACAAAAGTTTCTATTTTATGCCGCCCGATTCCGGGCGGTTTTTTGTTGCGCACAGTGTCTAATGTGTTATTATCCGCACATAGTATAAAAAGGATTTAAAATGCCAGTAACCCCAATGGGCAGATTTTATAGTTCACTAAACGCAATCAAGGTGTACCCTCACGAAAATGGCGACGTGTATGTAACGCGCGGCGATGATTTTTATTCCGTGCACATTATCAAATCGATAAACCCATGGTCGGAAGAGTATAAATCCCGCGGGCGACTGGACGCATTGGCGGCGGGCGAATTTTTTGACATCGCGTGTCGCTATGTTCGTAATGAAATCAAGTGGACCGAACCCGTCCGTAAATTTAGTTGTAAATATAACCCCAACCGTTCCCGTGGTTGTACATGTAAAAATTGTCCGCGTGCCCTGGGCGGTGCGGCATATCATGAAATTTTTGCTAAATCTTGTCTGTATCGCGGGGGGCGTACGCGATAATTTGTTGAACAGACGTGTTTTTTGTTGATTTTACTTGACATTTAATGGATTGTATATACAATGCGTTTCGCACTAAAAAAATGGGGGTGCGTAAATGACACAAGACCTTAAGAAATTTGAACATAAACACGGCACGGTCGTATTAAGTGCCGCGGGTTCCCAGTATATTATCACCACAGACCAGCGTGTTCGCGTTGATTTAATTTTTTCAACCCGGTCTGTTCGCGCCAATATGATGGATGCGTTGGAAAAATTTAACGAGCACAAGCGCTGCATCATGGGATGGGGACGCTGTAATGGTGATGATTGCCAGTGGCGCTAGGGTTCAGCACCCCATATCGGGGTGTTTTTTTATATCACAACCCCCAAAAAATGTTTTGCCAATTCCCCAATAACAAATGCTACAATTGACACCATCACACATATAACCAGCATTTCGATTGTATGTCGCCAGAATCGATTTCCGTTCGCCCGGCAAATCCCCCAGTTACACAGAATTATAATAATTATTGCGATTATAAATGCAGACGTCATCGCCGCGCGCACATTTTCCGTCATCAGAAATGGCACGATTAACAATATACTGACCATCAGGTATGTTATTCCTGTAACAATCCCATCCCGGATTGCATGGGCACTTTGATTTGTTTTCTGGGCCAGGTAATTTGACGCCGCCATCGACAGGCCCGCCGCCACCGCCGATATTACGCCGGTCATAACAATTAAATATCGGTCGTTCACAGAAAATGCCAACCCCGCGATAATACCGGTTTGTGATACCAATGCATCATGCATCCCCAGCACAATTGCCCCAGGCAAATAAGAACTTTGTTTTCGCATAGATATGATGTTATCAGTTTATATAAACTATTTCATTGGGAATATATGTGTAAAAAACGGGACACATGTCCCGTTTTTAATCTTCGCCAAAATCCATTGCGCGTAATTTTTCTGCGCGTGGCGTGATTTTTCCCACAGAAATTTGCAATTGTTCGATATCTGTCTGGGCCAATGCAAAATGCTGGTTAACCTTAATCGCGCGGTCGTTCAGACGCACTAAATCTGTTAATAATAATTCCAGTTCTTTTTTGATTTTTGCCGCCACGCGTTTGATTTTTATATCTGATAATACCGCGCGAATTGTATTCAATGTTGCCCATAATGTCGATGGTGAAACAATAAAGACTTTTTTGCGACCTGCATATTCAATTGTGTCTGGAAATTCGAGATGCAGTGTTTCAAATATCGATTCCGATGCAATAAACATCATTGCGGATTCTGCGGTACGACCTGGGATTATATATTTTGTGCTGATGTCATCAATATGTTTGCGCACGTCCAGTTCAAATTGCTTGCGTGCCACCATGTCGGTTGAATCTGTTATCATGCGGTTATAACTTTCCAGTGGGAATTTACTGTCGATTACCATGTCCCCCGGCGGATACGGCAGGCGTATTATACAATCCGGGCGCACGTTTGTTTCCAGAACACTTTGAAACGCATATGTTTCCGGCGGCATTATATCGGCCACTAAATCTTCCAGTTGTCTTTCACCAAATGTTCCGCGTGCCTGTTTGTTGCCCATTAAAATGTTTTTGAAATTTGCGATATCACCACTGATGTTTTTCAGTTCGATTGCATTTTGTGATAACGCCCCCAGGCGTTCCGCCAGACGTTCGCGCAGGCGCGCATTATCTTCGCGCAGGGCGGATATATCCACCACCGGTTTTTTCATCAATACCGCAACCAGTAACACAATAATAACCGCCAACATAATGAAAATATAAGTTGTCATTTTCCTTTCCTTTGATATTATATCGTTATTATATAAGGATTTATACATGTTGCAAATGAAACTTTGTGGCGATTTAGTCTTGCGTCAAAAATGCGAACCGGTGTCGGAAATTACACCGGAATTATTGCGTACACTGGATGAAATGGTGTCGATGATGGGTGAACAAAATGGCGTTGGCCTGGCCGCGCCCCAGGTTGGTATTTTATCGCGTTTCCTGGTTATGATGGACCCAGATACAAAAAACGTATTTCGCATGATTAACCCCCAGATTACATCTGTGTCAGATGATAAATGCACGATGGAAGAAGGTTGCCTGTCCGTGCTGGGGGCGGATAATTTGCCGGTGTTTTCAAATGTTACGCGCCCAGAATCGGTTACAGTTGAATGGACAAATGAAAATGGCGAACGGGTTGGTGCGCAAATGTCGGGCCTGCCGGCGCGCATTGTTCAGCACGAAACAGATCACCTGGACGGGGTATTGTTTATCGATCATCTGTCGCCGGTGCGTCGTGAAATGGTCATGCGCAAGGTTAGAAAACGGAAATAATTCAAATGAAACTGGTGTTAATGGGAACAAACGCATTTGTTGTTCCAATGTTTGAAGAAATTAAAAAGGCCGGTCATGAAATCATGGCGGTGTTCACGCGTGCGCCAAAACCGATGGGCCGTAAAAAAATACTGACGCCATCGCCAGTACATATTTGGGCGGATGAAAATAATCTGACCGTGCATACGAATATAAAAGAATATAATTACGCACCTGATATGATTGTGGTGGTATCGTATGGTGTGATATTGCGCGATAATGTTTTGTCGTCTGCGCCATGTATTAATATTCACCCAAGTCGCCTGCCACAATATCGTGGGCCATCGCCAATCAGAACGGCGATTTATAACGGTGATAAAACGTCGGCGGTATGTTTAATGGATGTAACGGCGGAACTGGATGCGGGCGATGTGCATATGTGCCGCGAATTTGAAATTGGCGAAAACGATACAAATGAAACGATTGAAGAACGTGTTTCTAATATCGGCGCCGATATGTTGGTTGAATATCTGAATAACCCCGGCGCATATCCCGCGGTGCCCCAGGACGGCACACCGACATATACGCATAAATGGACGGGCGCGGATGAAATAATTGATTGGAATAAATCTGTGCAACAAATACATAACCAGATTCGTGCGCTGGGGTGCGGGCGTACAAAAATCAGTGGCGTGGATGTAAAAATCTTGGAAACAAGAATTGAAAATGGCGAACTACAAATCACGCGGATTCAGCCGTCTGGAAAAAATCCAATGGATTGGAAAAGTTTTATAAACGGCCTGCGTGGGTTGCCGGTTAAGTATGGGGAATAGGTATGCCAGATAATAAAAAATTATGTGCCTTGACCGGTGTTCATGTCTGTGTGTCTGAACACAATAATAATGGCGAATGTCCGTGCTTGAATTGCAAGGGGACACATTGTCATACGTGTTCAGATTTTAAGCAACTGAAATTAGAAATATTGTTATCGCTGGGCGACACGCGTTGTCGTCAGTGCCAGGCACACACACGATAAAAACGGATAAAACAAAATAATGACACGATACAAAGTAATCTTGGAATACGATGGTACGGACCTAATCGGCTGGCAAGAAAATGCCCAGGGCCCATCTGTACAATCATTGGTCAAAGATGCAATTTATGGATTCTGTGGCGTGCGCCCAGATGTTGTTGGCGCGGGCCGCACGGATGCGGGTGTACATGCCGTTGCGATGACGGCACACTTTGATTTGCCCGATGCCCCCGTGCCTGAAACGGTTATGCGCGCGCTGAATTTCTATCTGGTGGGAAAACCGGTTGTTGTTCGTGCGTGTGAAATTGTGTCGGATGAATTTAATGCGCGCTTTGATTGCACGGCCCGTCATTATAAGTACGTTGTTTTAAATCGTCCAATGGCACCGGTATTGCAGAAAAATCGTGTGTATTGGGTGCCACGCAAATTAGATATAGACGCAATGCGCCATGCGGCACAAAAGTTAATTGGTAATCACGATTTTACCAGTTTTCGTGCATCCGAATGCCAGGCCAAGTCCCCAATCAAAACATTGGATAAAATCGAAATAACGCAAAGTGGTGATGAAATTATTTTTGAATTTTCTGCGCGTTCATTTCTGCATCACATGGTACGCAATATTGTTGGCACATTGATTGAAATTGGTATCGGCAAACCATATGATATTGAAAAAATCCTGGCGGCGAAAAACCGTTCGTCGGCGGGCCCAACTGCGCCGGCATCGGGTCTGTATTTTATTCGTGCCGATTATGCCAGCGCCGATTAGACCGCACATATTCAATCCGACCATTGTCATAAATAATAAACGCATCGCGTAAAATTTTGTGATTACATTTGGGTGCATCCACGTCCAGATATGAAACAATGTAATCGACATTGTCGTCTGCGCACCAATTCTCTAAATTCTTAACCAGCGACATAAAACGTTGCGTGTACATTAATGTGAATTTATCAGACTTAAATTCACAGACACCACGACTGCATTTATGTTTATGCCGTGTGTCATCGGGCGCGTTACCCGATATTTGCAAAAACGTATCAAACGCGAAATAGTGTTTTGATGCACGTACCTTGTTAAATTCCAGTTTGCCATCCGCCCGCCGCATCGCAACCAGTTCATTATCATACGTTGACATAAATACTGGCGCGGGTTGCATCGCCACTGTTATAGCACCGGCACAAATAAACATCGCACCAATAATATAATTTTCACGCCACCGCGTTGCACGGATAAAAACTATACACATCAATCCAATGATAAAACACACCATCGCAGTATTTGAAATATGTGGTACCGTAATCATCGATAATGGTAGATCAGAAATCCAATTTGCGATACCCAATGTCCAATCATAAATCGCATGTGCGATATTCACGGCCCAACCTGCGCCACATGCCCCAATCATAACCAGTGGCATAATCACAAACGAAAATATTGGTAACAACACCATATTTCCAATCAATCCATAAATTGGCATGGCGTCGAAATGCGCGGCAACAAATGGTGCGGTAAAAATTGTTGCGACAATCGATGTCATAATTGTTACATAAATTGCGCGTAATATTTTTTGTACCCGTGTGCGCTTTACATATTGCGTGTTCCCCCAGAACCAGATTAATCCAAACACCGCCGAAAAAGACAATTGAAATCCGGGCTGCATAACATAGTGTGGATTGATTAAGAATATTAAACAAAATGCCATGCAAATATTACGCATTGAAATTGCATTGCGTCCAAATATAAACGCCATGAAAACCAAACTTGTCATCAAGAACGCGCGAATTGTCGCAACATCCAGTCCCGATATAAACAGATACCCCAGCAATCCCATCCATGCGCATATAATTGCGGGTATTCGTGCCGGTATGCGTCGCGTGATATATGGTATTGCACGGAATAATAAAAAGAATATCGCGAATATCCAACCGCCAACCAATGTCATGTGAAATCCACTGATTGACCATACGTGTCCGATTCCGGTTGCCGTCCATATTTTATCATCATTTTTTGGAACTGCGTTTTTATATCCTAATACTAAACTGTCCACCAGAAAAGAATCAGAACGTTTATGTAATTCATCACGAATTGAATTAACGCTAAAACCATGTGCGGGGTTTGTAACGTTATAATCTGAAATATAACCTGTTGCGCTAATTCCGTTAAAGTATGCCCACCGTGCATAGTCAAATGTTGCCGGTGCATACGCGGCCGCCGGCCGAAACAGTGTTGCGGTTGCACTAATTTTATCACCAACATTTGGCGCACCCAGATTTTGCCCCAGTGATACACGCACATGCATCCCGTCGTCTGTGTTTATATAGATGCGTGATTTATCATTTGCGAAATCAATTTTATAAACATCGCCAATGATATTTGCGTCCCGCATGGTTGAATTAATTTGCGGTGTATTAATTGCATGCGTGTACGCACACGCATAAACAAACCCGAACATAAACGTTGCCACCGCGCGCAGAATATACGGCACACGCGACCAAATCATAATTGCAAATAATGCGCCTGATAAAATTATTGCGTATGGTATTATTGGTTCATACGATAATGAAAAATACAGCGCCGCACCAAATGCCATAATCGGCCCCACCCACCAGAAGATGTTTTGACGTTGAAAATTCAGAAATTTTTGCATACCCCCAGTATAGGAATTTATTTAATTGCGTCGCAACGGAAAATTTTCTAGGATACAATTACATAAGGGGGTATTTCTTATGGCAAAGTACATTTTTATTACCGGTGGTGTTGTTTCAAGTTTAGGCAAGGGCGTCGCAGCGGCAAGTTGTGGCGCCCTTCTTCAATCGCGTGGGTACACGGTGCATGCGCGCAAATTTGATCCATATTTGAATATTGATCCTGGCACAATGTCGCCGTTTCAGCATGGCGAAGTCTATGTAACAAATGACGGGTATGAAACGGATTTGGACCTGGGGTATTATGAACGATTTTTGGGCGCACGCTTGTCGCGAACAGATTCGGTATCCGGGGGGCGTATTTATTGGGATGTATTAAATGCGGAACGTCGTGGTGATTATTTGGGGGCAACGGTTCAAATGATTCCGCATGTTACAAATAAAATCAAAGAATATGTGTCGGCGCCGGTGGACACTGATTTCGTTGTCTGTGAAATTGGTGGCACGGTTGGTGATATCGAAGGGCAAATTTTCCTGGAATCGATACGACAATTTGCAAACCAGGTCGGTCGTCGCAACGTTATGTTTGTGCACTTAACATTGGCGCCATATTTGGAAAAGTCGGGCGAACTAAAAACCAAGCCGACCCAGATGTCTGTGCGACGCCTGTTGGAAAATGGTATCCAGGCAGATATGTTAATCGTGCGCACACCACGTATGCTAACATCGGACGAGCGTGCAAAAATTGGTATGTTCTGTAATCTGCCGGCAAAAAATGTAATCAGTGGAATTGATGTTGATAATATCTATAAAATTCCGTTGGCGTATGAATCGCAACACGTCTTTGACATTATCGCAGATCACTTTGGTCTGCCCAATGCAATTGGCGATATGTCGCGATTTGAAAAGATTGAAAAATATCTGAACGCGGATATTCCGACGGTGAATATTGGTATTGTTGGAAAATACTTTGATGTTCCCGACGCGTACAAGTCTTTGAACGAAGCATTATTCCACGCCGGTATTCAAAACAATGTTCATGTAAAATTGAAAAAGATTAATGCCGAAACATTTTCGCCCGACGATTGCGCGGATGTTGATGGTATCTTGGTGCCGGGCGGTTTTGGTGCGCGTGGTGTTGCCGGAAAAATTGCGGCCGCCGGATATGCGCGTGAAAACCGTGTGCCATACATGGGGATTTGCTTAGGCATGCAGGTTGCCGTTATCGAATTTGCGCGCAATGTATTGGGGATTGAAAATGCAAATTCATCAGAATTTGATAAATCGTGCACCCCGGTTATAAATATCATGGCCGATCACGATGCGGCCGATATGGGTGGCACATTGCGCCTGGGGGCGTATCCGTGTGTAATTACGCCGGGAACGCGTGCGCATGAAATTTGGGGCACGACCGAAATCAGTGAACGCCATCGCCATCGTTATGAAATGGATATATCATTGGAACAGAAATTTGCAGATGCCGGCATGATAATATCCGGGCGCAGTCCCGATGGCACCTTGCCTGAAATCATAGAACTAAGAAATCATCCGTTCTTTGTCGCGGGACAATTTCATCCGGAATTTCAGTCGGGACCGTATTCGGGGCATCCTATGTTTAACGCATTTATTGCGGCGGCGGCGAAAAATCATAAATAAAAAATCCCGCGTTATGCGGGATTTTATTTATTGACCCGATGTACAAAATTTTATTAAACTTTTATTTAATGAGAATGCGTTTCCTAATTTTACCTATAATCTTATTGTGTGCACCATCATATGCGGCACAATATCGTGCGGCACTGGTTGCGGATATGGATACCGGGCGTGTATTGTACCAAGAAAACGCAAATGAATTGAACTATCCGGCATCACTGACCAAGATTATGACACTGTATCTAACGTTTGATGCACTGGAACATGGTCGATTAAATCTGGATGATTATTTAATTGTGTCTCAATCGGCCGCCAATGCAGAACCGGTGAAAATTGGCCTGCCGGCGGGTGCAAAAATTCGGGTCGAAGACGCGATAAAGGCTGTCGCCGTGCACAGCGCAAATGACGTTGCGCGTGTTTTGGCGGAAAATTTAAAAGGTGGCCAAGAAGAATCTTTTGCCGATCTTATGACGCGTGTTGCACGTGAAATTGGATTGACGCGCACAAATTTTGAAAATTCATCGGGGCTGCCGAATGATGACCATATGTCAACGGCGCGTGATATTGCATTACTGTCTATGGCGGTATATAAACATTTTCCACAATATTGGAAATATTTTGGGATAAAATCTTGGACATACAATGGCAAAACATACACAAATGGCAATCGATTGCTGGGGTCGTTTAATGGCTGTGATGGTATGAAAACTGGATATACTAAAAAATCAAAGTATTCATTGGTTGCCACCGCCCATCGTGGGGATGTTCATTTGCTGTCGGTGGTTTTGGGCGCAGAAAACAAAGATATCCGTGCAAACGTTGCCGCCCAAATGTTGAACAAGGGGTTTTCTATGATGGGTGCGTCGCCATCGTCAATTGTTGCGACCCCAACGGTGCCATCATATGCGCCGTCAACACCCGCGCCAACCCCGTCGGCCACAACGTTTAATGCGGCATATAATGCGGCGACATCTGCGGCGGCCCCGACATATGTTCCAACAACATCAACGTCCAATGTGTCATCCGGTGGCGCCGGGGTTCAGTTTGGCGCATTTTCATCGCGTGATGCCGCCAATTCCCAGGTTGCAAACGTAAAAAATAAATTAGGGGTTAACGCGGTGGTTGAAACCGCACCCAATGGCATGTATCGTGTGCGTGTAAATGGTGTATCGGAATCGATTGCCCAGAATATAAAAAATGCCGCCACCACACATGGTATTGACAGTTATGTTTTTCATTAGTATTCTTTAAACCACTATGAATCCAAAAATAGAAAAGTTGATAAAATTATTTGCAAAATTACCACGCGTTGGTTCGCGCGGTGGCCAGCGTATTGCATTGGCACTGTTACAGGACAAAACGGGGCGCGCGGCAAATCTGGCGGCGGCATTAATTGATGCGTCTGAAACAATTGCGCCATGTGCATGTTGTGGCGTATTGACCGACCGTGGCGCGATGTGCGAATTTTGTCGTGATGATGTTCGTGCAAATGGTCAATTGTGCATTGTGCGGGATTTGGCCGATGTTTGGACGCTGGAAAAATCTTCGGTTTTTCATGGGCGTTATCATATTATTGGTGGATTGCTGTCGGGGGCGGGTGGTGTGTTGCCCGATGATTTAAATATAAAGAATTTACCATCGCGCATTGCAAACGAAAATATCAAAGAAATAATTTTTGCACTACCCAACACGATCGAGGGTAAAACCACCCAGCACTATATTATGTCCCAGATTTCATCTGGGTTATCGCCTGAAAATTCTGTGGCGTTTTCTGAATTGGCGTCGGGGGTGCCATTGGGTGGTGATTTAGACTATATCGACGATGGCACATTAACATTGGCGTTTGGGGGGCGTAAATCATTATGATGGATAAATTATCATCTTTGCCACCTGTTTCTGAAATGATGCGTGCGGCGGGTTTGGAACCGAAAAAGCAATTTGGCCAGAATTTTTTATTTGATTTAAACCTGACGGGGCGTATCGCGCGCAGTGTTCCGAATATTGACACCATCCCCCTGGTCGAGGTTGGACCCGGTCCCGCCGGCCTTACCCGTGCGATTTTAATGGCGGGTGCAATGCGTGTTATTGCAATTGAAAAAGATAAAACCACGGCCCCAATTTTATCCCAGATTGTTGATGCATCGGATAATCGCTTGACGGTTATTTATGATGATGCGTTGCGTATTAATTTTTCAGAACTGGGGCTGGATAGATATGCGATATGTGCGAACCTGCCGTATAATGTGGGGACTGAATTATTAATTGGCTGGTTACATAAAATTGCCCGCGGTGAAAAGATAGAATCTATGACATTAATGTTTCAACGCGAAGTGGCCATGCGCATCACATCACGTCCCGGCGATGAACATTATGGACGTTTGGCGGTATTAACGTCGCTGGTTGCGGATTCGCGGATTTTGTTTGATGTTCCAAATACTGCATTTGTTCCGCGTCCGCGTGTGCAAAGTGCGGTTGTTCAAATTATACCAAATGTGGAAAAAATTTCACGTTTGCAAGATTTAGGCAAGATAGAACAATTAACTGCAAAATTATTTGGCCAGCGTCGTAAAATGATACGCGCGATAATGCCGGGTGTTGATTGGGGTAAATATGGTTTAACGGGAACCGAACGCGCCGAAACAATTTCACCAGAAACATTTGCATTAATGGCCCAAGATTTGTTATAGTTTTCTTGTAGCCCAGGGAAAAGAGAGAGATGCCGATTTCAGTATTAATATTTTTGGCTGTTATATTTGTGCTGGTATATTCGTTGCGCATGGCGAAAATCAGTGCATTGGTTGCATTTTTGTTTGCGGGTATTTTGTCCGGCCCATATGTTTTTAATTTATTTGAATTGGATGGAACATGGCAATTTCTTGGGGATATTGGGATTTTATTTTTGTGGTTCACAATTGGTCTTGAAATAAATATTCGTCGTCTGTGGAATTTACGTCATACAATATTTGGTTTTGGTGCGGCCCAGGTGATGATGGTTGCCATAATGCTGTTTCCGTTATTGTTTGGTATAACAGTATGGTCGGTTATGGGATGTGTTATGGTGTCGTTAATGCTGGCCATGTCCAGCACATCTTCGGCCATGGATTTATTGGTATCACGGAACCAGTTAAATACAAACATGGGGCGTCAAACATTTTCGATTTTATTATTTCAAGATTTGTTGTCGATACCACTGTTGGCGATGTTACCGGTCTTTGCGGGTCGGTCATTTAACCTGGGGGCCAGTGCGATTGATGTTATTGTCATATCGGTGGCATTAATTATTAGTGTGGTGGTTGTTGGTCGATTTGTACTTAATCCATTATTGAAATTGGTTTCCAAATTAAAATCCCCAGAAGCTTTCTTATTAGCCGTCATGTTAAATATTGTTTTATGGGCGGTACTGTTGGATTTGATGGGATTGCCGGCGGGATTAGGGGCATTTCTGGCGGGGATGTTAATGTCAGAAACCGTATATCGTCATCAAATTGATGCCCAGGTTGGTCCATATGCAACAATGTTTTTGGCACTGTTTTTCATTGTGTTGGGAATGGGATTGAACCTGCCGATGTTGGGTGAAAATTGGTACATTGTTTTGGGGGGATTGATTGGTTTAATTTCGATTAAGTTTATTGCAATATTTATTGTTGCCCGTGTTCGTAATGTTGATATTCCTGATGCTACAATGATTGCATTATTGTTGGCCCAGGGTGGTGAATTTGGTCTTTTGATGTTACAGACGTTAAAATCATCATCAATTAACGCAATACCGGTTGCCCACAAGAAATATTATCGGCAATTATAATATTGTCGATTATGACAACACCGATTTTGTTGTGGGGGTATGACTATCTGCGTCGTACGGGCCGATTAATGACCCAGCGTTTTCCGCGAAAACTTGATGATGCAGATAACACCATTGCCCCAGATGTTGTAATATGTGGATTTGGTCGTGTTGGTCAAATTGTTGCCCAGATGTTGGAATCGCAAAACATCCCATATATTGCAATTGATATGGATGTTAATACTGTAATGATTGGTCGTGAACGTGGAATAAATGTTGTATATGGGGACGCAACAAATGATGTGGTATTGCGTGATTTTGGGCTGCGGCCCCGCCGTGTTCGTGCGGTTGTTGTTGCGCTGGATAACGCGGGAACGGCGCGTCGTACGGTTGCGGCAATAAAATCTATTGCCCCCCGTGTCAAGATTTTTGCCCGTGCGCGCAATCTGGCTGATTCAAAAGTATTGTTAAAAGATGGTGTTTTTGCCGCCATGCCTGAAACGATTGAATCATCATTTTTCTTGGGGCGTCGGGTATTAAATCATCTTGGGGCATCTGACAATAGAATCAAAGAATTATTGTCATCTATGCGGGAAAATAATTATGCATCCATGGATGAACAGATATCTGAAACACAGTGATGATTTTCTTAATAAAAACCGTCCCCGAATGGGGACATTTTATTTGCATTTGTGTGCCGTGATTGCTATATTCTACAAGACACAGGAAAGACATATGAAAAAGACATTGAAAATTTTATCAATAATATTTGGTGTTATTATTCTGGATTTATTGACCAAGGGGACACTGCTGTACCTAATAACGGGTGGTGTACCATTGTCGGGTTCGGCGTGGGGATTGGTGCCAAATCCGTATTTGATGGCATATGTAACAAATTTCTTTAATATCGTGTTCACATGGAATTTTGGTACGGCGTTTTCATTGTTTAATGCATTGGGCGAATACGCACCAATTGTCTTGGTGTTTATGACGGGTGCAATAATTGGTGCGATATTATACTTTTTATTTATGCGTGCCAAGCGATTTGAAATCGTACCATTGTCATTGATTGCGGGTGGGGCGATTGGAAATTTAATTGACCGTATTCGTTTTGGCGCGGTTATTGATTTTCTAGATTTTCATATTGGCGGATATCATTGGCCGGCATTTAATGTTGCCGATATCTGTATTGTAGTTGGCGTTGGATTATATATTTTAAATTGGTACATCGCGCGCCGTAAATGTTTGGAAAATGCAGCAAAGGATGGTAAATAATCATGGTTCAGTATATGGATAAAAATTCTGGTTTTGCCCAGTGGAACGCGAATAAAAATGCGACAAAGAAATCACCGATGTCTGGATTTATGTGGTGGTTTTTGATTTTTGTTGGTGTTTGGTGGTTGTTGGGCACGTGGATGACCCCGAAAAGTACAGATGTTACAAATGACGCATCCGCCCCATCGGTTGATGTATCCAGTGTGCCGGTGGTCAATATGTCAAATCCACAAATTGATTTTTCGGTTCGTGGATTGCGCATATCTGACATATATCTTAACGATTTTGCGGTATCTGCGTCTGATGCAACACGTGTATCATTATTGTCTGGGGATGCATATTCTGAATTTGGTTTGGTTGCAAATGGAACAACGGCGCCAACGGCGACAACAATTTGGAAGAACAAAGACGGTGTACTGTCATGGCGTAATGCCGATGGTGTTGAATTTACACGTACACTAACAACGGATAATTACGTAATTAGAATATCAGATACGATTAAGAATAATACAAAAAACAGTATTTCTGTTGCGCCATATGCGCGCATTGTTCGTGAAAATGATGTTGCGTCATCGGCGGGTGTATCGACGGGTGCAATTGCGTATGAAAATAACGACATTGAACGCATTGATTGGCGTAAAATGGATCGTCGTTCATATGCATACACCACAACAAATGGATTTATTGGATTCGCAGATCAATATTGGGAAACCATCGCATCGATTGACACACCGGACCAGACGATGACAATTAAAAAATCTGGATTAAATTATGGTGCCGATGTTATTGTAGGCGCCCTATCAATTGCGGCGGGCGAAACCGGAACGATATCATATAATTTATATGCGGGCCCCCTGGCGCCAGATGCGTTGCTTGGCGCAAATAAATACATTGCGGGCATTGATGATACAATTGATTACGGGTGGTTTGGATTCTTGGCCCGTCCAATGTTGTGGTTTATTAACGTACTAAATGCATTGGTTATGAATTACGGTGTTGCGATAATTTTGATGACACTGGTATTGCGTTTATTGATGTGGCCGTTGACGCGCAAATCATATACATCAATGATTGCAATGCAGAAAATGCAACCTGAATTACAGCGGATTCAGAAATTATACGCCAACGATAAAATGCGCCTTCAAATGGAAATGATGAAGGTGTACCAGACACACAAGACATCCCCTATGTCGGGATGCCTGCCGATGTTGATTCAGATACCGATTTTCTTTGCATTGTACAAGGCGTTATTGGTATCCGTACAAATGCGCAGTGCAAACTTCTTGTGGATAAATGATTTGGCGGTTATGGATCCATACTTTATCTTACCGATATTAATGGGTGCAACAATGTGGTTCCAGCAATCGTTACAATCTGCATCCCGTGGCAAAAGTGTTGATAAAAATGACATCGCCGCCCAGACCCAGCGTATGATGCGTTGGATGCCGGTATTGTTCACGATAATGTTTGCGTGGATGCCGGCGGGATTGGTTCTGTATTGGACGGTATCGAATATCTTTGGTATTGCCCAGATGTACATAATCAAGAAACAAGGCAAATAAAAAATCCCCCGTTTGGGGGATTTTTATTTTTCGCACAATTTGTATAATGCCAATGGTGTTTGTATTCGCCAATTTTGTATATTTAATGCACGTTTAGATAAATCAACACATGACCACGCGTTATCATAATTAAAATCCGACGAAATGGTTGCGCCATCGACATAAACAAATTTCCATCCGTGTGCGTTAAGTATTTTTATATCGCGAAATCTTAGTCTGATTTTTTTTACATATCCGCGTCGTACAAATTGGTACATAACCAGTTCTGTACCATCTGGGACAATTGGTGCCACGTGCTTAAATTTTCGACAGATAACGCGTGGCAAACACAGTGATGTTTTATTTGAAAATGCAATTATAATCATAATATCACCCCCAAAAAATTATTCAATCCATCCGCGCGCCCGTGCGGCATCGTTAATTGTATCCATTGCGCGTTTCCATTGGTCGGCGGCGTGATTTTCATGCCATATATATTGATGTGGGGCGCGCCGTTTGTCTCCAAATTTTTTCATAACAGATAATTGCTCATCTGTTATTTTCCCAGACAAATACAATTTTGTTATCAGTGTTTCTACATCAACCAGTTCACATATACGTTTTGTGCCACAGATATTATTATGAACAAAACCATTACGCACAGATTTTGAATACAAAAACCAGAACCACATTTGTTCGGCATTTTGAAATTTTTCAGCATTGTAAACTGTTTGGGTTTGAATCATATCTCTTCTCCTTTTTTATATGATATGTTAAGATTTATATCCTAAAAAATCGATATTGATAAATATTACAACCATCGGTTGATTCCCGAATCAGAAAACTGATTCGGATTAATGTTTGTAGATTGTGACCACGAATCGAAAATCATCCATAGCCCCAGTTCATTAGATATCGCACGTGATAAAAAAATATACGCCCATGAAATGGGCGCGAATATATAACAATACTACAAATCATTTTACGTTTTCTTTTTCTATTATTTTTCCATATAGTTTCTTTTTCAAAAAATAACACCCACCGTTTGGTGGGTGTGAAAATTTATTTATTGTATCCCGTTACAGAATTGGCGGGAAACAGTCGCCACCGCTCTCTGGGCAACAATTGAATCCCATATCGCCCATATCGGTGTATATTTCCCCCGCACAGCAACCATTTGCATCTGGCATGCTGCCATCTTCGCATGTTAATACAGTCTGTTCTGCCTCAACTGCGACTTCTTCATCTTTTTCCTCAAACGGATTTTTGATTGCGCCGGTTGCTGTATCATATTTCAATCCCAGAACCTGTTCATTATATGCTTGTTCTCCCTGTTGTGAAACACTGGCAATACTGTTTTTGTTACTGGTGCTTTGCTGATTTTTATACAAAGCATCTTGCTTTGCCATATTAATTGCCTGATACTGGCTTGATTGACAATAGAAGACCAGTGTTCTGTAATCATATGCATCACATCCCTGGATATTTATGTATCCGTCTTTCACCTTACCATCCTGACAACATTGGTTCACTGCAAATGAACGTACCTGGCCAACCCAGTCGGGGCCCGATTTATCAACAGTAAAGTTTTGCACAGAATTATAATCAAATCTTTCTTGGTTGGTTGATTTTGCGTAATATGATTCAACGTAACACTTTTGATTTTCATCTGCGCATACGACAACCAGATCTTCTGGTGAATAAACAGTAATTCGTGTGCCGGCGGCAATTGTAAATGGTGGCACGGTATTATCCATCATATCGACCAGTAATTTTTGCGCCACCTGGTTCCATGCGGTAATAATTTCATTTTTGGCCAGTTCCGATGAACGAACCGTACCGCTTTGCACAACGGTATTATTATCTAAATCAATTTGGTTAACAAAAGCGTCTGTAACCGGTGCGATTAAATTCACCGCCGCCGGTACAATTGCGGTTAGCATAGGCATAAAGAATTGTTCGATATAATCACTACTGCCGCGGCCGGGAACACCAACGCGTCCCTGGGCGTCGCCTGCGAATGGTTGAACACTTTCTGAACCAAAGTTAAATTCAACACCATCTGGGCGAATAAATTGATACCAGTTTATCTGCATCCGCCCAATTGTTTTGTATGGCCCCGGCAAATCACCCGTAACATACCCCAGCATCATCGTTCCCGTCGGTATGATAATATTGCGTCCATCATCGGAATAAACGTTTCTATCAACGGTTGCCCGCACTGGCAATGGTTTCCCTTTTTCAAAGACATCCGCATCCGCCCGCACATCTGAAACAATTGTGGCCGGGATTGGTTTATATTGACGTAAAACAAAACTGCGGTCATATGGTTGTGATGCAACAATTGCCTGGATGGCGGATGTACCGTATGTAACCGGTGCGGGTGGGGCGTCTTTTAATCCATCTGGGCGACCCATAGCACTGGCTGCCACGCGTGCGGCGGGCTTGGTTTCATCGGTGGTTTTTGTTGCCAAACTGGCCAGTTCCGGCAAAACCCCATTTGTTATTGTTGCATATCCAATATGATCGACATCGGTCCCGATTTTCTTAGACTTATTTTTTATATCCGTGATAATACCATTGTCTGGGTTATAGACACCGGTTGGATTTTCACATGTTTTGTCCGAAAAAGGATGAAAATAGTACGCGCCACCTTTTGGCTTAATCCATCCGATTTGACGACCCGAATTATCATATCCTGGGAACGCGAAATCCGAACATGCTTCTGGTGCTTGTTCTGGGGCGTTGGATGATTCAAAATCTTCAACAAATGGGTTTGACGGCGCAATTAATTCAATTTCATCTTCTTCGATTTCTTCAATTTCTTCTTCTTCTACTTCTTCTGTAACGGGTGGTATTACAACCGATGCGGGTTCTGGTTTGGTTTCCGCAACCGGCGCCACCGCCCCCAAAACCATTGTGTATTTATATGATTTTTTCATATTTTCGGGCTGATTTACACCATGCCAATCGATAAAGATTGGCACACCCCGTGCCGTCATTGCGGTTGTTGGTGCATAATCAATCGTTATTGTGCATGCAAATTTTGCGCTGATTTCGCCGGCATTTGTACATCCCGTTGTAACCGACAGGCCATTTATGTTTTTATCACGTCTGACCTCAACAATTTTGATTGGTCCGGTCGCAGACACAGTGATGGTCTGCGTTTTGGCCTGGCCGACGGTAACGTCGGGCCAGTCAATTGAATCCGGTCCCACCACCAGTTCGATGGGCGTTGCATCAATTTCTTCTATCTTCTTTTCTTTTTCACCGCCCGTCAGTACCAGGGTCATAAGTATCAACACCACCACAAACGCCACCACCAACAAAATCCATTGGACGCGTTTTGGTGTATTGTTACGCCAATCATTAAATGTTTTTTTTATTTTATTCATTTTACCCCACACCCATCCGTGGTTTATTACTGGATTCTAACAACGTTGCATGATGCGCCACTGAACTTTAACAATTGGTCGCACAGTTTTTGTGCCGTTTCAATATCCGGTAATGGACCAATACGCAAACGGTACAGGCGTGCCGTCATCGAATCCGCCCCCAAATCGCCAACACCCTGTTCATCAACGGCAAAGAACACACTGTTTTTATAAGGTGTCAAAATACCTGCGCCGTCATCGCCACTAAATTTTGCCAACAGCCCCGTCCAGTAATCGTTCAGTGCCTTGACCGATGGGTCTGATTTTAATTCGACCGCAACGCCACCCTGGTTGCTGGTAATCAATGGGATGTTTGATTGTGGCAAATATGCGCCGGCGGTATCACGCTGGGTCGGTACCATTGTCATTGCGGTTGATGCCGTGCCACCTGTTGCGCCACCGGTGAAACCGGCCGGCATATAATATCCCGCACCCGTCGCCGCCGCAACTGAACCATTACCAACAAATGTCGGTGTCGTGGCATAGTTTCCAACGTTCATATTCATTGCAGCCATATCCATATTGTATGCAATGTTGTTTAGTGATTGACCACTCATCATACTTTGCGCGACGTTTGCCTCGGCCAGTGCCATAACCGACGCGGTATCTGCGATTAAGAACGGTTTTTCACGTTTTTTAATACATACGATACGCTGCCCACTGCGCAGAACCATATCCCCAACCGCTTCTACGATTAATAAACGACCATCTTCGCCATCGGTACGGAAACCAACCGGTGATTCACCACCTTCGACCAATAACGATACAACCGGCCGCTGGGTCATAGAAATAACCTTGTCCCCGAAATCAATGTAAGTAAAGATACGGTCGCGCCAAACGCGTTCTGGCGCAATAACATAGTCATCTGGGTTTGGAACAAATATATCCAGGTCAAATCGGAATTCCGATGGATCAATTTTCATTGATTTAATCCAACCGTAATCTTCGCCATCAACGCCAACGGTGTTTGCGGTTGCGGCCGGCTTGTTGAATATAGATTTCATATTGGACGATGCCTTGGTCGCGGCCGTCGCCATCGGTAATACGCCATTACCGTCCAAGATAACATCAACCTGGGAATATGTAACCTCGCTTGAATTGGATGGTTCCGCGCGCAGATAGAATATATACTGGTTCCCCGATGCGCCCGAAACAATCATGTTTGTGTCCGACCCCTGGTTATCAGTCGCCGGCGCAATCATCATTGTGTTACCACCCTTGGTTGCGTCCACCTGGAACAGGGCCGGATCACCCAAAACCGCATCTGTAATCTGTTCACCATTGGGCAGTGTTACCATCGTAACCATCCCATTGCGTAATTTTAGTGGCAAAACATTACCCTTGGCCCATGACAATTGTGCGTATCCGGGTTTAATGCTGCCCGATGCCATATTTGCATTTGGATTGTCCCATGGGTTTGTATATCCATGCGCCGCACCAACAAAGCCGCCACCTAAGACCGCCATCACGCATGCCACAGATATATTTAATTTCAAAGCCTTTGCGAACATCATACCAAAATCCTTCCGTTTCAATTCCCAGAATCTAGAAACTGTTTAATGGGTCTGTATTATTTGTTGTATCCCCATCCACAGATTCAATTTTATATTCCACCACACGAATACCCAATGGATTTGCCAGACGGTCGGTCCATTGAACCTGGGTTTCATTATCTGATTCCAATCTTAATACGATTGTATAATCTTTTGCGGCCACCTGTCCACCACTATTTTCACAAAACCAACGGAAATTCACCGCATACATATCTGGGCCGCGCGATATTGGTCGTGAATCAAATTCGACGGGGCATTTTATGTCAAAATCAGGCACTTCGTTCATCAATGCGTTTCGCATACGTGTCTGGGCAAAGTCTGCATAAACATCTTCGCTGGACCATGCGCGAACCGCGGCACCCGGGTCGTTCATCCATTTTTTGCGCATGACATTAATATTGGGTGTTATTTCGTTTCGTGCCTTGATGTATTCCTTTACAAATGCCCGCTTGTAAATATCCAGATTTTCATCGGCCGGCACCATTTCGCGCAGTGTTACATCCACTGTGTGTTTGGGTTGGGCCATTAAAAAGAACACCTGGGGCCGATTAAGCGGGAACATTTTATACAATGTTATGACCATAACCCCCAGCACGACCACGGCCGTTGCAAAAACAAATGTCATTAGTCTGGACAGGAAAATTGGCGGTTCTACGCGGTTTTGCACAAAAATCTCCCCCTTAGATAAGGGGATTGTAGAAAAAAACACGTCGCATATGCAAGAAAAAATTTGCAAATTCAAAAACCTGGGATTGAAAATTATTGTGGGATATGAAAATTCCCCTTGCGCGGGTGAGTGAAAAATAATATAATATTTCCGCTTGATTTTTTGTATTTGTGTGCTAACCTGTCGCAGACTATGGGTGCGCATGCGGTGCAAAAGGGCGATGTTGCAAAGTTTCTTAGGGGCATAGTTCAACGGTAGAATATCGGTCTCCAAAACCGCGGATGAGGGTTCGATTCCTTCTGCCCCTGCCAAATCCCAAAGTACAATGTGTTTGTATTTTGGGATTTGGCAAAGAGTGGACAGAAAAACGAACCCGAATGAAATAGATGGTGTTGGGTTCGCATACGAGTAAGATTTTGCAAGTGTAACGATGCGAAATCGGTACGAGTGGTGAGCGAATGCGAACATTCCTTCTGCCCCTGCCACAAATAGTTGCGGTTATATAATAAAGTGGACGTGTTTTATGAAAAAAATGCTGGAATATATTAAATCTGTACGTCGTGAATGGTTTAAAATTGTATGGCCATCGCGTGATACGGTTGTTCGTGCAACGGTTATGATTCTGGTGTTTGCGGCCCTGGCGGCGTTGTTTTTCTTTATAGTTGACAGCGTTTTGGGTGCAATTGTTAATTGGATTTTTTAACTAAACGGCAAAGGAAGCACAAATGGAAGAAAAAATGCAGTGGTTTGTTGTCAATGTTCATACCGGATGCGAGGATAAGGTTGCACGGGGCTTGCGTGAACAGATTGATAAACGTCGTTTAAATGCGTGTTTTGGCGAAATTTTGGTCCCCACGCGTGAGGTTACAGAAATCAAAGGCGGCAAACGCGTCAAAACAGAAAAGAAGTTTTTCCCAGGTTACATCGTTGTTCAAATGGTAATGAATAATGAAACGTTCACATTGGTAAAACAGATTCCCCAGGTCGTAATGTTCTTAGGGGCGCGTCAGAAACCAATCGCGGTCAGCGAAGAAGAAGCGCGTCGCCTGATGAAACAGGTAGAAGAGGGTGCAATTTCAATCGAAGATGTTGAATATTCTGTTGGTCAAGAAGTGCATGTAATCGATGGTCCATTTGCGGGCTTTAACGGTATCGCATCCGAAGTGGACAATGTAAAACAGAAAATGACGGTTACGGTTCTGGTATTTGGTCGTGAAACCAGCATGGAATTGGAATTCGACCAGGTTGAAAAAGTATAATTATAAATGCGGCCCGATGTCGCAAAAGATTTTTGTGGTTTTCTGAAAAATATCATGTAAAATCACACCAAACCGTGGTAGATACGCCATATCGAACCACGACACAAACCAAAAAAATGGAGTGAAAAATGGCAAAGAAAGAAGTAAAGGGATTGGTCAAATTGGTCGTCCCTGCAAAACAGGCAAATCCTGCGCCTCCAATCGGTCCGGCGTTGGGTGCTGCTGGTGTTAACATCGCAGAATTCTGCAAACAGTTTAACGATAGAACATCTGATAAAGAACCGGGTATGCCGATTCCATGTATTATCACTGTTTACACAGATCGCAGTTTCGAATTTATTATGAAATTGCCACCTGTATCGTACTACATTAAAAAGGCATTGAAACTGAAAATCGGTTCTCATAAGCCAGGTCGCGACTTTGTCGGTACATTGTCTAAGGCTCAGATTAAAGAAATCGCCGAAGCGAAAATGCCAGACTTGAATTGCTCTTCCATTGAATCTGCAATGAACATTGTTGCGGGTCAATGCCGTTCTATGGGCGTAAAGGTAGAGGAGTAATATCATGAAATTGACAAAGAAACAGCAAACTTGGAAAAATTTGGACACAGAAAAAGTTTATACTTTATCTGATGCTATTGAAGCGTTGCGTGAATACGCGTCCAAGAAATTTGATGAAACGCTGGAAATCGCTATCCGTTTGGGTATCGATGTGACTAAGGCTGACCAGAATATTCGTGGTATGTTGTCCCTGCCAAATGGTACGGGTAAAACGGTTCGCGTTGCGGTATTCACAGAAAATGCGGCCGACGAAGCAAAATCAGCCGGTGCCGACGTTGTTGGTGGACAAGATTTGATTGATGCGGTTGCTGCGGGCAATATCAATTTTGACCGTGTTATCGCAACACCAGACATGATGCCAAAAATGTCAAAAATCGCACGTGTATTGGGGCCCAAGGGTTTGATGCCGAATCCAAAATTGGGTACGGTTACAAACAACGTTGCGGACGCTGTTAAAACGGCAAAAGCGGGCCAGATTGAATATCGTGCTGAAAAGAAGGGTATCATCCACGCTGGGATTGGTAAAATGTCATTTACAACCGATGCATTGGTTGAAAATGCAAATGCCTTGATTGACCAGTTGAAAAAGATTAAACCCGCATCCGCCAAGGGCCAGTATATCTTGGGTATTTCCATTGCGACAACCCAGGGACCCGGTCTGAAGGTAGAAGCAAAATAATTAAATGCGGCGCGTGCGAAGGCATGCGTCGCATAAACAGATTTCTGTCCAAGACTGATGGTGTAACGAAAACGTTGCTTAATTGCCATCATAGACAAAGAAAAATTCTTTGGGGCAGGAACATCAGCCCCACCCGGGGGCACCCTGGATGGAAAGTTAACAAAACAGAAGCTTGAAGGAAATAAAGATGAAACGCGAAGAAAAATCAGATTTGATTTCAGCGTTGCAGTCGTCCCTGAAAGATGCAAACGGTGTTTTCATTGTTGAAAACCATGGTTTGACGGTTCAAGAATTCGAAGGCCTGCGTAATGAATTGCGCCCATTGGTTTCCGTATTCAAGGTTGTCAAAAACCGTTTGATGAAATTGGCGTTAAAAGACACCGATTTCGAACCTGTATCCGATATGCTGAAACGTCCAACGGCGGTTGCGGTTGCGACTGATGGTTTGGCGGTTACCAAGGTATTGGCAAAATTTGCGGAAACGCACCCAAATTTGACAATCGTTGGTGGTAAAATGGATGCAGATGTTCTGGACACAGACGGCGTATTGCAATTATCCAAGCTTCCTTCCCTGTTGGAAATTCGTGGTACAATCGCACGCATTTTGGTCGAACCGGCGTCGCGCATTGCACGAGTATCGGCAGAGTATGGAAAAAAAGAACAATAAAATCAGAATTATTTATTCTGACCTAAAACAAAAATTAGGAGTAAAAAAATGGCAGACATTCAGAAATTAGTTGAAGAATTGTCAAAATTGACCGTTTTGGAAGCTGTTGAACTGTCCAAAGCGTTGGAAGAAACATGGGGCGTTAGCGCTGCTGCTGCTGTTGCGGTTGCTGCGGGTCCTGCTGCGGCTGCTGCAGAAGAAAAGAGCGAATTTGACGTTGTATTGGCCGAAGTCGGTGCAAACAAATTGGCTGTTATCAAAGCAGTTAAAGATATCACAGGTTTAGGTTTGGGCGAAGCGAAAGCTTTGGTTGAATCTGCACCAAAGGCAGTAAAAGAAGGCGTTGCAAAAGATGAAGCTGAAAAAATGAAAGCGACAATCGAAGCCGCCGGTGCCAAAGTTGAATTGAAATAATTCAACCGTCGAACCCGCATGGTTCGAAAAAAATTAGCCATATGAAAATATGGCAAAAACGCCGCCCGCGTGGGATGAAAATCCCATGCGGGCACAAAGGCGTAAAAGACGAAAGTCAAAAGAGCAAGACAAAAGCAGGGCAAAAAGGAGATTGTTAAATAAATTGTGGCAAGATAATTAAAGAAGAAACAAAAATTTTTATGCAGGATGTATGTCATACATTCAAATAAAAATTTGCAGTTAATTATTTAATTATCTGATATCTTTGATAAATTTTATTCACAATTTGTTTAAGAATTTTCTTTTTGCCCTGCCAACGTTTGCACAAAACGCACAGAAAAAAAGGATTAAAACCCATGGCAGTTATCCAGAAATTTAGAAAATCTTTTGGTAAAAGTTTTTTGCAAACTCCGCTTCCTGATTTAGTTGAAATACAATACGATTCCTACAAAGACTTTTTACAGGCCGACGTTGCGCCACAAAACCGTAAAAATATCGGTTTGCAGAACGTATTTTCATCCATGTTCCCAATCAAAGACTATGCCGGCATTGCCGACCTGGAATTTGTTGAATACACATTGGACAAGCCTGTTTACAATGTAAAAGAATGCATGCTGCGTAATATGACATATTCCAGCAAGCTGAAATTGAAGCTGAGATTGATTTTATGGGATGTCGCAGAAGATGGTAAAAAAACTCTGCGGGACATCAAGGAACAAGAAATATTTATGGGCGAAGTGCCGTTAATGACCGAACGCGGCAGTTTTATCGCATCCGGTGTTGAACGCGTTATCGTGTCCCAGATGCATCGTGCCCAGGGCGTTGTGTTTGCAACAACCAAAGAAGCCAAAATTGCGGGAAATCCAACTACATACACGGCCCGTATCATCCCAGAACACGGTTCTTGGATTGATTTCGAAGAAGCCAAGGGCGTAATTTATGTCCGTATCGATCGTCGTCGCAAGGTGCCTGCAACGGTGTTGCTGCGTTGTTTGCCGGCCGCCGAAGATGAAAAGAAATGGTTGGCCGAACCACGCAAGACATCAATCCGTGGTATGAGCGATACTGAAATTTTAGGTGCGTTCTATAAGCGTATTGGCCTGAAATTCGACGGTAAATTATGGACCGGTGATGTTGCGTCATTCGACGGTTTGGATAAATACCGCCTGAATTATGATTTGATTAATCCAAAAGACAAGAAGGTTTTAGCATCCAAGGGTGATCGTCTGAATGCAAAGCGTTTGAAAAAGATTTCCGATGCATCCAAAACATTTGGTATCTTACCAGAATCTTTGATTGGTGAATATCTGTTTGATCCGATTATGAACGGCGACGAAGTTGTAATGCCGGCCGGAACAGAAATCACCGAAGAAGTTCTGAACGATTTAGATAAAATGAATATCAAAGAAATCAGCCTGATTTCGATTGATAATACAACAATCACGGCACATATGCGCAATACATTGTTGGCGGACAAAACAACCAACCGCGAAGAGGCCTTGATTGAAATCTATAACATTATCCGTCCGGGCGAACGCCCAACACTGGAAGCGGCAATCAATCTGTTTATGCGCCAGGGTTTTGAACCTGCATACTATGATTTGTCCGCGGTTGGTCGTTTCAAAATGAACAAACGTTTGAAAATTGATTCTGGCAAAAAACCAGAAGACGAACGTTTGTTGACCAAGGGCGATTTCCTGGCGGTATTGAAGACTTTAACCAACATTATTGACCGCAAGGACACCGTTGATGATATTGATAACCTATCAAATCGTCGTGTTCGCACGGTTGGAGAATTGTTGGAACAAAACTTCCGTACGGGTATGTTGCGTATTGAACGTCTGGTCCGCGAAGCGCTGTCCAGTCCGAATATCGCCAACATGCAGCCCCAAGATGTTATCAATGTAAAACCATTGATGTCATTGGTATCTGAATTTTTGGGTACATCACAATTGTCCCAGTTTATGGATGCATATAATCCATTGTCTGAACTGGAACATAAACGTTTGATTTCTGCATTGGGTCCCGGTGGTTTGAACCGTGATCGTGCGGGTATCGATGTTCGTGACGTTCACCCAACACACTATGGTCGTCTGTGCCCAATTCACACCCCCGAAGGTGCGAATATTGGTCTGATTAACCACTTGTCATCATATGCGCGTGTAAATCCATATGGATTCATTGAAACGCCATACTATGTTGTTGAAAACGGCAAGGTTACAGACAAGATGGTATATCTGACGGCGGACGAAGAATTGGGACATAAAATTGCCCAGGGTAACACCCCAACATCCAAAGACGGTAAATTATCAGAAGATATTGTAACCGCACGTGTTGATGGCGAATTTACAATGGTTGCAAAAGAAGAAGTTGACTTAATCGACGTTGAACCACGCCAGGTGGTATCGATTGCAACTGGGTTAATCCCGTTCGTTGAAAACGACGACGCGAACCGTGCATTGATGGGTTCAAACATGCAGCGCCAGGCCGTTCCATTATTACGCGTCCAGGCACCATTGGTTGGTACCGGTATCGAACGCGAAGTGGCGCGTGATTCCCGCACTGGTAAGGTTGCAAAACGCAGTGGTGTTGTTGAATCTGTGGATGCAAACCGTATCGTGGTTAAATGTATGAACAGCCGCAACGTTGTAACCGGGGTTGATATCTATAACCTGGAAAAATTCGAACGCAGCAACAGTGAAACCTTGGTTCACCAGAAACCATTGGTCAAGGTTGGCGATCGCATCTCTGCGGGCGACATCATTGCCGACGGTTCATCAATGAACTATGGTGAATTGGCGTTGGGTCGCAACGTATTGGTTGCATTTATGCCATGGCGCGGATATAACTACGAAGACTCAATCGTTATCTCGGAAAAGATTTCACGTGATGATGTATTTACATCTGTAAAAATCGTCGAAAAAGAATTCAAAGTACGTGATACCCAATTGGGCCCGGAAAGTTTCACACGCGACATTCCAAACGTTAGCGAAGAAGCATTAAAGAATCTGGACGAATCTGGTATTATTTATGTTGGTGCACGCGTAAAACAGGGCGACATTTTGGTTGGTCGTGTTTCGCCAAAATCTGAAACATTATTGACCCCCGAAGAAGCACTGTTGCGCAACATCTTTGGTGAAAAGGCCCTTAATGTAAAGGATACATCACTGCGCGTTGGGCCAAACGAAGAAGGTACCGTTATTGGTGTTAACGTCTTGACCCGTCATGGGGTAAAGAAAGACGAACGTACCCAGATGATTGAACTGCAAAAAATCGAAAAGATTAACAAAGATCGCGAAGAAGAAACCAATATTATGGAAAAAGGCTTTGCCGATCAAATCTTCCAGATTGCAGAAGGTATGGTTATCGAATCTGGCACCGGCAGTTTGAAGCCATTTGTTGGTAAAAAACTGACCGCCGAAGTATTCGAAGGTATCCGTCCATCTGATGTGAAAAAATTGGTCGTTAAAAACAAAGAAGCCCAGGCAAAAATCGACGAATTGCGTGAACAGCATGTTCTGAAATTAAAGCAGTTGAACGAAGAAGCCGATGCCGAAGTTGCCAAGGCAACCGAAAGCAATTCATTAAATGCCGGTGTATTAAAAGAAGTCAAGGTATATATCGCGCACAAAATGAAGTTGCAGCCGGGTGATAAAATGGCGGGACGCCACGGAAACAAGGGTATTGTGTCCAAGGTTGTACCTGTCGAAGATATGCCACACTTGGCCGATGGGACACCGGTTGACATTGTTCTGAATCCATTGGGCGTACCATCACGTATGAACATTGGCCAGATTTTGGAAACCCACCTTGGGATGGCGGCGCGCACATTGGGTGCACAAATTGGTGCTGTTTTGGACGAAGTAAAGGCAAAACGTGCCGTTACCGATGATTTGCGTACAATCATGGGCCGCGTTTATGGCAAAGAAGTATCTGAAAAACTGGAAAAAATGACAGATACAGACGTTCGTGCCCAGGCAGCCCTGTTGCGGGACGGTGTTCCAATGGCAACACCAACATTCGACGGTGCCACACCCGAAGATATTCGCAGTATGCTGAAACTGGCGAAATTACCAGAAACGGGTCAGTTTGATTTGTACGACGGTATGACGGGCGAAAAATTTGCACGTCCGGTAACCGTTGGTGTTATGTACATGTTAAAACTGCATCACTTTGTTGATGAAAAGATTCACGCACGTTCAATTGGTAACTATTCATTGGTAACCCAGCAACCGTTGTCCGGTAAGGCCCACATGGGTGGCCAGCGTCTGGGTGAAATGGAAGTTTGGGCGTTGGAAGCACACGGTGCCGCGCACCTGTTGCGTGAAATGTTAACGGTAAAATCTGACGATATCACCGGCCGAAACAAGATGTATGAATCCATCATTTCCGGCAGCAATGATATCCAGACCGGAACCCCAGAAGCCTTTAACGTATTCGTTCGCGAATTGCGTGGATTGGGTCTGGCAATGACACCAAAGAAAGTAGATTAGTTGTTAGCATTGGTGTGGGGCATGTGCCCTGCACCCTAACCACTAGCCACTAACAACTAAAAACTATTTTAAAATGGAGCAAAATATAATGAGCAATATGTTGCAAAAGATATTTGGACAAATCGAAACCAAAGAACAGTTTGACGCGTTACGCATTACAATTGCGTCGCCCGAAGAAATTCTGTCATGGTCGCATGGTGAAGTTAAAAAACCAGAAACAATTAACTATCACTCTTTAAAGCCAGAAGCCGAAGGACTGTTCTGTCAGCAGATTTTTGGTCCGGTCAAAGATTATGAATGTGCGTGTGGTAAATATAAACGCATTAAATTCCGTGGTATTGTTTGTGAACGTTGCGGGGTAGAGGTTGGCCCATCGGCCGTTCGTCGTGAACGCATGGGGCACATTAAATTGGCAATGCCGGTTGCACATACATGGTTCCTTCGCGAAGGTAAAATCGCAACCTTGTTGAACAATTTGCCACAAAAGAAATTAGAACAGGTTATTTCATATGATGCACACATCGTTATTGAACCGGGTTTAACAAACCTGAAACTGTACGATGTTATTAGCGAAGATGAATACCAGGCCGCCGTCGAAGAATTCGGTGCCGACGCGTTCCGTGTTGGTATTGGTGCCGAAGGTGTTCGTAACATCATCGAAAACCTGGATATGGGCGATGAACGCACACGTCTGCGCGCGGAATTGGCCGATACAAAATCCGAAGCCAAGCGCAAGGCAATTATTAAACAATTAAAATTAGTCGAAGCGTTTTTGGATTCAAAAACAAATCCAGCCTGGATGTTACCAGATGTTATTCCGGTTACACCACCAGATATGCGTCCATTGGTAACATTGGATGCGGGGCATGTTGCGGCATCTGACCTGAACGATTTATATCGTCGTGTTATTATCCGTAACAATCGTCTGAAACGTTTTATGGAAATGCATGCGCCTGATATCATTGTTCGCAACGAAAAACGCATGTTACAAGAAGCGGTTGATTCATTGTTCGACAATGGGCACAAGGCACGTCCAATGGTATCCCAGAATCGTCGTCCATTGAAATCTTTGTCTGATTCATTGCGTGGTAAATCGGGTCGTTTCCGTATGAACATGTTGGGTAAGCGTGTTGATTATTCTGGTCGTTCGGTTATCGTATCTGGTCCAACCCTGAAATTGCACCAGGTGGGTTTGCCAAAAACAATGGCGCTGGAATTGTTTAAACCATTTGTTTATGCACGCTTGTTGGCGGGTGATTATGCAAACACATTGAAAACCGCCCGTAAAATGGTTGAAAATGGCGAAGACGTTGTATGGGAAATCCTGGAAAAGGTTATCTATGAACATCCGGTTCTGTTGAACCGTGCACCGACATTGCACCGCC
>JAGBHZ010000006.1 GCA_017935245.1 Alphaproteobacteria bacterium | reverse complement strand
TATTCATTGGTGCATGATTGCTGGGTTAATACACCGGTTCGGTTGTCGGCGGACGAATTACGCAGAATGCGTCGTGTGGCGCATGTAAAAAAGCGTGCAATAATGCGCCAGTGTCGCACAATGTTGCGCCAGAAAATGTTGCCTGAATACATTGATACATATTTGGTAAACTTGCAAAAGATACGAACACAAAGTATGTATGCGCAGTATAAACAACCGATAACATCAATGACAATGGCGTTCAAGATGGTTCGTAATACTGGTATTTTGCGTCAATTGCGCCGGTTATCGAAAGAACAACGAAGTAGAAAATATCAGTTGAAATAAAAAAAATCCCGCCATATGGCGGGATTTTTATTAACGGCGACGGTTATGTCCGCCGAAACTGCCGTGTTGTGCACTGTTGCTGGAACGTTTTGATAAATAGCGTGCCGCAATCAAAACCAACCATTCCAAAGACAACATTGCCAAACCCATTAATTTGTTTTCAATACCGTTCATCCAACCCAATACATATACCAACTGGGCAACAAAAGAAATGTATAAAACACCGAATACACCGGTAAAGAATACTTTTTTGATTTTTCCAAACATTTTTTGTCCTTATGTTCCGTTTTTATAATAAATTAAATGCCGGGTTTCTGGTGCCATGTACCCGGCGAACACCGCAATCGCTTAAACGAACACGGTCAACGATTGCCAACCATGTTCAACGCCATACTTAGGCAGCCATTGCAAGGCGAACATTGTCGTTCGCAGCGATTCTATCGCCATTCAGTTTTTATTTGGCTTTTAACGACACCACGTCGGATTCACCCAGTTTGTCTTTCATCATCTGTCGAATCTATGTCAGCCCCATAACCAAATACGACCATAAATCGTATCAGGAAATGGTGGAGCTGTGGGGTACCGCCCCCCAGTCCATAATGACTATTTCACAACGGATTCAGAATCATCATCGTTTGCACGACCACTGGATTATAGTCTTTTGCACTGGAAATTGCAAGTTTTTAGATTATAATACAGTCAAAGGGTAAAAAAGATGAAGTTTTTAGATCGTGCAAAAATACATGTCAAGGCCGGCGACGGTGGTAACGGCAGTGCCAGTTTCCGCCGTGAAAAATACATTGAATACGGTGGTCCCAACGGTGGTGATGGTGGCCGCGGTGGCGATGTTGTGTTTGTTGCTGTGCCAAACGTTAATACATTGATTGATTATCGCTATAAATCACATTTTGCGGCCCAGCGTGGCGAAAACGGTATGGGCAAAATGCGTACCGGTGCATCGGGGGAAACGCTGTATTTGCCGGTGCCAACGGGTACGGTTATTTTATCTGAAAACGAAGAAATTGAATACGCCGATTTGAATACGGACGGTATGGAATATCGTGCGGCACGTGGTGGCAACGGCGGATGGGGAAATTTGCATTTCAAAAGTCCGACAAATCGTGCACCAAAGCAGGCCAATGATGGCCTGCCGGGTGAAGAAAGAACGGTTGTTCTGCGTCTGAAATTAATTGCGGATATTGGTTTGGTTGGATTTCCGAATGCGGGAAAATCGACATTGTTGTCGGCGGTAACGGCGGCACGTCCAAAGATTGCCAACTATCCATTTACAACATTAAATCCTCAGTTGGGGGTAATGTACGCCCACGACCGTGAATTTGTTCTGGTTGATTTACCTGGACTTATCGAAGGGGCGCACACCGGTGTCGGTCTGGGCGACCGATTCTTGGGACATGCCGAACGCACAAAAATGATTTTACACGTAATTGATGGAACAGAATCTGATTGGCCCGCACGCTATGCGGCAATTCGCCATGAAATGGATTCGTATGGCGGTGGGTTGTTGAACAAGCCTGAAATGGTAATTATAAACAAGATTGATGCCATTGAACCAGATGAACTAAAAGAAAAGTTGGCCGAATTTAAAAAATCATTTGGTCGCAAAAAGAAACCTGAAATATTAACCATCAGCGCAGCCGGGAGAGTAGGGATAACGGAGTTAGTTGCCGCCATAGAAAAGAAATTCTTGGGGGTTGAAAATGACAGCATACAGAAATAAGTTTGCAACACATAAAACAGAAGCAGAAAAAAGATTAGCGTTCAGCCAAGCGGTCCAAAACGATGAATTGGCATATTTTTCGAACGGTAAAAAAGTGCCTTTGTATAACTTTTGCCTGCAATCAGAAAGGGTCGAATTTATCGGTGGCCTGTGGCGTGTCCAAGAACCATTTCCACATACCGTTCAAAAGGTTCGTGATATTGAGGTTGTGTTAGCGGATAAAATTCCACACAGTGAACGTATTCCGTTTGAATATTATCGTGCGTACAGAATTGGTGAAAACTGCTATGGTCGTTATTTGTCTGCGCAACCGGATACAATTGTTGCGAAATATGAAGCGTCTAAGAATAATATTTTTTGGGGATATGGTAAAACAATCGAACAAGCGCGTGCGTTTCTGGGGCTTAAACTGTTTGATGAATACAAGGATGCAATTTGTGTAACAAGACTTAAAGCGCATCAAGAATAACCAAGAAAATAAATTTTTGATTTTTACTGCTTTCTCTGCTAAGATTTTCTTACGAACAAAACAAAAACAGAAGGAGAAGTACACAATGGTATCATTAAAAGGTACACAAACAGAAAAAAATCTGTTAATCGCATTTGCCGGCGAATCCCAGGCACGTAATCGTTACACTTTCTATGCATCCGCGGCCAAGAAGGAAGGTTACCAGGCAATCTCTAAGATTTTCCTGGAAACGGCCGACCAAGAAAAAGAACACGCATCACGTCTGTTCAAGTTCCTAGAAGGGGGCGATTTGGAAATCACGGCTTCTTTCCCGGCGGGCAAAATTGGCACAACACTGGAAAATTTACAGGCGGCCGCATACGGTGAACACGAAGAAAACACAGAAATGTACCCAAAATTTGCGCAAATTGCCGCCCAAGAGGGCTTTCCTGCGATTGCTGAAATTTTAAAGAATATTGGCTATGCGGAACGTTATCATGAATCACGTTTCCGTGCGCTGGTCGAAGCGATTGAAAACGGCACATTGTTCAAACAGGATAACATTGTCATGTGGCGTTGTACAAATTGCGGTATGTGGCACATTGGAACAGATGCACCAAAGGTATGCCCGGCGTGTCTGCACGAACAGGGATATTTTATCAGCGAAGGCACAACATCCCGTTGCGACACGAACGAAGGGTTCTGTGAATACGCGGTCATTGATGACTAATACAAAAATCCCGCAAATGCGGGATTTTTTATTTTTCCAAATTGTCTAAAATTTTATCTAACTTGCGCAGACTGCTGTTTGCACACCCACGCCCGCGCCACGTTAAAATTTCCTCGCCAGACTGCTGATTTACAATGGATATATTAAAATTCCACCACCAAAATCCGTTAAGTGCGCACCAGATTGGACGAAATTTTTCCTCGCGTTCCGATATAGTTAATAAATAATGTGCATTTGCCGGAATTTCAAAGCGTTCATAGTCTGCAATATCTGTTTCAATAATGTTGTTGGTGCTTTTAACTTTTCCAATTTTTAGTGTATATCCACGCTGTTGCAGACGTTCTTTTGTTGCCTGACGCATATTATATCCCCCACGTGTAGTATATATATCTTGCGTTTTATCCAGCGTCCCGGGTTTCATATGAACATGATTGCATGCGCCCAACGTAAAAATCCCCAGAAAAATAATTAAATTACGAAACATTTCCTATGGCTCCTTTTTGGTGATTGTATGCCACCAGCACGCATAAAACAAGACAATTTATATCTTGCCAAAAGGATTTTTATCCTGTATGATGAACACGAACTTAATGGGAATTGGGTTCAGGGCCGTAAGAAAGCCCAATCTACGCGGCGCGCATGCGTTGTATCCAATTTTTCAAAGGTTGCGACGCATTGCGCCGTTTCCTAGCCACAAGGGTCGGGAAGCCGCCGGTTATACAACAGGTTTTTTTTAGCCAAAGGCCGTCGGGGGCGTCTCGTAGATAGCTTTTCTTAACTTCCCGGTCACTGTTTCAGTGGCTTTTATTTTTATCTCATTTCCTGTTACGCCACCAACTTAATAAATAGGGGTTAATTGTGCCAAAAGTTTCTGTGATAATTCCATGTTATAACGTTGCAAAATATATTGGGCAATGCCTGGAAAGTCTGTTGAATCAAACCCTGGTGGATATAGAGATTATTTGTATTGATGACAAATCAACCGACAATACATTGGCTGTTATAAAAAAATACGCCAGGCAAGACAATCGCATAGTTGTTAAAGCATTAAAACAAAATTCTGGGGTTGCCATGGCGCGAAACACTGGGATAAAGATGGCAACGGGCGAATTTATTTCGTTTATTGATTCAGATGATTTTTTGCCAGACACCGATGTTTTAATGGATATGTATAATGCCGCCAAGACAAACGACGCAAAAATATGTGGTGGATCAATTATTATGTTTAATCCAACAACAGGCGGCGACGAAACAACTGTCTCGTTGGCCACCAAATTTCCATCAGATGGATGGATGAATTATTCAGACTGGCTGTATGATTATGGCTTTACGCGTTTTATTTATAATCGCAAATGGATAATTAAAAACAAAATATATTTCCCGAACTATATCAGACACGAAGACCCCGTATTTTTCATAAATGCAATGTGTTGTGCCGAACGTTTTTATGCGTTGTCGCGCCCAACATACACATATCGTGTTGGCTATAAAAAAATCAATTGGACGTCTAGTATGGTCCGCGATACATTTTATGGTATCTTAGATTGCCTGAACATTTGTAGAAAATACAATATGTGGCCAATGTATATGCGTGTTGCAGAACATATCCAGAACATGCTGGGGGGCATAAAACAAACTGACACCCGCATCACGTCGCAATCTATTTGTGGTGTACTGGGGCGTTTGGCAAACGATGTGCCAAATGAATATGTACCACCAAAATTATTACTTAGTATTGCGCGTCGTTATTGCCATGATATATATCGCTTTTATACTGCGCATCGCATATCAATACGTCGTATGTATTTTATGTTTATGATTCCGTTCTTGTCGATTATTCGTACCCGTGCATGCCGTTATATACGTCTGTTTGGATTTGTGCCATTGGTTAAGATTCAAGCAACCAATCATGCCAAGTACTATTATCTGTTTAACATAATTCCGGTTTTAAAAATCAAAGGATAGCACTATGCCAAAAGTATCAGTTATAATGCCATGTTATAATGTTGCACAATACGTTGGCGAAGCGATAGAGAGTATTCTCAATCAAACTTTTTCAGATTTTGAATTTATTATCATAAACGACGGCAGTACAGATGATACCGCACAAATTATTCGTCGATATGCCGCCCAGGACAAACGAATAAAATTCATTGATAACACCCAGAACCAAGGTTTTATTGCGGTATCCAATCAATGTCTGGATGTGGCAATGGGTGATTATATTGCAAAAATGGACAGTGATGATATATCGATGCCCGAACGCCTTGAAACGCAGGTCGCATTTTTAGATGCAAATCCCAATATTGGTATGGTTGGTGCGGCATATAAAACCTTTGGTGCATTTGAACGCACCATAGTTAATCCAAAAACCATCAAATTATTTGATTTGTTATCTGGTTGCAAAACAACAATTGTTATGTTTCGACGCAATATTATTGAAAAGCATCACTTGCGTTATGATTCAAAATTCGTGGCATGTGAAGATTATGACTTTTATACCAGGTTTATAAAGTACGCAGATATTGCGAACCTGCCGGATGTTTTATACCTGTATCGCATACATGGCAACAATGCATCAATTATCAATAATGATATACAAACACAAAATACAAACATTATTCGCCGTCGAATACTGGACATGATGTGTTCTGACCAACGGACCGCCGTGCATCTTATGTCTATGACATCAGAAACCAGCCGGAAATTTTATTTATTCGGCATTATACCCATTGTTCGCAGAAAACAATACGCCCTAACCAAAACAAGATATTATCTGTTTAATAAAATTCCATTGTTCAAGGTTCAAAATGGTAAAATTTACCTGTTCGAGTTTATAAAAATAGGAGATTTAAGATAATGCCAAAGGTATCTGTAATCTTACCATGTTATAACGTAGGCAAATACATTGAACGTTGTCTGGCCTGCTTGATTAATCAAACATTAACAGATATAGAGATTATTTGTGTAAACGACAAATCAACCGATAACACATGGGATATAATTAGCCAATACGCCAATGATGACAAACGCATTGTCGCGATTGATTTAAAGCAAAATTCTGGTGCGGCGATTGCGCGCAATACAGGTATGGATATTGCATCTGGCGAATATATTGGTTTTGTTGATCCGGATGATTATGTTGACCACAATTTTTTTGAAGAATTGTACGCGTGCGCAATAAAAAACAATTCGGATGTTGTAAAGGGCAATGTGCGCATTACAGATAGTAATACTGGAAATGTTACGATGTCTGCATGGCACAATGTAATAAAACAAAACATTGTTTCATTTACAGCGCATTTTTGGTCTGCAATATACAAACGGACTTTTATACATAAACATAACATACGATTCCCAGGCGAAATTCATACATCTCAAGATGCTGTATTCCTTTGTATTGTTGCATTAAACTCTCCTGTTATAACATTTGTAGATAATGTGTTTTATAATTATTTGTACAGGCGACCTGGCTCGTTGGACTCTTCAATATTAACACACGCAAAGGCGCAGTCTAAATTATCCGCATTCAATATGAACCTGAATATAATAGCTAAATACCCGCTCTCAAAACACGCATGTCGTGATTTTGTATTTTATCACGTGTTCAGACATTTGTATTACGAATTTGATAAGACATTTGAAAATCCTGCTGACCGGAAAGAGATTTTTGATTTATTACATAAAATATACAAGATGTTTTTTTCTAAAAGATATATGCACATGCATAATACAAAACAATATATAAAATATATCAAAAGAAACAATTATGATGCGTGTATAGAGTCTATGAAACTTGCACGAACACGTCTATATCTATTTGGTTTTATACCATTTATTCGTATTGACCAAATAGCAAATAAGACACGAATAATATTATTTGATATATTCCCATGTATAACAACCAAGAACAATAAAATATATTTATTCGAATATTTTTTAATTTTAAAAATAAGGAAGTAACATGAAACAAATTATCCCATGTATATTGGCGTCTGATAACAGATATGCAGCATTTATGTATATAACTATGCTTTCTATGCTAAAAAGCGCATCCGACGACACGTTCTATGATTTTTATCTTTTGATTCCAAGTAGTTTTTCAAATCTTAATACAAAACGCATATCCAGTTTGGCAAAGAAATATAATTGTGCGATTAATTTTATTGATATGCGGGACAATTTTAGCAACATTAAAATGCATATCTCTCATATAACTTCTCCGACATATTATAGATTGTTGGCGGCTGATTTACTGCCAAAGAAATATAAAAAATGTATTTATTTGGATGTGGATATATGCGTTTGTTCTGATTTGTCAAATATGTTTAATATAGATATTGGTGATAACTATCTGGCTGGCGTGCCGGCAATAGGGTATATTATTAACGAACAATATAATTGTGAACGCCTAGAATTGCCAAATACAAAAAATTATGTAAATGCGGGGGTGTTAATTTTTAACTTAGAGTGTATACGAAAAGATAATATGACGAAAAAGTTTATGAGTTTATTAGATAAAAATTATACGTCCCAGGATCAGGATATTTTAAATGTGGCATGTTTTGATAAAATTTTACCAATTCCCGTTAAATATAACGTGATGCCACGTTGTAATAAAACAGAAATAAATGAACATTTTGAACTGTTTGACTCTATTTATGGGATTGAAAATATAGAAACGGCCCTGGGCGCCCCAGTAATTGTACATTATGCTGATAAAATCAAACCGTGGCAAAATAAACGTATGCGATTTGCAGATAAATGGTGGCATGTTGCGAAACAATCACCATATTATTTGAGCATATTAATAAAATATTATTTAAAAAAATGTAAAATTTGACAAAATACCCACCTTATCAAGGAATATCGATATGAAATTTATACATAAAAAACGTCATAAAAACGGTACACGTGAAATATTCGTGCTTGGTATAAAAGTATTCAAATACAAAAAGAAAATATATCGTCCATATATACCATCACTAAGCCATATTGCCGAAGAATGTTTGCCCGCATATTTGGCGAAACGCTTCTATGAGCGTACCGGTAAACTGCCAACAGAAAAATTGGTTACATTACAAGAAAAAGTTATCTGGGCCAGTATGTTTGACGCCACACCATTAAAAATTCAATGTACTGATAAATTGGCGGTGCGTGAATACGTTACAAAAACGATTGGCGAAAAATATCTGCCCAAACTGTATGCTGTTTATAAAAACAGTGATGAATTTGATATTGATGTATTGCCACAATCATTTGTCTTGACGCATAATGCCGGCGCTAATGCAGATTTTAAAAAATTGATATTCAATAAAAATGAAATAAACATACCTGAAATAAAAACAATAATCCGTAAATGGATGTTGTATAATCATTCTGAGCCTATGTGTGAAATGCAATACCGATATATTCCAACGTGTGTTATTGCACGTGAATTATTAGACATACGCCCAGATGTTGAATATAAATGTTGGTGCTTTAACGGACGGGTGGAATTTATTGCACAAAACTCGTATGTCAAAGGGCACAATTCTGTTGGTTTTTCTGTTTATAGCAAAACCGGCAAAAATCTAAATTTTTATCAGGTTTTACCTGGCTCTTATTACAATAGGGGCACAACAATAAATCAAAAAATCCTTGATGAAATGGTATCTGTTGCTGAAAAGTTAGCCGCACCATTTAATTTTGTTCGTGTTGATTTTTATGAAACCCGCGATGGCAAATTAATGTTCGGCGAACTAACATTTTCACCCAGTGCCGGGAATCTGGAATTTGAACCAAATAATGACGAGATACAGACAAAGTATGGCGACATGTTTATTATGCCACCGCGTGATAAGAACGGATTCGCAATACACGAATAAAAAGTGGCGATATACACGCCACCTTTTATGCTGCGGCAAATCCAACAACATGCCACGATGCTTCTTGCGCAACAATACACCATCCTTTTAGCACCAAACTTGTACCAGATGTTGTGCTGTTTCGCGTAACACCCAAATATGCCCCGGAACTGGCGCTGCCGGTAATTTTTGCAGACCACCAATATTTGTCATCGCTCATTTCTATTGGCAGTGCTATTGTTGCTATTGTTCCGCCACCTGTTGATGTGCCTTTCGGTGTAAACAATCCCCCTTGTTCAACCCATCCGCTTTTGTATTTCCGGTACCAGGTATAGTTGTTTTCGGCGGTTGGGTTTTGCCATGCCACAACATAATCCGCTGACGCAATTTCTGGGATGTCTGACACGCGTGCCAGGGTTGTTCCACCCGCGGTTTGGCCATCATGCACACGCAGTGTTTTTTCATCCATATCAACGGTTATTTCACCATTTTTTCCAATGTATTCATTGTTATCAGTACTAGAACCACGCTTCATAAGTAATTTGTGGTTTGCGCGACGTTGTTGTATAAAATCGTCTAATTCGACATCACATATGTTTTTTAGCATGGTGTTCCGTATTGCACGGGCATCTGCTGTTTTTAATTTACCATCATTATCCAGTGCATCAATCATTCGACTTGTCGCGTCGGCAATTGTGTACAGTATAGATGACATTTGTTTATTGCTTAAAGACATAAAATAATCCTTTTTTTGTGATTTATGTTCCATTTTTTGAATAGAAAAATCCCATGCATTTGCATGGGATAAAAAAATATGGTGTACACAATGTGCCACCACTTCACCACAGATTATATCATAAAACACATAAAAAATCAACAGAAATACTTTATTAAACAAAAGAACCAATCAAACGGCCGGTTTGTAATTCTGGCGCACCCGGCGCGATTCCCTCGGGCTTAATGCCCTGTGGGGCATTCGTAAGCACTCAACCATCGCAGGGCTTGTTTTCGTGCACTCATTGTCGAACGCGGCGCGTCCAAATCGCGGGACGCACATACATAATTAAAACCGACCAAATGGTCGGTTTGTAATTCTGGCGCACCCGGCGCGATTCGAACGCGCAATCCCCGCCTTCGGAGGGCGATGCTCTATCCAATTAAGCCACGGGTGCATTGTGCAATATTATACCTATTTACAATAAAAATGCAAGCGGGTGGGGCGCTTATTTTGTGCGCCCCAACGTCAGCGCATTTTTTATACCCCGCAATGCAGATTGTACCTTCTGTTTTTTGCGTACTATTTTTAATCCCATGCGAATAAAATCCCGATTTAGTTTTCGGTGTGTAATTTTATCATAGTAGTCCATCAGTTCTTCGGATTTGCCCTGCAATGGAAAAGATTCCAGTAATGACATCATCGCAAATTCTTCGGATGCCAACGCAATTCCCGTTATGTCTATCACCTGGTCCAGGTCCCCATCCGGCGTACAAATGACATTTTTTGGTTTTAAATCACAGTGTACAACATGCGGGTTTTTATACCGGGATACAATTTTTATTATTGCGCTATAAATCGTGGTCAACATGCGTGAACGTGTCGCGGGGGCGGTTATTTTATATACATCTGAAAAATATTTACCCGCCGCAACATATATGTCATCTAAACTACAATCTGCCAATTTTGCCTGAAAATCCAGCAACTGTTTATATGTTTCAAAGATTTTATCTTCCCCCATAGAATCTTTAATATGCTGGTCAAATGTGCGGTTTGTATTATATTTATATACTTCATACCATTGTGCCATATATCCATGGATATCAATTTTTTGCAGCGGAAAACCCATACTGGTTAATTTTTTTGACACCTGTTTATCACGTGCAGCAATACGCGCGTCAACAAATTTGCATATAACGGAACCACGCCGGCGCGTATCTGCGATAAATACTGGCTTTGACGTATGACATGATTCTGGACGCCGGATGTTACTGGCGTTTGGAAAGCCGCATTTTATCGCGGTATAGAAAAAACTATCTTTGTCAAGAAAAGACATTTTATCCCCGTTGCAGCAAACTTAACATAAAATCATCTAAATCCCCATCCAGCACCGCATCAGAATCTGTTTTTTCAACACCTGTGCGCACGTCTTTGACCAATTGGTATGGGTACAATACATAGTTTCTAATCTGGCTGCCCCACTCAATTTTTTTCTGCTGGGCCAGGGCGGCATTTTCTTCTTCGGCACGTTTCTGCATTTCCAGTTCATATAACTTACTGCGCAGCATTTTCATTGCCATTTCTTTATTTTGAATTTGGCTGCGTTCATTTTGGCATGTAACGACCGTGTTTGTTGGAATATGGGTTATACGAACCGCACTATCGGTTTTATTGACGTGTTGTCCACCTGCACCAGATGAGCGATATGTATCAATCCGTAAATCTTTGTCGTTAATTTCAATTTCGATTGTATCATCGACATCTGGCCAAACATCAACAGATGCGAAACTGGTCTGGCGTTTACCATTTGCGTTAAATGGCGAAATACGAACCAATCTATGTACACCAATTTCATTTTTTAGCCATCCATATGCACGATCGCCCGAAATACGGTATGTTATGTTTTTAATTCCTGCGGTATCGCCTTCGTGTTCTTCGATAACTTCACATGTAAAACCGTGTCGTTCGGCCCATCGTGCATACATGCGCGACAACATTTGTGCCCAATCTTGTGCCTCGGTTCCACCGGCACCGGCCTGGATGAATAAAAACGCACCATTGTTATCCGCCGGTTCACGAAACAGGGTGATAAATTTTGCGCGATGCGCGGCATCTGCCAATGCCGTGATTCCGGCAATAACATCTGCGTCATCTGGCGCCATTTGATACAGTTCGCTAAGATTTTTATATTCTGATTCCAGTGATTGTAATTCCGCCAATGTTTTTTCCAAATTAGATTTTTTTTGCAATACCGCACGTGCAGAATCTGGGTTGTCCCATAAATTCGGATTATTCACCTGGATATCTAATTCATCGATTTGGGATTGAATTTTTTTCGGGTCAAAGAAACCCCCTGACGGCGGAAATGTCGTCTAAAATCTGTGATAAAACTTCATTAAGCATAATCATGGGGGAAATAATACCATGCTTTTTACATGAATCAATGATTTTTTATTTTAAATACTAAAACAATGTTTGCGTTTTTTTGTCCAATATGATAAAATTTGTTCAACGAGAGGGACCCTAATGAATAAAATTCTAACTATTTTTGGTCTGTTTGGCCTGTGTTTTGGTGCGTTTGATGCCTATGCTATATCGGCGGGAACGGTTAACGCTGCGAATGCCGCGTCAAATTCGCGCAGCGTTTCTATGTACACCCCCAGTGCGGATGGTGCCCGCGGGAACCAGGGTCTGGCCAACGCGTACAAGGCAAATCAGCGTAATACATATTACATGGTAACCCAACCAGATGTTGATACCGCATGTCGTGAAAAGATTTATGCATGTTTATCGGAATATTGTGGCGATGTTACGGTGATTCCGGGACAACGTACATCAAAATGCCAATACGCCACAGAATCAGAATTGTATAACTATACATTGTTGTGCCTACAAAAGGATAATTCGGTCCTGTTGCCACAATATAACACAAATACACGCACCGGTCCGGGCGGCATGAACACGGCGGCACGTCTTTGTCCATCGTATGTTCAGCAAGAATTAATGTCATATCTGTCTATGGCGAATATGGCGACCCAGTTGTCTAAATCAAATTCTGACCTGTGCATCCAACGCCGCCAAGAATTAGAAGCCGCCATGGCATGTCATTCGGTTGCGCTTGCATATGGTAACGAAACGGCCAGTATGTTAAACACACAACTGACTGATTATTGTGGTGCTGGTGTCCCCGGGGGCAGTGCGGAAATGGTATCGCGCTTTGCAAACGCCGGTAATGTTGGTGCAAACATATGGGGTTGGGCCGAAAAGATTGTTAACTTGAACCTTAATGAAAAGGGGGCCGATTGGCGTGCCGCCGTTGATGCTGTTTTAGCGGGATACACCAATCGTATGAATTTGGCATGTGGGGATAATTTACAAATTAACACCACGGGCGCCGTTGCAACATCCAACGAACAAACGACATTGCAAACGGTTGCGGCGTTGGCGGTTGGCACGGCATTTCCAACACCAAATACAACCGCCCAAAATCCATATGAAGCCCAGTCTGTATTTATGGAAATTGAATCACGTTCTGAATTATGGGATTATAACACCGCTTATCAAGTGGTCCAGGCGGGATTAACCAACAATGCGCTGACACAAAATGCATTTTTAACCAGTGCCCAAATGGACGATATGCAAACGGCATATAAACGCGGAACCAAGGTATTTATTATCCGGGACAGTGCACGTTGTTATACGATACCGGTGGCACAATTGTCGCAAAATGAAACGACACTATTGTCCCAGACGTTTGCAAATTGTATAAGCAAATAAAAAAACGCCCAAACGGGCGTTTTTTTTTACTGCATCGAACATGGTTCAGTGTATTCATATGCACCACTGCTATCCGTGTGCAATACCCCAACCGGCACAATGCGTAGATAAATAAAAGTTTATCTAAGTAATTTTTAAAGCCGCCCACCCCGGATGGTGGGATTTTTTATTCCTATATACGCACTTGAATGACGTGGGTATTTTTGATATAATACTGCACATGAAAATATCACGTCGGGGGGCTTTAAAGATAACTGGTGTTGGCATATTGGCGCTGACGGCATTGCCGCGCATGGCGTTTGCGGCGCGTAATTCGTTGCGTTCACTGCGCACGGGGGTCCAGCCGGGCGGAAAAACGCGCCTGGTAATTGAAACGGCGACCCGTCCATCATATTCATTGTCATATCCGGCAAATCAGTTAGTTGTTACATTACCAAACACGGCCGCCAACACAGGGATAAGCCCGAAATTAGCATCGGGCACATTGGTAAAATCCCTGGCCCAGGCCCAATCTGGCGACACATTACAAATTATTGTGAATTTAAATAAATCAATTGCACCAATTCAAAAATCCCAGATTATGGTATTGGAACCAAATGGGGACAATGACTATCGATTGGTCTTGGATTTTGTGGCGGGTACGGGTGCTGCAACCGCTGCGCCATCTGTGGCGGCGACCACACCGGCAAAAAAATCCACCACACCTGCAAAAAAATATATAATCGTTGTTGATGCCGGCCACGGGGGCAAGGATCCCGGATGTATCGGGCGGGGCGGAACACGCGAAAAGGACGTTGTTTTATCGGTCGCGAAAAAACTAAAAACTAAATTAGATGCGAACGGATTCCAAACATATTTAACACGGGGTGGGGACACGTACCTAAAACTGGCGGAACGCGCGGCTATTGCCGAACGTAAAAAGGCTGACTTGTTTATATCCCTGCATGCAAATGCAAACCCCAGTCGCAAGATGAAGGGATTTTCAATCTATACCCTGTCTGAAAAGGCATCTGACGAAGAAGCAAAAAAATTGGCCGAGGCCGAAAATGCCGCCGACAAAATCGGGGTAGAAGGCTTTACCGAATTCGAAGAAAATATTCGCATCGCACTGTCTTCGTTACAGCAGCATGCTGTCGCAGAAATGAGTGAAGAATACGCCACCGGATGTGCCAAATATTTCAAGAAGTCATCTATTGAACAACAACCCGGTCCCGACGTACGGCACGCGCCATTTGCGGTTCTGCGGTCAACGGTCCCGGGGGCACTATTGGAACTGGGGCATTTATCGAATGCGGCCGAAGAAAAACTGTTAAAATCATCCGCGCACCAAGACAAATTGGTTGCCGCCATCGTCAAATCGGTAAAAAACTATAATTTTGACGTTTAATTCCCTTCGTCTGGCGAAGGTGTGCCCGCCCAGGGCGGGGTAGTGGTTGTTTCATCATCCGAACCAATTATGGAACCGCACCCATGGCCAACACAACCAATCTGGCACATAAAATTGCAAATTTACTATAAAAACACCCCGCACATGCGGGGATAATTCCTGGCGGAGCAGAAGGGATTTGAACCCTTGATAGAGTTGCCCCTATACACGATTTCGAGTCGTGCGCATTCAACCACTCTGCCACTGCTCCATGCGGGGCATTATAACCACCCCCGGAATATTTTGCAAGGGGTTTTATTTGACTTTTTTATCCACTTTGATAAAATTTTCCACATGGAAAAAACATTTAATGAAAAAGTCTATGATACCGTCGCGCGCATCCCCGCTGGGCGCGTGGCAACGTTTGGTCAAATCGCCCAGATAATTGGTCGCCCACGTATGGCGCGCTTTGTTGGGTACGCATCAAACAATAAAAACAGTTGGCATCTACCGTGGCATCGTGTTGTATTCAAAGACGGCTCGTTATGTTGTGGCATGGCCACCGAGCAATATCGCGCCCTGAAATCCGAAGGGGTTAAATTCGACCAAGACAAGCGTGTTATTATGTCTGAATACCAATGGGACCCCGAACGCGATGGTGTCCCGTTGGATTTAAAAGATTTACCACTGGTATTTTAATTATAAAAGACCGGGTATTCCCGGTTTTATTTTTTCTTTTTATTAACTTTCTTGATTAATTTATCGTAAATTTTATCGGCCGCCAATTGTTTATACGTCATAAACCATGCACGTCTGTTTTTATCCGTCCGACCTGCGTCTATTTCACCAGTGGTCTGTGGGGCAGGGGCCAAAACATCATTACCCGGCACCCAATCGGCTGGAATCGCAACATGAAATGCATCTGCGGTCTGTAACCCAACAACAATCCGCATTATTTCGTTAAAATTACGTCCCAGTACCGCGGGATAGTACAATATTGTACGCACAACACCATGGGGGTCAATTATAAACACGGCGCGAACCGCCGATGTATCGGACGCTCCATCATGAATCATGCCGTATGCACGTGCGATTTTCATATCTGGGTCGGCAACAATTGGGAAATTTATTTTTATTCCACCTTCCATATCAGAAATTGCCTGAATCCACCCCAGATGCGATGAAATTGATGCCACCGACAACCCCAACAGTTCTGTGTTTATTTCATCAAATTTTTGTTTTAGTTCCTGGAATCTAATAAATTCAGACGTACATACCGGCGTAAAATCCGCCGGATGCGAAAAGAAGACAACCCATTTACCATCATAATCCTGTGGAAAAACAATCCGACCATTGGTTGTTTGGGCAACAAATTGCGGTGCCGCATCCCCAATTAATGGCATTTGGGGCGCATTAACCAGTCCCTGTTCATTTGACGCCACATCACAAATATCAAACAAATCATCCATTTTATTTCTCCTTTGGCGGGTATCGTATCAACAAAACACATTTTTTGGCACAGGAACGTAATCACATATAAAAAAACTTTATTCTTGATAAAATGTGATATGATATGAATAATATGGTGCAAGATAAAAAAGGATATGTATTATGAAACGTTCTGATATTGTGCGAACAATCCAGGTTCAATTTAAACACATGCGCGCATCGGATGCGGCAGCAATCCTGGACACGGTCGCAGATTCTATGATTGAATCGGTTGCCGATGGCAATCGCATTGAAATTCGTGGTTTTGGCACTTTTCAGCCACGTGCCCGTGCCACCAAAATCGGATATAATCCATGCACCGGTATGCCAATGCCATTACCGGCCAGCACGACAATCCTTTTCAAGCCCAGTCGTGAATTAACAAAAAAAATGAACGGATAATAAACTATGTTATTTGGCAAAAAATCTGGTATCAAGAACCGCAATCGCGAACGTTATGAACGTGTTCGCCGGTTGATGTGGATAAAATGTGAATCATGTGGTCGCTTGGTTTATTACAAAGACTACAAAGACAACCTTTACATATGTCCACGATGCGGTCGCGCATTTATCATGACCCCAAAACAGCGTTTTGATTTACTGTTTGACAACCGCAAATGGGAACGCCTGACGTTGCCGACGGCAACCGATGATCCACTGGGGTTTGTCGATCGTATGCCATACGTTGATCGTTTGGCGGACGCACGTGCCGAAACCGGTTTTAGTGATGCCGTCGCATCGGCCGACGGTGAGATTGGCGGTGTACCATCAACCGTATGCGTCTTGAACGGTGATTTTATGATGGGATCCATGGGACGCAGTGCCGGCGACGGCATTATCGCCAGTATCGAACACGCAATCGAAACACGCCGCCCATTTATCATGGTCGTGGCCAGTGGCGGTGCCCGCATGCAGGAAAACATATTATCATTGATGCAGATGGCCCGCACCACGGCGGCGGTTAACAAATTACACGAAAACAAAATTCCATACATTGTATTGCTGACCGATCCAACATACGGTGGTGTAACGGCATCATTTGCGATGCTGGGGGATATTCACATTGCTGAATCCGGCGCCCGCATTGGTTTTGCCGGCCGTCGTGTAATCGAACAAAACATCCGGGAAAAGTTACCGTCTAATTTCCAAACGGCCGAATATCTGTATGAACATGGCATGGTCGATATGGTTGTTGCACGTCGTGATTTGCCCGAAACGCTGGGCCGGATTTTGGCGGTGTTAACCAAGCAACCACGCGACCCCAAACAGATTAATATTGCAACCCCTGCGTTGGACACTCATAAAAAGGTTCGTGGCATGGGCGAAAACGACGCATATGACAAAGTGTTATTGGCACGTCATGAAAATCGTCCACACTTCTTGGATTACATTGACGGAATTGTAGATTGCTGGACATACCTGGCCGGGGACCGTTTATACGCCGAAGATCCCGCCATGGGGTCTGGAATTGGGTTCTGGCGCGGAATTCCGGCCGTTATTATCGGCCAAGAACAGGGACGCACCATCGAAACCCGCCAAAAACATCGATTTGGTATGGCCAATCCTGATGGTTATCGCAAGGCCCAGCGTATGATGCGCCTGGCTGAAAAATTTGAATTACCACTGATTTCATTGTTCGACACCGCCGGTGCATTTGCCGGCCGCGAAGGCGAAGAACGCGGCCAATCCCAGGCCGTTGCCACATCAATGTCGGTTGGTCTGTCCATTAAAACACCATACGTTGCCGTCAACGTAGGCCAGGGCGGATCTGGGGGTGCCATTGCCATTGGTACCGCGGACCGAGTTTTAATGCTTGAAAACGCGATTTATTCAGTTATTGCCCCTGAATCATGCGCTTCAATTCTGTGGAAGGATAACAAATTCCGTGCAACTGCGGCCGCGGCCATGAAATTAACCGCGCGCGACATGGCAAACATGAACGTTATCGACGAAATAATCCCGGAACCCGCCAATGGCGCGCACACAAATTGGCAAACAACGATGGAATTATTATCTACGGCGGTGGCAAAGCACATCACAGAATTACAAGAAATTCCTGCAAATGAATTACCAGAACGCCGTTCAGACAAATTCTTTGCAATGACACGCGACGTTGAAATATATCAACCCGCCATTGATTCCGAAGACAAGTAAACAAGAAAGGAAATACGCATATGACACTGAAAGTTTATAATGTTATGACACGACAAAAGCAAGAATTCAAGCCATTAACCCCCGGTATGGTAAAGATGTATGCGTGTGGTATCACGGTGTCGGCCGATGCACATATCGGGCACGCGTATCAATCTGTGGCATTTGATGTTATTACACGTTATTTGCGTTATTCTGGATATGATGTTACATATGTTCGCAATTATACCGACATTGACGACAAAATTATTGCGAACGCCAATGCAATCGGCGCCAATCCGATTGAATTTGCAGAAAAGAACATTTCGAAAACAGATTTAGAAATGGCCGCCCTGGGGAACGAGAATCCAACAATTATGGCGCGCGCAACACATTGCATTGACGACATAATCACATTTGTTCAAAAACTAATTGATTCTGGGCATGCCTACGCATCCGAATTTGGCGACGTGTACTTTAAACTGGACAGTTTTCCGCAATACGGCAAACTATCACACATCCAAACAAATAAAAACGAAACCGGTGTTCGTAAATCCATAGAACCAGGAAAATTAAACGACGGTGATTTTGCATTATGGAAATCTGCCAAGCCAGGTGAAATTTCATGGCCATCACCATGGGGGGCGGGGCGTCCCGGTTGGCATATTGAATGCAGTGCAATGAACATGAAATATCTGGGCGAACAGATTGACATCCATGGTGGCGGACGTGATTTAGTCTTTCCACACCATGAAAACGAAATCGCCCAGACCGAGGCATTAACCAACAAAACATTTGCCCAATACTGGATTCATTGCGGTCTGGTCAAGGTTAACGGCCAAAAAATGAGTAAATCACTGGGCAACGGAATTTTATTACAAGACGTCTTGGCCAAATATGATTCTGATGTAATTCGTTTTGCATTATTGCGCAACACATATTCCACAGACATTGATATAACAGACAATTTCTTTCCGGATGCCGTACGCCACATATACAAAATGTATTCCGTGATACGGGACGTAAAATCACGTGATTTTGACACGGCAAACACCGACAAAACCACCGAAATGATTAATAAAATCGTTTCAGAATTTAAAACTGCAATGGACGATGATTTCAACACATCTGGCGTTACTGCATCTTTGTTCAGTTGGTTTAATTTTATCACCGCCGAACTGGCAAAAAAGACTACAGAATATGATTTGAACGCCATTGTTGATAAAATTATTGAGTTAATGGCAGTATTAAACATATTACAGGCAAACCCAAACGAATACATCAAAAACGCTCAAAACAAAATATTGGCAACAAACGGCATTACAGAATCCGATATACAATCTGCAATTGATGCACGTGCCGCCGCCAAGGCTGCAAAAGATTGGCCCACCGCAGACGCAATCCGTAACGACATGGCATCGCGCGGGATTGTATTTCGTGATGGCCCCAATGGCACAACATGGGATATTGTTCTGTAAACAGTTTTTTTTAAAGAACATATTAAAAAAAAATAATAAAAATCGGTTGAAAATGGGGTAATATTGTTCTATATTACCCCACGTTAACAAGAGGAAATTTCCATGAACTATCCATATATGCCAAAATCGACCGCCTTGTGGCTGATTGAAAACACAGCATTAACATTTGAACAAATCGCGGATTTCTGCGGCCTGCATGAATTAGAGGTTAAAAGCATTGCCGACGCAGAAACATATAAAATTCAACCATTAAACCCAATTCTAAGCGGTCAATTAACACGTGAAGATATTGAAAAGTGTGAGTCTGATGAATCTGCACGCCTGACATTGCGTGGTGAAATTGTTGCCGCCCAGAACAAACAAAACAAACGTGGCGTTGGTTATACACCAAAATTACATCGCCAAAATCGTTTGGGTGGAATCCTGTGGATTTTGAAAAACTATCCAGAATTATCCGATGGCCAGGTTGCACGCCTGATGCGCAGTACAAATCCAACCGTTGCATCGGTTCGCAACAAAACACACAATTCATATTCTTTGATTCAAATCCAAAGTCCGATTGTTTTGGGTTTGGTATCTGAATCTGCGATTCATGACGCCGTAGCCAAGGCACAAAAGGCGGCCAACAAACCCGCAAAGAATAAAAAGAAAAAATAAGTAAAAACAAATCACTGCTAACACATATTAACAATTGCATAGGGTTGATTGATGGTAAAAAAATTGGACGACGCAACAAAACTGCTAATTGATTCATTACCAGAAAACTTACAAAAATTGGCCGAATCCGCCATAGAGGTTGGATATATGTCCCAAATGGATTTTAACGCCGCCACCGAAGCGGACGAAATTCCATCCGACGAACATGACGAAGTGCTGGATTTTTTCCAACAGGATTTGGGCTTGGAAATTCTGGAAACGGATTCATACCCACGTGATTTGGGCAAATATTATGATGACGAAGATTCTGATGAACCACGCGACAAAACACGCAATCTGTTAAACGCAGACGCCGAACAGGTTGATGTTAATGACGACGACTATGAACACTATGCCAAACAACTGGAACGCAGCCAGACCGGCAATTTAGTTCTGGGGGTCCAAGATTCTGTTCAATCATACCTGAAACAGATTGGTACGGTTCAATTGTTAACTGCCGCCGGCGAAGTTGCCATTGCCCAACGTATCGAGGCCGCATCCCGTCTTATGGTTTATGGCCTGTGCGAAAGTCCAATGACAATCCAAGCCATGCTGGATTGGTATCAGCAATTATTAAACGAAGATATCCGTTTGCGTTATATCGTAAATCTAGAGGTTATGTATTCCAGCGAATCTGAACAAAAATCATTGGCGGCCCTGTCCGAAGCCCTGAAATCCAAGGGTGTTGAACATGTTGACGAACTGGATGATGACGACCTGGACGATTTAGAAGACGCCGCCGTCGAAGATGATGAAGACGAAGAGGCCGACGAAGAAGATGGTATCAAAAAAGAAGACACCCCACGCGGAACGTCGGGGGTTCCAATTCCGGTAATGGAAGAATCTTTGATGCCGATGATTACAGAATTGTTTGCAAAGATTAAACGTACATTTAACAGCATGCAAAAATTACAGGCAAAACGTCTGGAAAATCTGTTGACATCGGACACACCTGATGCGGCACTGGAAAAGAAATACACCAAAATGCGTCTGGAACTGTTTGAACACGTCAGCAAGATTCGCCTGAACGACGACCGCGTCGCAGAAATTCTGGACAAATTGACCAAACGCGATCAATTGTTAATGGGCCTAGAAGGCAAATTATTACGCCTGGCAATGGCAAACAAGATTAAACGCGAAGATTTCTTGGCTGAATACGTTGGAAACGAATTAAATCGCAATTGGGTAAAAAAACTGGCGAAACATAAAAACGCCACATGGTCGAACTTTGCCAAAAAACATGAATCCGACATACTTAAAATCCAAGAAGACATCACCGCAATTGCAAACGAAACCGGTCAACCAACCGCAGAATACAAAAAGGTTGTCGAACTGGTCCGTCGTGGCCAGGCCGAGGCCGCCCGTGCAAAACGCGAAATGATCGAAGCCAACCTGCGTCTGGTTATCAAATTTGCAAAAAAATCCAGCAATCGCGGCCTGGGGCTGGACTTTTCTGACCTGGTCCAGGACGGAAATATCGGATTAATGAAGGCGGTTGATAAATTCGATTATCGTTTGGGAAATAAATTTTCAACATATGCAACCAACTGGATACAACAGGGCATTTCGCGCAGCATCGCCGACCAGGCCCGTACAATCCGTATCCCGGTCCATATGATTGACAATATTCACAAGATTCAACGTGCATCACGCCAGTTTATGCATAAATACGGCCGTCAACCAACCGCCGAAGAATTGTCCAAGATTATCTATCTGCCGGTGGATAAAATCCACAAGGCAATGAAGGTGAATCTGAAACCAATTTCATTAGAGGCCCCCGTTGGCACCGAAGATGACAGTTCGCGCATTGAAATTATCGCAGACGAAACGGCCAAAAATCCATTTACTTCGGCCGCACAAAAGAACTTGCGCAAAATTGTTACCCAGATTCTGGCTGAACTGGACCCCAAGGAAGAAACGGTCCTGCGCCAGCGTTTTGGTATGTCAACAAACAAAACCAGCACCCTGGAAGAAGTTGGCGAATACATCGGCGTTACCCGTGAACGTATCCGCCAGATTGAACAAAAGGCGCTGAACAAACTGAAACATCCAACACGCGCCCGTAAATTGCGCAGTTTCTTGGAAGATTAACAACCCGCCCACATTTTTGTGGGCTTTTTATATAAACAAAAGGAAAACGTATGCCATCTGGAAAACTTATCGCCGTCGAAGGCGCCGACAAAGCCGGTAAACACACCCAAGTCATGAATATTGTAAATTACTTACAGAACCACAATATCCCCGTTCAGACACTAGATTTCCCCCAGTACAAGGCATTTTTCGGACGTTTTGTTCGCGATTACCTAAACGGGAAATTTGGCGCAACACGTGATTTGCCGGCCGAATACACAATGCTGCCATATGCACTGGATCGCCAACAACACATGCCAATGATAAAACATTGGCTGGATACCGGTCATTGGGTAATTCTGGACAGATATACATACAGCAACGCATTTTCCATTGCCAAAACGCCACGCAATCAGTGGGATTCAAAAATAGACTTCCTGGAAAACCTGGAATTCACAAACATGGGGATTTTACGTCCCGACTATAACATCTATCTCTACCTTGATCCACGCGTTGCATACGACATGCGCAACACAGGATTAAAAGAATACCAAAATGGCAAACCAGATATTCACGAGTCTGATTTTCAATTACTGTACGATGTATCTAACGTATATCGCCACATCGCATCGCGCGACCCAAAAAAATGGACCGTGGTGGATGAAATGCGCCCCGACGGTACACGTATGAGCATAGACGAAGTTTTCGCCGCCATACGCCCAACAATCGACAATTTCATACAAAAGAAGCGTTAAAACCCTACGTCCAAAAAAAACACACACATTGCCCCCGTTTAATCGGGGACATTTTTATTTTTAGCATTTGCATAAACTCAAATAATACATTATAATCGGAATGTTATGGTGATTTTACCATAATGGGGTGTAGTAACCCGACATGAGCACCAGAATACAAACCTGTATCGTATTACATCAAAAGCGGGGTATTCTGACGAATAAAACTCCTGATAAGTGTCAGGAGGGTTGCGAATATATCGAATAAGCACACAATTCTCATGATTGTTACTAACCTCCTGACCACTCGTAAAAAACGCGTGGTTTTTTGCTAGACGAAAGAAACAGGAGAAGACAATAATGAAAAAAACTTTAATCTTAACCGCGGTTGGCGCGATTCTTGCCACACCAGCCACCGCCGTACAAAAGTGCGTGGCACTAAACAGCAACACTATCTGCAGCTCAGACACGACACAATATGCAGGTAAAGCAGAGTGGGCGGCAACCTGTAACACAAATGGAGCTAGCGTATCCGTCAAAGGAATTGCTTCTTGCGCATCATTGCGTGCGGGGGTCCAAATAGGATCCGTATATAGTTCTGGTTTGTTGCCTGCTCCTTCTAATTCTTCAACAACAAACGATGGTATCTTTTGTTATTGCAAGACAATCAGCCCCGCTATATCTCCGTGGGTGTGGCTTTCTTCACACTCTACGCCGGCTGAATGCAACTATCTTTGCGCATCACGTTGTGCCGAAGCTATTAGTTCTAATGAGCCTTTACATGAAACTTTTATGACTAACATATTCTCAAACATGTCTGATTAAGGAGACATCAATGAAACGAATAGTGTTTTTATTTATATGTTTGCCATTGCTTGTGCATGCCGCCACACCATCCACCAGTTGTCCATCGGGATACATTGCGATTAGTGCACCTGCTATAACAATTGCAACCAGCTGCCCCAGCGGTTATATCGCCATCGGTACAGCAGAATCATGTCTGGCAGAAACGCCAGCGGGAGCATGCATAATGTATGTACCAGCAGGAATATCTTATACAGACAACAATGGAACCTATGAATTTACCAACGTGTGCCCACTATCCTAAGGAAGCATACGTTGCTCTAAAAAAAGAACCGGCAATGCCGGTTCCTTTTTACATATTGTTTTTCAATGCGGTATATATTTGTCCCAATTCTGTCTTTAACAATGTCGCGGCTAATTTATCGGCATTATCAGCCTCGCGCGAACTGTTCATAATTTTATCAAAACTGCGCACAAACTGTGTTGCCTGGGACCGGAACACGGCATCTGATTTTAACATGCCACGCACTTGTTTTTTATCTGCCGCTGCCATCATTTTCGCCAACCACTTAGAAAATATAGTTTTATCGCCGGCATGATATTTTTTCCATACAACATCCGGAATTTCCGCCCCAATTGCACGCGTTAAATCCTGGGACTGTTCATGCAGTTTTTCAAACAAACGTTCACTTTGCGCCAAGAAATCCGACGAACTGACACGTCCAAACGTTTCAACCGGCGCCGTTTTTATCGCATCCATTGGTGCCGACGCACGCGCAACCATCATCTGTTTGTTCAACGTCTGCATGGTATTTACAGCCTTGGCATAATCAGACATCAAATCAATCATTTGCTGACGCGACGTACCGGCCAAATCTTCTAATTTAATTGCAGATTCTGACACTGTATCTGTTGTTTCTGTAACCGCCGCCTTCATCTGGTTAACCTTGTCTGTTAATCCTGCTACTATTTTTTCCAGGCGTTCACTGGTTTCGACCGAATCTTTTGCCAAATCGGGCAGGGCCGCATAGTATTTTTCAATCAATTCAGACAGCGGTTGTAATTGCGCCGTCGTATCATTAGACATTTTAATCAGGTTTTCTGATTGTCCCGACAACTGGGTATGTGCTGTATTCATTTCAATCAGCGTTTCACGAACACCGGTTGCCATCGCCTTTACAGAATCTGAAAACGCATTTGCCGCCCCGCGTGTATTTTCCAGTGTAATGTTTGCAACGCCGGATACTGTTTTAAGTTCTGATACAACACCGGTTGCAAACTCTTTGATTTCACTATCGAAATGCTTGGTCAATGCTGCGATTTCGCCCGACACGCCACGCACAGAATTTTCCGTCGCAGCCGCCGACGACATCATTGTTTCAACGGCATCTGTTAATTTTCTTATCTGCTTGTCAATTGATGATTCTGCCAATCGCACCTGGCCACCAACAACATTTGCTGTATTGGTTAAGGTATTCATCTGGCTGGTTAATTGTTTCTTAGACTGTTTACTAAACACATCCATTTTGTCCAGATACCCATCTAACAATCTGTCATTACGCACCATGATTTCTTCATAGTTTGCCGCCGCAGTTTTTACATTACTAAAACCATCTGCGGTTGACTGAGCCAGTTCTGATATTTTCCCCATCATCGTTTCAGATTCACTTGTTAAATCCTTCATCTGTTGTGCGTTTTTATTAAATTCCCCACCCAGATGTCCCGACAATGTTTCGCTGGTCGCGACCCATGAATCTATCTGGTTTTGAATCTGGGTTGTACGTTCCATTGTATCTTGTGTTGTGTTATTAACTTTATCCAACAACAAATTGATTGTTGTACTAAATTTTTCGGTCGCACATTCTACATCTGTCCATGATTCAGATGCCACAATTCCCTGCAACCCCGACACAGTATTATCCAAGCGCCCCGACATATTTGCAATTTTTTTAGTCGCCTCATCTGCCAACGACACCAAGCGTTCATTTTGTTCCACCAAAATATTTTTCAATTCATTTGCCGCCGAAATTTGTGAATTCAGTGTATCGCGCATCGTTTGAAAACTGGCTTCAATCTTGGCCATTTCGTCCCCCAACAATGTTTGCAACACACGCACCGCATCCGCCACCTTGGCGCGTTCTGGACGCGTCATTATCCCCAGCAAAGACTGCATAACCTTTTGCGATTTTCTGGACACAAAAAACAAAACACACAACGCCAAAAACAGCAACCCGCCCAGAATTGCACCACCATACAAAAACAATTGATTAATTTCCATTTTCTTTTTCTCCCCTGAAATGAAAGCAAGGTTATATATCTTGCAGTTCTTTTGAATTTATACTAGAATCCTAACGATAAAGCAAGGGCATAAATGAATAAAAAAACAACATTATCAAACGAACAAAATATTGCCGCCGATCCACACAAAAACGTATGGGTCCAGGCGAATGCCGGCACCGGGAAAACCAGCGTTTTAGTCCAGCGATTGTTACGAATATTGTTCCGTTCACCACATAACAACAGTGGTATTTTATGCCTTACCTATACCAACGCTGGGGCTGGCGAAATGCGTAACCGCATTTTGGCCGCGCTGCAAAATTGGGCATCGGCATCCGACGATGAATTAATCGACTTGCTGGACGGAATATCAATAAACCGCCCGGCAAATATTGACGATGTGGCGCACGCACGTAATATATTCTTTCACTATATCGACAATCCAGATATACTAAAAATAAAAACAATTCATGGTTTTTGCGAAGAAATACTGCACCGCTTTCCGACCGAGGCCGGCCTGACCCCGGCATGGACGCTTGTATCCGATGACGCCCAACGAATTTTATTGACGGACGCATTTAATAAACTTATCAACAGCACCGACAAAAAAACAACCGATGCATTTGCCCACATCGTCGGACGCATATCCGAATTTACGATGCCAGACCTGTTATCACGACTAAGCGAACAATACAAATACTTTTTTAACATTGAAAACATTGTTAATTATCGTAAATACTTTATTGAAACAGCGTATAATTTTTTAAATCTTAACACGCCGATTGAAACACGTCCAGCCCCAGAAAACCTTAAAAAAATCCTGGATTTGGCCACCCAAGATCAAAATTCACGAAAAAAGCCGGTCGCATACCTAAACAATATTATCAACTTAACAAAACAATATATTGATAAAACGATTGATTTTAACGAATATAAAAAAGCATACCTGACCGCCGACGAAACCCCAATTTCAAATGTCGCAAAAATAGATTACCTGGCCCAGGAAATGGAACGCGTGTACACCGTCAACCAATATAACAACAACACATCTATTTTTAATGACACGGTCGCAATGTTTGATTTATCATCCGCCTTTGCCGACGCATACAAACAAATAAAACTGCAACGCAACGTACTTGATTTTGAAGACATGATTCTATATACACGAAAATTGTTTTCAAACCCAGAAACGATGGGGTGGATATTATCACAATTGGATTTATCCCTGTCACACATCCTGGTGGACGAAGCCCAAGATACATCGCCCACCCAATGGGACATATTGCGCATGCTGTCCGGCGAATTTTTTGTTGATGGCGACACCCAAAACACACAACGTTCATTATTTGTTGTTGGCGACAGCAAACAATCCATATACAGCTTCCAGGGCGCCGACCCACGCGCATTCGCATTAAGCCATGACAAAATTTCACAGCAAATTCAACAGAATATGCGAAAAATACAGGACATCCCATTGGAAAAAAGTTTCCGTTCAACATCCACAATATTAACGGCGGTTGACAACTTTTTTGATGATGAATTCATTTCTGAAAACACCGGGTTTAAAAACAACAAACACAGATGCTTTCGCGTTGATGCCCCTGGTATATTTGAACTTTATAAAATAAAATCAAAGCGCACCGACAACACAACGATTGACGATTACATAAAACAAATCGCCACACACATCAAATCGCTAATTAACTCTGGTCGTTTTGCGCCAAAGGACATCATGGTATTGGTACAAAAGCGCAACCCATTGGCACCAAAATTGGTTGCGCAACTAAAACGCCTGAATATCGATGTTGCCGGCAGCGACCGCGTCATATTACCCGATTTTCCTGCGATACGCGACCTGCTAAATTTGATACGCTTCTGCATAAATACCAACGATGATTTTAGTTTATGTTGTGTATTAAGAAGTCCAATTTACCGTTTGAATAATGCCGACATTTTAAAAATATGCCAAATTAAAAATTCTGAAAACTCGGCCCGAAAAAACGCCGCCCCAGACTATATTCCAATAACGGTTTTCGAAGTATTACAAACCACCCATCCCGAAATATTTGCCGACCTGCAAATAATATTAAATTGGTCAAAAACAATGTCTGCATACACATTTTTTGAAAGCGTTTTAAGCCACAACGACACACGTTGCAAAATGATTGCCGCATTGGGCAATCAAATCATTGACCCACTGGAAGAATTTTTAACAATATGTTTGGCATATGAACGAACGATGCCTGGGACATTGGCACACTTTCTAAAATATTTCATCACCGGCAACAGCCAGATTAAACGCGACATCGGCACATCTAATGGTGTGCGCGTTGTAACCGTCCACGGCAGCAAGGGGCTGGAAGCCCCCGCCGTATTCTTAATAGACACAACCGCAACCCCAGATTCAGAACAAATCGTACCAATCATCGGCCCACATGCGTCTGAAATGCCAACATGGCTGTGGTCGCCGCGCAAATGCAATTCAGAACAGCATAAACACGCAAACGATGAACACATGAAAACCCAAATTTCAGAATACTATCGATTATTATACGTTGCAATGACGCGTGCCCGTGATGACTTATACGTTTATGGATTCACCACAAACACCACCGCGCCAAAAATGTCGTGGCACACACAATTATGGCGCGTATTTGAAAAACACCCCGACATTGAACAATCAGACGAAAAAATTCGGATAACAAATGGAAAATGATATCAAAAAGATCTTAGACGACTATGACCGTAAAAACTATGCCACCAACGTGGGCACCGACATGCACATACGCCTGGGGCAAATAGAAATTGACGGCGATTACACACGTGGCGACGATGATTTAATACAAAAGATTATGTCAACCCCAGAATTACCACCGTTGTTTTCCCGCGCCGCCCAACGCGAAATTCCAATTGCCGGCATTATAAACAACCGCTTTATCAGTCGTCGCATTGACCGCATGTTGATTAACCACACAACCCAAGTGATATGGATACTGGATTACAAGACCGACACCGATAAAAACACAAATCGCACCAAATATATTGCCCAGTTACACGAATACACATCACTAATACGACAAATTTATCCCAAATATCGCATTTATCGTTTGATTTTATGGACACACGATTGGACACTGGAACACATATAAAACACTTGAAATAGGGCGCATTTGCCGTCTATAATTCACGCATGTTAATTGGTTTAAACATTTCAAACATTGTACTAATTGAACGCCTGAACCTGGAATTTGGGCGCGGATTGAACATATTAACCGGTGAAACCGGCGCGGGGAAAAGTATCTTATTGGACGCGCTATCACTGGCACTGGGCGCGCGTTCAGACACAGGCCTGGTGCGTCATGGATGCGACACCGCATCGGTAACGGCCGAATTTGATTCATGTCCGGCATCTGCGGCGGAAATATTGAACGAAAACGGCATTCCGTGCGACGACGGTATAATTTTACGTCGCACACTGTCGGCCGATGGCAAAAGTCGCGCATGGATAAACGACACCCCTGTATCGGTCAAGGTATTAAAATCCGTTGGCGACACATTGGTTGAAATCCATGGCCAGTTTGCAAATCACACCTTGCTAAATCCTGGGACACATCGGTTGGCATTGGACGCATTTGCAGCAAATAACATTGATGGCTTTTCAGATATTTTGGCCCATACCCGTAATTCATATTCCGAATACCACACGGCCGAACGTCGCCTGAATGAATTAACCGAATTACTATCCCGCGCGGCAAGTGAACGCGAATACCTGATACATAATGTCAATGAATTGCGCCAATTAAACGTACATCCCGGCGAAGAAGAAGATTTATCCAATCGTCGTACCGCCATGATGAACGCGGAAAAAGATGCCGCTATCTTAACCGACGCGATTGATGTCCTGGGCGGGCGGGGCACATCTGTGGATGCGATGATATTTAATGCCGCCCATATTTTACAACGTATCAAGACCGAACCAAACCCATACTCGGAACAAATTGATAAATTATACACCGCGGCCGAAATGGTATCTGATGCAATGGGTGCGTTGGAACCAACGTCAATGGACATGGCAGACATGGATTCAATCGAAGAACGCCTGTTTGCAATTCGCGCGGCCGCACGAAAACATCGTGTTACACCGGATGAATTACCGAACAAACTGGCCGAAATGTCGGCTAATTTGGATGCAATTGATAATTCAGACGCCGAATTAAAACGTGTACGCACCATACGCGACAACGCATTTGCCGCGTTTTCAGAAAATGCGCGCCGCCTGTCTGACGCACGACGCGCGGCATCCGACAAAATGCGGAACCGTATATTATCGGAATTACCGGATTTAAAACTGGGGTCGGCGGATTTTTCGGTTGAATGCACAACATGCCAACCATCACAAAACGGTATTGACGACGTAACATTTATGATAAAGACCAATCCCGGATCACCATTTGCGCCATTACACCGCGCGGCATCGGGCGGGGAATTGGCACGATTAATGTTGGCACTGCGCGTTGTATTATCGACCGCGGAAAGCGCCCACACATTTGTTTTCGACGAAGTTGACACCGGTATATCCGGCGCAACGGCATCGGCGGTTGGCGCCCGATTAAATCGTTTGGCCGCCGCGTCCCAGGCACTGGTTATAACCCATTCTGCCCAGGTGGCCGGCTTTGCCGATCGTCATTATAAAATATCAAAAAGCGTATCAGACAACAAAACAACAACGTCTGTAACCGAAATCACACCCGATGAACGTATAAATGAAATTGCGCGAATAATCAGTGGCGCCGAAATAACCCCAGAATCAATTACAATGGCAAAAACCCTTATTAATCCCACGGTTCGGCCAGATAAATAAAAGTTTATCCAACAAAAACGTGTTACGTTTTTGTCATTCCGGGGCCTGACCCCGGAAACCAGGTTATGCACGCAAAGCGTGCACAAACTATAAGGATTCTACGACCTAGGTCCCGTGATCAACATCACCAAAAAAATCCTGTTTATATTTACTGCGATAAACTTTTATCTATCGCGGTTAATATTAATCATTAATTGCACTTTACACATTAAATAAAAATCCCACCAATTGGTCGCTGACACAAACACTTGCCTGGCGAGTAAAATTGGCGGGATTAATTTAAATTAATGATCAGATTTTTTATTTTGTTTCATCTGCCTGACCAAAAATACAATTTTTATATTCTTCAACACCCTTTTTATACAGAATATACCAACACTGTTTTTCCAGGCTGTCATCCTTGGTACTGATCAGACCATACTGCATAGCAGCTGGAATAAACACAACTTTATCACGACAGTATCCAGAATCCCTATATTGTTCATCTGCGCTAAACGTCTGTTTGACAGAACAAGACACACACACGCCCGTATCTGGATTAACGCCATGTTGATTGTCCACGCCACACGACACACACGTTTTATCAAGACTTGATTTAAAGCCCATGCTTGAATCTTTGCACCGATATTGGTTACAGTTTCCAATCATTTTCACATCGTATGTATTAATAAATTCGTCAGATGTGCCTATCACCCAACCACTGCACGCATTATCTGCGGCCAATTTTGCCGCGGCTTGGGCCGCTTCTTTGGCAGCTTGTTCCTGGGTATATTTAACACATCCATTTTTTGCCTGGTTATATTTATACCCATTAATACACACCAGTGTTTTATCCGTATTATTTGCCAAATACCCAAATGCATACGCATCATTATAATCGCCCCAGTATTCACCCACACGACGTGCCGCCGCACGAACCACCAATGGTTGCACGTATGCACCATAACCATCATCTGTATATTCTGTTATTGCCAAAACAACATCATGTTCCTGTTTGCCTGTGGCTGCATAGGGATGATGTTTTTTTCTGTTACCACAATCTTGATAACTATTAGCAATCAACATTGCGATATTGTCTTCGCGATTGACGTTATCTGTATTTGTTGTACTTACCGTTTGTATTATGGGTTCCTCACCTGCAACCTCTGATACACTTTTGTTGCACTTATCGCCACCTTTACCATCTTTGCACAACCAAAAACAAGCATCGTTACCTGAAATATTATAATATGTTGTATATGGGTCGTCTGCGCTATTCCGCCCCGCACCAAGCTGGGTTGGGCAAAAACGCGCACCATTTGCATTTAAATCCCATGCGATCCAATACACATCTCCCTTTTTCTTAAGCGCAGTACCATCACCAAGGTTTTTTAACACCCCCTTTGCCGGAGAATTTAAACCACACGCCCCCCAGCTACCAGTCATCCAATTCGCTTTGTAACTTTCATATTTTTTAACCCCAGCCAACACAGGGCTAATACAAAGCCCCACCAATAAAAAACTTGTTAAAAATTTATTCATATCTACTACACCCTTGGTATTAATAGTAACATGCATTATCCATCCATGTACCCCCAATCAGATTACACTGATTTTCGTACCACACTGTTGTAAATGTACATGTATCTGTTTTTTCATCGTATGTCGCAACCGGATTTTCTGAATCGGTATTAAACGACAAACATGCAACACGAACCGTACTTTCCACACATTTACCTACCGCATCTTCATTTGGATTTTCATTGCCTCCAAATACGCTGGTTTTAAATGCGGCTAATTCCTGTGTATTTTTCAAATCATTAAACTGTGCTGGATATACCCATGTTCCGGTTAAATCTTCGCATACTTCGATCAGTTGTTCGGTCAACTCGTCCTTGATATCATTGAATGCGCGGTTCATTTGATCCTTGGTACGGTCGTCCAGGTTTTCCAATCCCACATCTGTCGTACCACCAACACAATAATCTTTAACATATTTCGCAATATTGGCCGCTAATGTATTTTCTGCGGGCATCTCTGCCGTTATATCCCCCAACGACATCAATCGGCAATTCCATGGATATCCCATATCACCACTGGTTGGGGTGCACAGTTTTTCCAAATGCGTCGTAATTGCGGTTTCACACCCTTCGGCAATACGAACGGTATCAACCGTATCAACAAAACTTAACAACGCCGTCAAACCACAACGACCAGCCGTATCACCACCTTCACCTGCGATTAATTTACCATTACCGTCAAAATTACACGCATCGCCACCCTTACTGTACAGGGCCGCACATGCGGTAACCTTGTCCGCGCACATTTGGCGGGCGGCATATGCACTGATTGCGCCGGTTTCCTGGGCGGTGTTGTTATCAAAACTTTTCAGCGCATTTGATTGTGTATCATAACAATCACGCATTGTTTCAACACATGTATTCTTTACTTCTTCAATCTTTTCATCTTGGGCCTGGGCAATTTCAATAATTGCAGCACGTTTGAATTCGTTCCATACTAAATCCGCCTTGTCCCGACATGTATCCAGGGCCGTTGTCGCAAACATTTTTCGCGAATCCAAAAATGTATTAAAACCGGCGTTCATTGATAAAATATCCGTGTTTGCATTTGCCACCGAATCTGCAACCGAACTGGATGGCGCACCTTCTAGCAAAATCAGGTTTTCAAGTTCAAACAAACGCGGTGTATAAATCGCGTCCCCGGTACTCTGATTAATATACGCACCGGTATAGTCCAAACAACGCTTATAATTTGCACCACACGCGGTGTCCGCCAACATCGCAGAACGCACCTTGTCCAGGCACTCGTTCACGTCCTGGGAATTATGGGCACGATATTCTTCCAAACGCGCTTCGCGCAGGATTTTTTCCGCCTGGCGCACGGTATTTTGAACCTGTTGACGTTTGGCATTAACACTTTTCTCATACGCGTTACAGTCCTGGCTAATCATAATACCATATGCACTTTTCGCCATGTTGGCAACGGCGTTACCATTACACGAATCGGCAACCATGGACATACACTGACGATGAACATGATTAAACAAATCTTCCCCTTCCAGTGTGGTTAAGTCAACACCCGAAGCACCATCAAATATTGATGACGAATTTGAAAACACATCACCACCACCAAAAACATCACCAACATCCGACGAAAAATCTAGCGATAAAACACCCAACGACGATGACGAATTTATTCGTGTCGCCTTTTTCTTGCCTGAAATCAAATCACCGATTTCCGCCAGTAATTTGGCCGCACCACTGGTGTCGTTTTTAATTGCCGCTTCACCAACGGTGGCGGAATACATTGCATCCACTTCGGCGGCGGTTTTATCCACCGCGTTCAAGTTATTATCTTCGAATTGTTGTAACAAAAGGCGCGCCTGGTCCAGGGCATCTTCGGTATCGCGAAATTCTGTAAAGCGCGCACTGCAAAAACATCTGCGATATGTATCATTTGCCTTGGCACAGAATTGATCCATACACGTTGCATACGCTTCGCGACATTGGGCATACCCACCACCAATCTTGGACACATCATCAAAAATCGCCGTTGCACGCGACATCGCCGCACGTGAAACATTACTGCGATTTGTGTTTGTGGCATTTCGGGCCGACACCACCGCCGCAGAACGCGCACCACGCGCCACCGGTGTTGCCGCACGCGCCAAAACACGTGCCGAATTTATAATTGCGCCACTGCGTGCCGCCGTCGTCGATGGACGCGACATTGCCGAACGCGACACAACCACATTATTTTTGTCCTCCGATGATGCGCCACGCGCAACCTGGCGTCCTTCGGCACGGGCCGGTGCAACATTAGAATTTACCGCCGCGCGCGAATTTTGTGGCGTCGCCGCACCCACACGCCCCACGACACAAATCGCCGTCAACAGTGCAAAAGTCTTGAAAAAACTATTCTTGATATGCATATCTTTCACTTCTCTCTTGCCATATTTTACCATTTTTTACATATTTGAATCAATACTTTATTTCAGACAAATCAACCATCCCCATATTTATTCCCCAGAATAAAGAATACGCCCCATACGCGGCATCAAATAACTTGTACGCATCAATACTTTTGTTCCCCGCCAGCATTTTATTCCCGCGTTCAATTAAATCCACGGTCTGCGCCAACAGTTTTTCCGACGCATTCCACAAATCTGTTTTTTCTGACACGATTTTTTTCATCAGTCCAGAACGAATATCGCGCACCATACACCCCAATTCGGAATCCCCACAAATCTCTTCAATCGCCAGCATATTCATCAATCCAATGGTTAAGTCTTGATCGCTTGATAAATCCAACGGATTGACTTTTTTTGCGTTATCAGATTCCATAACACGTTTTTTCAATAATGTATTCTTCATGTAACGCCCCTTTTATGCGACCTTAATCACGCCACGCATATGCGCCGACCGCGCACGTGGATTGTTTTTTAATTCCGCGTCATCGGGCACCGATGTCTTCATCGCCACAAATGGCGCATTTGCCACCACTGGCATGCGCGGATCCCCCGGCACGGTTGTCCAATCACGGAAAGTATTCTTTACAATTCTGTCTTCGATTGAATGAAATGTTACACAAATACACTTTCCCCCAACAACCAGACGTTCCGGCACCGCCGCCAACGCACACTGCAATTCCCCCATTTCATCATTAACCGCAATTCGCAGCGCCTGGAACACGGGTGCGACATCTTTTGGATTATGTATTAAATCACGTAAACCAAATGTTGTTTGGGGACGTGCATCTTTAATCACACGCGCCAATATATTCGCCTTTTTCACATCACCATAGTCTCGTAAAATCGATGCCAGTTCATTAACAGACATATTTTCAATTAAATCTGCGGCGGGTATTAAATTCTGTGTGTCCATCCGCATATCCAGGGGCGCATCCATACGAAAAGAAAAACCCCGTTCGCCATTATCAATCTGCATCGAAGAAATACCCAAATCAAACACAATCGCATCATATTTTTCATCCATTTCGGCCAGTGTTGAAAACGCCCGTGGGATAAAATTAAAACGCTCGCCAAATTCTGTCTGAATTGCATTTGCATCATCAACAACATTTGGGTCCCGATCAAACGCGGTAACAATCGCGCCACGCGCCAGAAACGCCCGTGTATATCCGCCCGCACCAAATGTACAGTCCACAATACGTTTCCCAGACACATCACCCAACGCATCCAACACAGAATTTAATAACACCGGTATATGCTTCATGTTATTCCACCTCTACTTTGATCCCCAGGCCGGCCAAATCCGCCGCCGTTGTCGCTCCCAATTCCACACCCCCCGGCAGGGCCATTGTCGCCACTTTGTCTGCGCCATGCAAATTCAAGACCACCCGCGTATGCCCCGGCGCCAACGCCATTATTGCCTTTTTCACATCGGCCAACGCGTTTTTGTCCCAAATATCCATTGTGATTTTTCTGGCTATTTTGGCCACCCATTGTGCCAATGGCACAATAGAATCAACAAAAATCGAAACCCGGTCATCACGCACCGACGTTTTACCGTTCAGTATAACAACCGTTTCTGTGGATAAAATCTGGGCAAATTCAATCGCAGAATTTCCAAACGCCACGGCATCGATATTTCCATAACTGTCCGACGCATTAATTGTAATCATTTCCTTGCCGGTTTTGGTACGACGACGCCCAAACGAATTTACTGTAACCGCGATTTGAACCGTCTTTCTGTCGCCTAATGATTCCAGTGTTGCACTGGTCGCCAATCCCGCCCGCGCAATTAAATGCTTGTATTGATCCAACGGATGTGCCGAAATATAGAACCCCAGTGCCGATAATTCATTTTCCAATTTCTGATTAAATGTCCATGGCGTTGTCTTAGGCAAGTTTTTATGCAGTCTGTCTTCTGCGACATCATCTTCGACCGTATTTGCGAATAATGACAATGCGCTGGCACTTTCTTTGGACTTGGCCGCATAAAGCAATATCGCATCTGCGTTCATATAGATTGCCGCACGATTTGCCTCTAATGAATCCAGAACACCAACCTTGGCAAAGGCTTCCAGAATTCGTTTATTCATAAATGGCGCGCAACGTTTTGCAAAATCTGTTAAGTTCTTAAACTTTCCATTTGCATTTCGTTCTGCGACGATTAAATCAGTTGCCGCCGTTCCAACCCCTTTTATTGCCGCCAAACCATATATAATCTTACCATCACGTACCGTGAATAATGATTCACTTTGATTAATATCTGGTGGCACAATTTCAATATTAAAGTTTGTTTTGGCATCATCAACAAATATTGCCAATTGATCTGTATCGTTCAGGTTACTGGACATAGACGCCGCTAAAAATTCCGGGGTATAGTTTGCCTTTAAATACGCGCATTGATTTGCAACAATAGAATATGCAATCGCATGCGATTTATTAAACGCATACTTGGCAAAATCCTTGAACTTTTCCCACAAATCTTTTGCGGTTGCGCGGTCCAGGGTTCCTTCTTTTTCACACCCTTCATAGAACAGACCTTCTAACTCATCCAACATGGCGATAATCTTTTTACCCATGGCCTTTCGCACGTTATCCGATTGACCACGTGTAAATCCCGCCAATGCACGCACCAACTGCATAACCTGTTCTTGATAAACGATAATACCATACGTTTCTTTTAAGATTGGTTCAGCCTTTGGATGAACATATTCAATATCTTCTTCGCCATGCATACGTGCAATAAATTGTGGAATAAATGCAATTGGCCCCGGTCGGTTCAACGCATTTAGCGCCGAAATTTCCAAGAAACTTGTCGGATGCATTTTACGCAGTGTTTGCTGAACAAACGGGGCATCGAATTGGAATATCCCTTCGGTTAGTCCCTGTTGCCACAACTTCATCGTCTTTTCATCATCGGTTGGAATCTGGTCTAAATCGATATTTATACCGCGCGTTTGCTGTATCAGACGCGTTGCATATTTTAACACCACCAACGTTTCCAGCCCCAGAAAGTCAAATTTAATCAATCCCGATTTTTCCAAATACTTCCCATCATATTGACATGATGGCAACGGGTTGGCCGGATCACGATATACCGGTGCAATTTTGGTTGTAGGGCGGTCTCCAATAACAACACCACACGCATGTTGCCCCAAATTGCGCAAAGATCCTTCTAATTCTTCGGCAACGGTAACAACCTTGTTCATATCTTCGTCTTGATTTAAAATATCCTGAATTTCCGACGACACATCAACGGCTTCCTTCAGGGTTTTTGCATCCTGTGGTATTAGTTTTGATAATCTATCAGATTTAGAATAGGGCAACCCATACACACGCCCAATATCACGAATTGCACCACGTGCCTGAAGCGAACCGAACGTAATAATACGACACACCGAATCATGCCCATATTTTTCACAAACGTACGCCAACACACGTTCAATACCGGTTGGTTCAAAATCCACGTCAAAATCCGGCATTGAAATACGATCTGGATTCAAGAAACGTTCAAACAGCAACCCGTATTTCAACGGATTCACATTTGTAATCCCCAACGCCCACGCCACAATAGATCCGGCCCCCGAACCACGTCCTGGACCTGTTAAAACATCGTTATGACGACACCACTCAATATAATCCGCAACGATTAAGAAATATCCCGGGAACCCCATCCCAATAATAACACCCAATTCAAATTCAGCCTGTTCATAATACGGGGCGGTATCCGTGATGTTATGTTGTTCCAGACGACGTTTTAATCCACGCATTGTATTATCGCGCAACATTTGACATTCGGTCTCTAAATCATCACCAAAGCGTGGCAGCAATGGCTTTTCATGAACATTAACCATAAAACCACAGCGTTTGGCAATAACGACTGTGTTTTCACATGCCTCGGGCAGGTCGGAAAATATTTCCCACATTTGTTCTGCGGACTTAAAGTATTGTTCTGATGATTTACGTGGTCGTTCTGGATCAATAACCTTGGTCTGCCCCAGGACACATCCCAACGCATCCGCCGGTTCATAATCTGCATCCGACGCAAAACAAACATCATTTGTTGCAACAATTGGAATATTTAAATCACGCGCAATTTCCAGAAACACGGGCTCTGTTTTAATTTCATTTTCCAAACCATGACGCTGAATTTCAACATAGAAACGATCGCCAAAAATTTCCAGCAATTGTTTTGCATATATTTTTGCCTGATTTTCTTGGGCATTTAAAACCGCCATACCAATCGGGCCGGTATGTGCCCCCGACAGGCAAATCAATCCATTACTGTGCGTTGCCAATTCATCAAATGTAACATATGGGCCCAAATGATGGTTATCTGCGCGCATATACATTATTCGATTCAGCTCGCACAGGTTTAAATATCCTTCGTGGTTTTGCGCCAACAATACAATTTTAGATAACGTATTTGCACGTAATATTTTTGGATCTGCCGCATGTTGATTCAATGTTATTTCAATACCAATAATCGGTTGCAGTTTATTTTTCGGCATAACATCTGAAAATTCTGCACATCCCGACATTAAATTAGTATCTGTCAACGCACACGCAAACATATCTGCGGCCGCACACAGTTTTGGAATCCCCTTGATTGTAATTGTGCTGGCACCGACTGAAAAACGTGAATGTGTGCGAAGATGAATAAATTGCTGCATAACCCCTTCCTTTGACCTTTCTTTTTATTCAGCAAAAATATTTTCCCGTGTTTGTCCCCACGGGATGGGAATAAACAAGATTAATGTAATTTACCACAACAGTGTTTAAACTTTAACCCCGAACCACATGGACATGGCGCATTGCGACGCGCATCGGCCGCCTGGTTCAGTGCCGCATCATGTTCCGCGCGACGTTTTTCGGTTGCGTTAACATCTTCGCGTGTTAATTCCATACGACTGATATACGCAATCGACATAATCTTAAAGTTATTAATTGTGTTTTTAAACAAATCCAATGCTTCGTTTTTATATTCATACAATGGATTTTTTTGCGCATATCCACGCAACCCAATCGCACTTTGCAGATAGTCCATCTGTTGCAGATGTTTTTTCCACACCGCATCCAATGCACCCAACATCATCTGGCGTGATGCCATTTGCATTAATTCTGGGCCATATTTTGTCGCCTGGTGTTCATATCGACGCATCGCCAGATTCACCAACGTTTCATATGCCTTGCGCTCTGTAATTTCTTCATCGGTTTTCCATTTTTCAATATCTGTGATATCTAATGCAAATGTACGCATCATCGCATCATGTATCCCCGACAAATTCCAATCCATCGGATGTGCCTTTTCTGGGATATTATTTTCACAAATAATTTCAACAACATCCCCAATCATTTCCCGGGCCAGCCCAGATAAATCTTTCGACACCATCAAATCATCGCGCTGTTTATAGATAACGCTGCGCTGTTCGTTTGCAACGTCATCATATTTCAGCAATTCCTTGCGCGCTTCGAAATAGCGTGCTTCCACACGTTTTTGTGCCTTTTCCAGGGCCTTGGTAATCCACGGATGTGTAATTGCTTCACCCGTTTTCAGCCCCAGTGTCGTCAACATCCCTTGTAAACGTGCCGCACCAAAAATGCGCATCAAATCATCATCCAGCGCCAAAAAGAATTTTGAATCACCGGGATCACCCTGGCGACCGGAACGACCACGCAACTGGTTATCAATACGGCGCGATTCATGACGTTCTGTACCAATAACATATAACCCGCCCGCATCCAGGACTTGTTTTTTATTGGCTTCAATTGTGTCATAAATTTCTTTTTTCTTTGCTTCGAAATCGGGCGCATCCGCATCCAGGTTTGCAATTAATTCTTCGGCATTACCACCCAATTTAATATCGGTACCACGTCCCGCCATATTGGTTGCAATTGTAACCGCACCGGGTGCGCCCGCCTGGGCAACAATCTTTGCTTCGGATTCATGATGCTTTGCGTTCAAAACCGCCGGTTCAATCCCCAGTTTTTTACGCACAATCTGGGCCAATTCTTCGGATTTTTCAATCGAAACTGTACCAACCAAGACCGGCTGTTTTCGTTTTAGACAATCTTCGATTTGCTTAATAATCGCATCGTACTTTTCATCTTTGTTACGATAAATTTCATCATGATGATCAATACGCGCCACGGGGCGATTTGTTGGAATTGAAACCACCCGTAATTTATAGATTTCTTCAAATTCGGCGGCTTCGGTCATGGCGGTACCGGTCATACCCGACAATGTCGGATACAGACGGAATAAATTCTGGTATGAAATACTGGACACCGTCTGGTTTTCTGGCTGTACCGCGACATGTTCTTTGGCTTCGATTGCCTGATGCAATCCTTTGCCAAATCGACGTCCCGACATTACACGACCTGTAAATTCATCAACAATCAGAATTTCACCATTTCTTACCACATAATTTACATTTTTCTGATACAGATGATGCGCCAACAACGATTGTTGAATATGCATAACCAATGCCGCATTTTCAGATGCATACAAATTATCCCCAACCAACAACCCCGATTCCTTTAAAAGGCGTGTCGCCGTATCAACACCGCTTTCGGTTAATGTAACATGTCTGTCTTTTTCATCTTTGATAAAGTCAGAATCTGTAAATTTAACAACCACATCATCAACACGCGCGTACAGTTCACTGGTATCTTCGGCCGGCCCCGAAATAATCAACGGGGTACGTGCTTCGTCGATTAAAATACTGTCCACTTCGTCCACAATCGCATAGAAAAACGGACGCAACACCTGTTGTGCCTTAGAAAACTTCATATTATCGCGCAGATAATCAAATCCCAATTCAGAATTTGTAACATATGTGATATCACACGCATATGCCGCACGTCTTTCTTCATCGGTCATATCATGCTGAATTGTTCCAACCGTCAATCCTAAGAAGCGATAAATTTGCCCCATCCAGTCCGCGTCGCGCGACGCCAAATAATCATTAACCGTAATCAGGTGCGCCCCCTTGCCATGCAGGGCCTTTAAATACATCGCCAGCGTCGCAACCAATGTTTTACCTTCACCGGTTTTCATTTCTGCGATTTGACCATTGGTCAAAACCATACCGCCAATCATCTGAACATTAAAGTGGCGCAAACCAATTGTACGAATTGACGCTTCGCGTACCAATGCGAACGCATCTGGCAAAATATCCTTTTCGCGTTCCCCATTTTGCAGACGTTCACGCAAACTGGCGGTTTGCGCGCGCAATTCATCATCGGTCATTGCGTGATATTTTGGTTCCAAATCATTGATTAAAGAAACCGTTTTATCATAATTTTTAATAATTCTGTCATTTGCAGAACCCAATAATTTACCAATTACATTTTTTAACATACTTCTTTCCTTATTTTATCACGAAATATATAGCAATTTTGCGCCTTTCGGTCAAGTTACTTTATGATATAATGACGACTTTTGAAATAAGCAAGGACTAAATTTAGTTTTTTTTTTAAAAAATGGGCTGAAAAACGTCATAAAATATGATAAATTGGTTTACGAAATAGGGGGATTTTAATCATGCGTGAACCGGTCCAGGATTTAAATATTAGCGATATAACCAGTGAAATCTATACAATCGCACCAACACAACTGGATTATATTGCCACCTTGTTTGGGAACACGGTTGCGGACACCATGAACATGCGTACATTTGCCCCAAAAATTCGTCAAATTGCACGTGCGGCATTAAACCACGCCTTAAAATCGGCCCGCACCCAGGGCGAAAAGAAATAAATTGCCATTTTTCAAAATAATGATATTATAACACCCGCATGACACCCTGGACATGGCGCCTGGCGACTTAGCCAGACCGAGGAAAGTCCGGACTGCATGGGACGGCACACCGGCTAATATACCGGGCGGGGCGACCCGACGATTAGAGCAACAGTGACGTAAACGATTAAATTCGAGTGAAACGGGCAATCTCTGTGCGCAGCAACTTCAAATAGGCCCCCTATATGGGTCCCACATTGGGGGCGGGTAGAAGGCTTGACAATTGTGGCAACACAAATTGCAGATTAATCATGTCCGCTACCATTACTTGGTTTCCGAAAGAAACTGGGTTTTCGGCAGTACAGAATCCGGCTTATCGGGTGTCTGCACCACGTCCCCACGGGGACGTGTTTTTATTTTCTATAAAAGATAATCTGGGGCTTTTGCCGCGACCGCACCATACACACCAACATACCCACGCACATACACCAGTTCAAACAAATGCTTGCTATCATATTTCATCATTGCCAAGAATACTGCCTGTTCGGTTGAAACCAAGCCTTGGCCCTGCATCCATATACGAACACGTTCATATTCAGAATAAAACCGATGCGCAGTATCACCCGTCATAATCATGGAACATGCCGGCACGTCATAATCTGAATTTATCATCGCAATATCACGCAAATTTTGGCGCGACAATGTTTCACGTGTTGCATCCGCAATCGGCCCACAGATTTTATTATAAACATCATAAACAAAGCGTGGTACAAAACGCGGCCGGGCACGTCCCATGGTTGGCTGAATTGAAATTCGAACCCGATTTTTTGGCCGCGCATATATGTGCCCGTTCCACAAACCATTACCATGCCATACCGCATCATAATTCGGATTAAATGCACCCGCATCAATCCACATAAAATATTCAGAATCAAATTTGTTTTCTGTTGCCGCCCAATCCATTATCGCCGGTTTAGCGTTTATCATCGTCATATAATCCAGCCACTGTTCTGGCGTCTTGCGACGCAACAAATTACCGCGATATTTTTTCATCTGATGCAATATTGACAACCACAAATCCCGTTCGGCATAGTGCGGTAATTCAGACAATTCCAAAACCCGCATATGAATATTTTTATCTAAATTATGTGCCTTTAAATACTTTGCCGTTTCCGCATCACACCACAGTGCCACACGTTCAAACGTTTCTATCAATTTTTTTAACGATGGTAAATAGAAGTTTTCAAACCCGCGGTCCATACGTTTTAACGCATTAAAACCATCCTGGCCCGGCATTTTGAACAACATTGTACAAAATGTAATATCTTTGCGCTTTTTATCATAAACAACGTTCATATTCTTCCTTTTGCACGATGCTATTATTGTACCCATTATCACGACAACAAATCAATCAAATTCTATCGGTTGTTTGCCATATATTCTATCAGTGTTTTAAACAAAAGATCCGCACTGGCCATGGCAGATTTGCGCCACGCCGGATGCGATGGATACCAGCTTTCGGTCAGATTTTTAAATGTCTGTGGGCTAATTTTACCAAAATGCAATAAATCATAGCGGGCATCCCCCATATCCATACGTTTATAAATCGGGGACATAATTGGATATTCGCCCGTACCGATTTCTAAATCTGCGGTAAAGATTGGAATATCACGTGATTTATATCGCGATTCCAAACAGTCCACCAAATCCCCCTGTAACACGGGGCCATGTACGGCACGTTCATCACACACAACCGGCACAGACGATCCGAATACGTTTTTAAAATATTGACTGGATGCATGCGCCACCGGATGCGACACCAGAATTTCTGACGTTGCATTTCCCGTCTTTCGATTAAATCGTCCCAATCCTGTGTGCAGGCCAATCGATACCAATGATTGGGCATCTGGCGTCATAATGTAATCATATATCTGCAATGCGATTTTATTTTCACTCATTTCCCGTGCCCCGCCATAGAACAATCCATACGGTTCATGATATTGCCCATTGCTAATTGCCGCCCACACCCCATCAGACAGATGTTTTTTACGAAATTCCTTGATTGCATTTTTTTTATGAATCGCATCCGGCTTTGACAGCAACAAATCATGCGCCAACATGTACTCTGGATTCTGTGGCAGGGTATTTGGTCTACTAAAATCAACACCAAAATTGCGGTTTAAATCGACCAATCCGCCATGTTCTCCATCCATAACTTCGCGCATACGATGATCCATCCCCCATCCATTAATGACATGAATTAGATTAATCGTATATTTTGATGACAATTTTGCCCCCAAGAACATATCCACAAATTTATCAAGGAATAATATTTGTGCGGCACTACCAAAATACCCTTCGATTCCGTGAATTCCAGAATTAATAACAATCTTATGCGGACCATATCCAACCTGACACAACGGCACAGAATATGTATCACGCATACCATCACCGTCAAACCATTTCCGTCGGCAAAAATCTTGTGTTGCTAACTTATCAAACTTTGCGGTGGCCTCGGCCCAATTTTCAGAAAAAAACTTATCCTTCATCACATGACCTTTTGCGTTTATTCTCTCTCCGCGTTGGTTCATGACTACATAACTTTACCCGTTGTTGGATAAAAGGTTAACTGAATTTTTTCCCATTTACTAAATTCTTTTTGTGGCAACATATTCAACGGCTGACACGCATTTATTGCATCACGAATTGTTTCCAGAACATATGCAAACGCCGGATCTGTTTCTGCACGGGCGGCCGATTCAAACCACACATCCCGCACCGTACCATTTTTTCGCATTGTTAAATGTGCCACCGCACGAATATCACCAATATCCGTACGTGTTGTATCAACGACCCAACAACGCGTCATTGCCACACGCAACGCGTCAACAACCGAAACCGTCATTGTACGATCTAAACTCATTACTTCGCGATTAACGCGCACAACACGCTTTTTCTTTGGCGCCGGGGCAGGTTCAACCTTTTTTTCTTCGACCGGCACATTTTTTTCTTCTTCTTTTTTTTTCTGGTTCCGGTTCTGGTTCTGGCTCTTCCACCAATGTTGGTTCTTCTATTGGTTTTTCTTCTATTTTTTCTGGCTCTGGCTGTGGCTTTGGTTCTGGTTTTTCTTCCTTGACCTTTTCCTGTGCTACATCGGCATTTACGTTTTGTAATCGTGTTTCTTCGCCGGTAACATTAACACTATTTAAATCGATTTCTATTATTTCAATTCTATCGGGCGCGACCAATTGGGCACGATTTAAAATAACGACCGCCGACGTCAGCAAAACCGCCGCCACCACCAGGTGCCCCCCCACAGACATTAATAAATTTTCAAGATTAAAATACTTATTTTTCATAGCACTTTATTCTGGTTGCGTGCGCAGACCAACCTTTTGAAAACCCGCATCTTTTAGTTTACCCATCATTGACATAACCGCACCATAATCCGCCGCTGTATCCCCACTTATCATAATTGTCAGTTGCGGATTTTCACCACGCATTGCAACCGCACGCGCGACAATTTCATCGCGTGATAATTTCATTTCAGATAAATAGTAGTTTCCATTTTTATCGACACTGATTTGAATTGCATGATCATTACCCGTCATCGCAGATGCACCCGCCCGCGGCAGGTTTAAATCAATACCCGTTGTCATCATTGGTGTTGTTACCATAAACACCGCCAACAACACCGTCATAACGTCAATCATTGGCGTCAATTGAATTGACGTATCATTATTTCTGCGTCTTTGTCTGGACATCTATCCCACCATTATTTTTTCAATTCTTTGCATGCACATTCCAGGCGTTCATATAAATCATCGGCCTTCTTAGAATAAATCTGATGTGCAATTGCCGCCGGAATCGCCGCAATTAATCCCAATGCCGTCGTCCCCAGCGCCACCGCCAGCCCCGGTGCAATAACACCGATACTGACCGACTGGTTCACACCGATTGACGCAAACGAATCCATAACACCCCAAACGGTTCCAAACAACCCAATAAATGGTGAAATATAGGCAACCATGGCCAAGAACCACAAATTCTTGTCAAAAGGACGAATAAACACATCCAGATTTTCATTTGGCTTCATTTTTATCGGATTTCTTTTTTGCCCGTGCCACATGCGAATTTTTTCAACAATCACCGCCCATGACAAAACACTAAACACCACCAACACCAGCGACACAATCAGCGTCATCCAATCGCCTGTGAACAAACTTAACAGCGAGAAATTATTTTCCATTTTCCTTTCCTTTTTTTATTTTAAACCAATCCATGAATAAAATCTTCTGGGATTTTCTTTGGGCGCATATTAGCACCCAAATACGCAACTTTGATGTTTATTATAGCACAAATTTTCCCATCTTTCACGAACTTTTGTTCGACCCGAACCGATGCCGCCCCAACATCCGTCATTTGTGTTTCAACAACAAATTCATCACCAACCGTCAAGGGTTGCAAATACTTAATATTTAATTCACGAACCACAAATCCAATATCACCATCGGCGGCCACACGCCCCCGCAGCCAGTTCATACGTGCCCGTTCTGCGATTTCCAGATAGCGCGCATGATAAACAATTCCTTCGGCATCGGTATCGGCATATGCGATTGTAAATGGGAACACATGCGTCGTCATGAAACTATTTCTCCAGCCCCAGGTGTTTGTAGCCAGCATCTGTAACGATGCGACCACGTGGTGTACGCTGAATAAATCCCAACTGCATCAGATATGGTTCAACCACATCTTCAATTGTATCCGCCGGTTCCGATAATGCCGCAGACAGATTTTCAATTCCAACCGGCCCCCCGGCATAATGCTTAATAATCGTACCCATATATTCGCGATCAATTTCATCCAGTCCACTTTCATCAATATGCAACTGGAACAGGGTGGTTTTAATAATATCCGCTGTAATCTGGTCCTTAGACAACGCAGATGCAAAATCACGTGCACGTTTTAACAAACGATTTGCGATACGGGGCGTTCCACGTGCCGACCGCGCCAACATCAACGCACCATCGGCGTCAATTGGCGTCCCCAGAATATTCGCACTGCGCATAATAATTTTTGCCAAATCTTCTGGCGAATAAAAATTCAACCGCAAATCAATACCAAATCTATCACGCAACGGATTCGACAACAACCCCGTTCGCGTCGTCGCCCCCACCAGCGTGAACGGCGGCAGGTCAATTCGAACACTTTTCGCACTGGCCCCTTCACCCAGCATGATATCCAACTTAAAATCTTCCATCGCGGAATACAAAACTTCTTCAATTGCCGTTGGCAAACGATGAATTTCATCAATAAACAACACATCCATCGGTTCCAGAGATGTTAAAATTGCCGCCAAATCCCCTTGCTTGGTCAACATTGGTGCCGCTGTCGCCCGAAAATTCGTCCCCAATTCATTTGCAACAATATGGGCCAGTGTTGTTTTCCCCAACCCCGGGGGACCATATAACAACACATGATCCATCGCTTCGCCACGTGAACGCGCCCCCGACACAAAGACCGACAAATTTTGTTTTAACCCTTCGTGGCCAATAAAATCCGCCAACGACCGCGGGCGAATTGTTGCCGCCATATCATCTGGGATATTCGCATCTAAAAAACGTTCTTTGTTCATCATGGTTTATAACAACTTATCTTCTTCTTTTTCACGTCCAACATATGCCTTTAAATCATTGTACATCTGGCGCAAATCGGCCGGTTGACTGTACGCGGCATCTGCATTTTTTACACGAATTGTTTCCAAATCGATTTGTGCCTGTTTTTTCAACACCTGGGTCAGATGCGTTGCAAACACACGTGCATCTTCGGATTCATTTGCCCCCTGAATCAACAGACCACGATTTGGGCGTGGCGAAAGAAACGCAAAATCAGAAACCGATGAATCCGGCGACACCAATGCAAAACCCGAAATTTCTGGGCGTCGCATCATTGCCTGTAACACATACCATGCGCCCAACTGGTGTCCGGCCAGCCATATTTGTGTACTGTCTTCATTATGATTTTGAATCCAATCAATAACCGTTGCAATATCCAGCATATTTTCAGTTGTTGTACCAATGGCCCCTTCGGAATCATTAACGCCACGATAATTGAACCGCACAACCGAAAAACCAATATCCATAAATGCGCGGAACATCGCATATGACACACGATCGTTCATATGATATTTTTGGCGCGGATTCCCCGACAGCACCACCGCCAACGGCGCACCAACAACGGCAGACTTATGATACACCGCGTGCAATTTTCCAGATTCCCCACCAATAATAATATCAACCATTATTTTCACCTTTCGTAAATATTCTATTTGCAATAAACTTAGAACAAACGATTATCAATTTTCAATAAAAATATTTTTGTTTTGACACAATTATATAAAATGTTCTAAAATTCGCGTAAGAGAAAAAGGCAGCATAATGAAAAAATTCTTTTTAACCGGTTTAATTGCGACTTTGATTGCGCCATACGCGCACGCGAACACAGATATTGTCATGGAAGATTTTCAAACAATTTACACTGAAACGCCGGTACAATCGTATTATGCATACCCCGACGATCCAAATTTTATCCCGGAAACGGAATTTATGAACCGCGCAGACAGTCTGGACTATGACCAGAATATAATTGACGCCCGCATTGCCGAAGAAACGGCACACCCCGGCGTAATGTTTGCCAACCGTCCAATGGTAATTTGCCGTAATTTTGGATGTACACGTTTAAACGACCGTATTACGCGCACATTTTTGTTCAACAGTTTGGCCAACATGTTCATGATGAACGCCCATTCCCGCGTTTATATATGCGAAGCGGATCCTTTTTCACGCGATTGCCTGCAATCTGGAATTTCTTTTCCCGTTCGCAGCGGCATTGCCAATGCCATGGTTAAAATCCCCAAGGCCACAATTTCCCAGGTCAGTGTTTCGACCGGCCTGTCCAAGGCAACCGTTGGCATGACATATGATTTCTTGGTAAATGGCATCGATCGCGTTTGCGAACCAACAATTATGGACCTGATGGTTCCCGTTAATTCCGAAGCGGTTCTATCAAATCGTGAATTCGCATGTAACATGACCAGTGATGGTATCAGCAGTGTTTCCTTGATTGTCAGCCTGGATTACATCGACCTGGACTATGGCATTTTGGGTGGATATTATTCCCTGGGAATGCAGGGCCCCACAACCGGTGGCGGCACAGGATATGCGCTATTTAAAACAGAATTTACAACCAGTGGCATGAAATTCCGCGCATCTCTTCTGGGCGAAGACATCAACAATGGCGCAAACAGCCAATACATGATGATTCAGCCCGGTGAATACGCCGTTGAACCATTGGACAAATAAACACGTGGTCTGTGATGGGAACTGCACCGACCACACAATAAGAAAACCACGAAATGAATAAAACAATTCTTATTATTGATGATGATGATATCCTGCGCGGTGCATTGGCGCGTGGGCTAAAAAATGCAGATTTTGACGTAATAACGGCAAATTCTGCTGAAATTGGAAATGAAATTTTATCCCGTATAACGGTTGACGCGATTGTTCTGGACCGTATGATGACGGGGATGGACGGGTTAACGTTTTTACAAAACCTGCGCAATTCTGGCAATCAAACCCCAGTTATCATGTTAACCGCAATGACAGGGTCCGAAAATACTATCGATGGCTTAATGGGCGGCGCGGACGATTACCTGGGCAAACCATTTCAGATACGCGAATTAATATTACGCCTTAACAATATAATCAAGAAAACGACACCGACCACACCAAAGATTCCAAATGGATTGGCACTTTCAGACAATGAATTCTTTGTACAAACCGCGTCTGGACCACAATTATTAAGTTTATCAGGCGAAGAAAAAAAATTACTGACCCAATTAATTACCCCAATTGGCAATATTGCGCCGGCGGCACCAATGGTTGCAAAACGCTTGCGCGGGAAATTAAATATAGTATTATCTAACCTAGACATTATCACAATACGTGGCCGTGGATATAAATTAATAGACACCGCCACAAACCATAGGAACGAATAATGAGACTAATGCCACGCAGTTTTTTGGCACGAACAATATTAATGATATTAATTCCCCTGGTCATTGCCCAGGTGATTGTGGCGAACGCATTTTTTGGGAACCACTGGTCCCGCGTTCATGACACATTGGCACGAACCCTGGCGGGTGAAGTTGCCACCATGGTTAACTTTCTGGACAATGGTAACGTTGCCGCCATGCAAGACATGGCCCGCGACATTGGTATAAATGTATCCATTAATGATTCTTTGAACCGCCCAAAACACAATGACAACAAATCGGGCGAAGCAGGGCGCCTGGCATCGGAATTATCACGCCGGATAAAACGCCCAACCGACATATATATTGACAAAGGCAAACGCCTGGTCTTTATCGACGTTCCAACAAACGGCGGTCAAATCGCCACATTTGGCACATCGCTTTATCGCATTTATTCCACCAGTACCGAAGTATTTATCATCTGGTTAATTGGTTCGATATTAATTGTATCGATATTGGTAACCCCATTTATCATAATGCACACCCGCAGTATCAAGCGCATTGCACGTGCGGCGGGCCGCTTCGGTCGTGGTCTGGATGCGCCGGGCTTTGAACCCACCGGTTCCAAGGAAATCCGCGAAGCCGCCACCGCCATGATAACGATGAAAGAACGCCTGAATCGCTATAACCGCACACGTACCGACATGCTTAACGCGGTCAGCCATGATTTAAAGGCACCATTGGCACGCATGCGACTGAATATTGAAACGGGTGGGGCGACCGACGCCGACCTTATCCGGGACATTGACCGCATGACAGAAATGGTGAACGGATACCTGGCGTTTGCGCGCGGTGAAATGCCCGAAATAGAACAGGCAACCGAATTGCCACCAATTTTAACACGCACCGTTCGTGATGCCGCCCCAGACAAGAAAATTGTTACCGACTTCCCCGACACACCGGCACAATTTTACGCCCGCCCAATGGCATTGGCACGCGCGTTTGCAAACATTATTGAAAATGCGGCCCGCTATGCCAAAACGACGGTCAAAATCAGTGAACACGACTTTGACGACCGCGTTGAAATTATCATCGAAGACGATGGTCCCGGTATCCCAGACGATAAAAAACGCGACGCATTACGTCCATTTGTTCGCCTGGACGACGCACGTGGCACGGATACAGGCGGCACCGGATTGGGATTATCTATTGCACAAACTGCAATTGAAAACCACGGTGGCCAAATGTTCCTGGAAAACAGCGAACTGGGTGGGCTGCGCGTGCGCATTGTATTACCGATATAAAACAAAAAAAACGCCCAAACGGGCGTTTATTTGTATTTTTTGCACGGTACAATAATACCGCATTGATTTTTCTTGACATTTCCGGCGGGTTGGGGCATAATAGGCCCGCTTTAATTTATAAACCAAGGGTAAAATAAAAATGGCAGCGACAAAATCGTTAAAAAAGTGCGAATTAGACGCCAAATGGTATCTGATTGACGCAACTGATTGCACATTGGGTCGTTTGGCGGCATATACCGCGAACATCCTGCGTGGCAAGAACAAGCCAACATGGACACCAAATATGGATTGTGGCGACCATGTTATCATCATCAACGCGGACAAGGTTGCATTATCCGGGCACAAGGCCGACAAAGATCGTTTCTTCTGGCATTCATTGTGGACGGGTTCATTAAAATCACGCACACTGGGTCAAATGCGTTCGGAAAAACCAGAAACATTGGTTACAAACGCGGTTAAACGCATGATGGGCCGTCGCACGGCGGTTGCATTGGCAAACAAACGCTTAAACAAATTACACGTTTATGCAGGTGCAGAACACAAACACGCCGCACAAAATCCAGTTGTAATTGATTTTGCATCATTGAATCGCAAAAATAAAAGGGGTGAATAATGGCAGAAGCAAAAAAGACAGCCACAAAAGCAACAGTTAAAAAGGCTGCAACAACAAAAACTGCTGCCAAAAAGGCACCAGTTGCAACACCAAAATTAAACGACGCGACATACGCAACCGGCAAACGTAAAGATTCCGTTGCACGCGTATATCTGATGCCGGGCAAGGGCAACATCACCGTTAACGGCAAGGGTTCCGCCGAATACTTCCGTCGCGCGGTATTACAGATGATTATCGCCCAACCATTTGGCGTTACAAATCGTGAAACCGCATATGACATCGTCGCATTTGTAGAAGGCGGCGGTTTATCCGGCCAGGCCGGCGCGGTAAAACACGGTATTTCCAAAGCGCTGGAAAAGAAAGAACCAGAATTACGCGCCACATTAAAGGCCGCTGGATTCTTGACCCGCGACAGCCGTGTTGTTGAACGTAAGCACTATGGTTTCCGCAAGGCACGTCGTTCAACCCAGTTCAGCAAACGTTAATATCGTTTGGAACACAAACAAAATCCCCCGTTTGGGGGATTTTTTACTGCATCGCGCACGGTTCGGCAAATTCGTATGTGCCGGCATCGTCGGTAAATGACACACCCGCCGGCGCATACATTATGCAATCACCCGCGGGACTTTCCACCAAACACGATTCCGCCGTGCCAACGGAAATTGTGCCACTGGGGCACGCTGTTGCAATTGTGATTTGCGGTTCGTCAATCGCGATATAGCCCGTCGGGCACGATGTTGACGGCGCCGCCGCCATCGCGGATAACGGCGCCAAACACATAAAAAATATCAATCGCTTCATTTTTACGCCTTTATATTTTCAAGGATTCTTCTTATGGTATTTAACATTGCCTCATTCGAGCCATCATACTCATCATCCATGCAATATGTTCCACAATGCCTAGCCGCATCTGCCAAAGTCAATATAGAGCATTCTTCAATACTGCTGCATAAGGTAGGACTGGAATACATAAGCACCCATTCAGTTTCGACGGGATATGTCATTTTACAATAACAATCTAATGAACAATTATCTTGTCCGGAACAGTCTGCCGTCAAACTTATATCGTCAGTAGATATTTTAGATACCCCACGATATGTTTGTCCATCGCACGTCAGGCTCCAATCGCCTGTATTGGTTGCAGAGACTTCAGAACACGATGTAAAGGTTTCTGGGATTTTCACGCATTGTGTAACGCAATGGCCAGTCCCTGAAATAGTCACTGTTATAACAGTTGCAAATAAAAGTTTTTTCATTTGTCATTCTCCCTTTTTTGTTTATTCGCGAAAAAACAAAAACCACCGAAAAATTCGAGTGGTCAGGAGGTTCAGAACAATCTCATAGTATTGTGTGCTTATTCAATATATTCGCAACCCTCCTGACAACAAAGTTCAGGAGTTTTATTTCCATCCAAAACCATTTGGATGCTACGAGCACGGGTTCTGACACCCCATTATGGCAAACCACCATAACAGATATATTATAACGAATTGTTTCCATTTACGCAAATACTTAGATAAATAAAAGTTTAGTGGTTAGTTGTTAGTGGCTAGTGGATAGTGGATAGTGGATAGTGTTTGTGTGCGGCAAATGCCGCACATCATAGTGCATTCATTAACCACTTACACTAACCACTAAAAAAATCCCGCCCCGGCGGGATTTTTTTATTATTGCTTTCACATAAAAACAGTGTATAATCACGGGGCAATTCTTAGTAAAATGGGGAAAACATATGTTTAAAAAAGAAAAAATCAAAGATTTACATTATTCTGTAAATGGCGTACTTTCTGCGGACGAATTGCAGAAGGCGGCTGACGAAATTTTATTAGAATACGGCAAAAAGGTTAAAATGCCCGGGTTCCGCACCGGCAAGGTGCCATTAAACATCCTGCGCCAGAAATACAATGCATCTGCATACGGCGAAGCGATTGATAAATTAATGAACCGCGACCTGGAATCATATGTTGCCGACAAAAAAATCCGCCTGGCGGGCACGCCCAAGGTTGACCTGTCTGGCTGGACAATTGGTCAAGACGCGGAATATTCAATGGAATTTGATATTTTACCAACATTGCCGGCGGTTGATTTGGATAAATTCACAGTAACTAAAAAAATCGCAAAATTGGACGAAAAGGAAGTTGAAACCGCACTGGAAAACATCCGCAAATCACGCAGCACCGCCGAAAAACAGGACGCAAAATACAAAGCACAAAATGGCGACGTTGCCGTAATTGATTTCAAGGGATTTGTTGGCGACACCGCATTTGCCGGTGGCGAAGCAAAAAAACATCACCTGATTTTGGGTTCTGGCGCATTTATTCCCGGTTTCGAAGACCAGGTAATCGGACATAAAACCGGCGATAAATTTGACGTTAACGTTAAATTCCCAGACGATTATCACGCAGAAAACCTGGCGGGCAAAGATGCTCGTTTCGAAGTAGAGGTTCATGAAGTTCGCAAACATATCTTGCCTGAACTGAACGACGATTTGGCAAAACAGGTTGGCCAAGAAACGGTCGAAGCACTGCGCGAACACATCCGCAAAATCATCAACGAACAATATGACGAAGCGGCCAAACGCGACATGCGCAACGAATTGTTGGATATCTTAGCCGATAAAATTAAATTAGATTTGCCAGAAACATTGGTTGAACAAGAATACAACATGGCAAAATCTGAATTCGAACGCGGTCATGCCCATTGCCACGATGAAAAATGCGATCACAAATGGGATGAAAAACAAGAACGCAAAGACGCCGAACGCCGTGTAAAATTGGGTCTGATTTTGGCCGAATGGGGCACCCAGAACAAGGTAGAGGTTACACGTGAAGACCTGCAACAGGCCATCTGGGCCGAAGCGGCACGTTACCCAGATCCAAAACAGGTTTTTGAATTCTATAACAAGAATCAAAATGCGTTGGCCATGCTGCGCGGCATGATTTTCGAACGCAAGGCACTGGATGCGATGTTGACACACGTCAAGACCAAAGAAAAAACGGTCCCAGCCGACGAATTGTTCAAACAGGCATCTGTACGCTAATGGTAACATTAAACGCGCCACATCGGCGCGTTTCTTTTAAACATATATGGGGACAAAACAAATGAAGGCATATCTGGACATACTGGGGGATATTTATAATAACTGTACCGACATTCGTCAAAACCGCACAGGCATTCCCGATATCGGCACGGGTCATGGCGCAACATTTATCCACGAGATGGAAATGGGATTTCCACTAATTACCACCAAGAAAATGGGATTGAAAAACATCGCCACCGAACTAGAATTTTTCATCCGCGGAATAACTGATAAAAAATGGTTAACCGACCGCAAATGTAAAATCTGGAATGAATGGGCAAACCCGGTCAAGGTCGAACAAGAATACAAAACAAAAATCAACGCAATGGGGCGGGGCACACCATTATCACCGGCCGACACGCAAATTATCCGAAATTCCATTATGGATTCTGAACGCGATTTGGGCCCAATTTACGGTTTTCAGTGGCGCCATTTTGGCGGCGAATACCAATGGGACCAGGCGCGCATAGAAAAAAATCCATCGGATAATTTCAATCCACAAAAGCCCGGCATCGACCAGGTTGCCAACGCAATCAACAAATTAAAGAACAATCCAAATGACCGGCGTATATTGGTATCTGCATGGAACCCAGTGGACTTTCCGCAAATGGCGTTACCACCATGCCATGTTATGCACCAATTAATTGTGCGCGATGGCAAATTAAACCTGATATGGACCCAGCGCTCATGCGACATGTTCCTGGGGATTCCATATAATATCGCCAGTTATGCGTTACTATTGCTACTGTACGCCAAAGAAGCGGGCATGACCCCCGGCATATTAAAGGGCGAATTGCATGACGCGCATATTTATACAAACCACCTGGACCAGGTTCGCGAACAGTTAACACGCACCCCACACCCATTACCAACGGTTGAAATACCAGATGAAAATTGGCGTGGCATGTTAAACTGGCACGCCGATGGCGGTTTTGTCTTGCGGGATTACGTATGCCACACGGCATTGCATGGGGCGGTTGCGCGATAATTCTTTTTGCCATTGACAATATGTATTTTTGTCCTATAATGACAATACTATGCGATGGTTAGAAAAAGATTTTAATAAAATATCATCGTTTTTCAACGAGGGTGGACTTGTCATGACGGCACGTCCGCTGTCTGCATACATGAAAATCTTTCAGATTTCGCACCGTGATATCAAAAAATTATTAAATAACAAGAAACTATTGCTGATTGGTGGCGGTCATTCCCAGATTCAGCGCGCACTGAATTTTGCCAAAATTAATTGCAACGTTACGAACGTTGATCCATTTATCAACGACCCACGTTCTGCGCATACGGTCATAAATAATGACTTCAATAACACAAATTTTGAAAATGAATTTGATGAAATTTGGGCGCTGTATTCATTACCGCTTTATTCACCAGATGTGAAGCACGCGATAAATTTTTATCGTCGTGCGGCAATTGCCCTAAAAGCTGGCGGAACATTGCGTATCGGCGGCCATCCCAAATGGGTTAATGGCATGTTGCTAGCACCGGTACATTTTATCCGGGATAAAATAAACTTCACGGTTCTAGACATGGGGGTTGAAGAGACATTTACCATCCCATACACATTACCCCCACAGCATATGATTACCCATGATTCCACATTACCCCCAGAATCCTGTCATTGGGAAAAATGGACCGCACCCAAGGCCGCAGCCATAAAACAGGCATTAAATGAACATATAAAAAGACTAAGATAAAGGAAATTATTATGAAAATAGAACTGGCCCCAATTTTTCAGTTACGTGAATTATGCTTGGCATTATTAAATCCTATATTTTTTGCCAAACACGCAAATTTAATCCATCGTGCCGCACTGGCCGCCCAAGAATATATTTTTTCCGGCGCATCCCGGGAATACATGTCCCACATGGGCAATCGGTTCCAGGATTTACCAGAATACAGAAAAATATATGACAAATATGAATTAAATGGCATTGTGAACCCAAACCTGGTTATGGATTTGGCGTGGTCATTTCGCAGCGACAAGTTAAATGGCATAATCGACAAAGACGGCAACATAACAAATACGGCCACATTGTCTAAATCACGCATAATGGGCGTATATCATAATTCTGACATTTCTGGCACACCAATAAACGCGTTCAAAATATATCCCGAACGTGCCACAGAATTGTTATCCACAATCCAACAAAAGACAAAATAACCCCACAAAAAACACCCGTCATCCGACGGGATTTATTTTATTGAAAAAACTTGCATTTTGTCAAAAAAGCATGTATAATCCGTTCGATTTTGCGGGTGGGCGCAGAATCAGTCCGATTAACCCCACAAGACCTCGCTATTTCTATATACATTGGCGATGGCTAGCTTTTGATGAAAATTTCTTATGAAAGATTTATCCAAAGACTTATTTAATCCACTGTCCGGCGAAGATTTCGTCCAGATGTTCGATGCGAACTATGGCACCCAGGAAACTTTGCAGGGCTATGCAACCAAAGGTACCGTCAAAGACATCCGCGGTGATTTCGCGATGGTTGACGTTGGCCTGAAATCCGAAGGTCGTGTTCCATTAAAGGAATTCGGCGCATCTGTTCCATCTGTTGGGGACATCATCGACGTTTTTGTTGAACGTTACGAATCCCGCGAAGGAACCGCTGTTCTGTCTTATACCAAGGCACGTGCTGAAAAAGCATGGAAAGAATTGGAAAAGACCGTTGCCGAAGGCATCGACCCAGAAGGTACAATTATCGACGTTGTTCGTGGTGGCTTTACCGTTGACATCAACGGCGTATTTGCGTTTATGCCATCATCCCAGGTTGATCACAAACCAATCCGTGATGCAAAATCTTTGATTGGGTTGAAAGACAAATTCCGCGTATTGAAAATGGACGCATTGCGCACAAACGCAATCGTATCACGTCGCGCGATTCAGTCTGATACAATCGCGGCCGCCCAGAAAGAAGCAATGAAAAACATTTCATTGGGCGCCATTGTCGAAGGTACCGTTAAAAACATCACAGATTACGGTGTGTTCGTTGATTTAGGCGGCATCGATGGTTTGTTGCATGTAACAGACCTGTCATGGAAACGCGTAAATCACCCACGTGAATTGGTTCACGTTGGCGAAAAGATTCAGGTCAAAGTTATCCAATTCGACCCAGAATCACATCGTATTTCATTGGGCATGAAACAATTGGAAGAAGATCCATGGGAAACTGCATCACGCGCGTTCAACGTTGGCGACACAGTTTCCGGCAAGGTATCATCTTTGACCGATTACGGTGCATTTATTGATCTGGGCAACAATATCGAAGGCCTGGTTCACATGTCTGAATTGTCATGGACAAACAAGAATATCCACCCAAGCAAAGTTTTGCAGAACGGTGCAGATATCAACGTTGTTGTTTTGGGCATTGACCAAGACAAACGTCGTATTTCATTGGGTTACAAACAACTGCAACCAAATCCATGGAAACAGTTTGCAGAAACACACAATGTTGGCGACGTTGTAACCGGTCCAATCAAGAACACAACTGAATTTGGTTTGTTTGTTGCCTTGACACCTGAATTGGACGGTATGGTTCACATTTC
>JAGBHZ010000005.1 GCA_017935245.1 Alphaproteobacteria bacterium | reverse complement strand
TTAGTTATTGATCCATGCACCAACGCATCTTGGATATCAGACGGCGAAATTGGCAATTTTACAACATCGCCCAGATATCGCACAAATTCCCCCGCAATCATCATCAGCGATTGCCGCACCAATGGATTTATTTTTGTACGATTGTCCCACACATGCGGTGCCAGGTTCCTGTGATATTTAAACCTAAACATCCCCACCCCCATTATGTTGCCGTCGTGGTTGTGGATTCTTCTTCTAAACTGCCGGCATCACTGGTATCAAATGCCGTATAATCCCCACTATAATAGCAATTGTTTACAAAAACAAATTCTCCTGTATCATCGGACATACTGGTATCTTGTGGCAAATAACATTCGTTAACACCAACCGCACCAGAATCACTTTCACCATTGTCATTATAAGCCTTGTCATAAAAGCATTTGACACATCCCGTACCACTATTAAAATACCCAGACTCGCAAGAAAAACAACCGTCGTCTGTAAAATAAGCTTGATAATAATTTGGTGCCAATGTGTCATAAGGATCGTCAGGATCAAGAGAATCCACCATCAGCTTATTATGACACGAATAGGTTATCAGTTTTTCTGAATCCGTTGGACAAATGCATGTTATATGTCCAGTGGGCCCCATCTGAAACTCTTCGGTTTTATTAACACTAATACAATCTTTATGAACGGGGTTTTGGATACCATTAAGTTCAGTAGGAACACAAGTAATTGTTATCGTTGTTGTTTCAAATGCAAGTGCCCTTGGGCAATTTAACATCATCACTGCGGTAAACCCCACAGAAAAATACGTTTTCATATTTTTATCTCCTGTTTGTTTAAAACAAAAACCACACGTTTTCACGAGTGGTCAGGAGGTTGATGACAATCAAGAAGAATTGTGTCGTGTATTGGATATTCCACGAACCCTCCTGACGCTTTATTCAGGAGTCTTTATTTATCATTCGGAAACAGATACGAAAAAACACGCCACCGGCGCGTCGGATTTCGTTTCCAAACGCTTCTTGTACGGGTCATCACACCCCATTATGGCAAAACACCATAACACATACATTATAATGAATTATTTACCCCAACGCAAATACAATGATAAATAAAAGTTATCCTGGCATTAATTGCGCTTTTTGTTCATTTAATAAAAAACCCGGCAACGCCGGGATTTTTTTACAATTTTTCAACGTAATTAATTTCTAATTCTGTTTTAAAGATACCACGATCAACCTCGCCATATAATTTTACTGGATCGGTTGGTGTAATTGTCTGGCCACGCCATTCATCATCATCAATTTCAACGGTAATTGAACCAGTTGAATCTTCGAACAAATATGTTTCGTCACCCATACGCTGAACAATATTCCCCTTTACAATAACAGGAACATCATCACGCATTTCCATAATCTGTTTTACCGTTGATATGGTTTCTGCGCCCGATACAAAACCACCCTTGGCCGATGTTGTGGTTGGATTTACAGGCTGAAATTCTGCATTTGCCGCCCCAAACACCAACACAGACAAAATTGCCATAAATGATATTTTTTTCATCTTTTACCCCTTTGGTTAAATTGTTTTGTATTTTCAGTATATCATATGCAAAGACGATTTTGTCTAGGAAAAAATAAAACGGGGAAATCCCCGTTTTATCGATTCGTTAACTGTAATTCTATACGTCGATTTTGTTGCAAACTTGCCGGATCGTTCCCCAGCGCAACGGGCGCCGTATCCCCAAACCCACTGGGCAGCAAACGCCGACGCGACACACCATTTTTTGCCAATTCATCGACAACCGCCGTTGCACGCAATAATGATAATTGCGTATTATTTTTATATCCCGGCGTTCCGGCAATTACCGCCTTGGAATCGGTATGACCATCGACACGAATAATCCAATTAATATCGGTTGGAATCTGATTTTCCATATCCTTGATTACATTTGCGATTAAACGTAATTGATTTTTACCTTCGGCGGTTAGATTATACGCACCACTGGAAAACAATATATCACTGGACACAATAAATCTGTCGCCATCTGGCTGTAACGACGTACGATTACCCATTGCATTTTTAATCGCCTTGTAGAACGCAGACTGATACTGGGACACATCTTTTAATTCTGCCACCTTATCCGCCAGGGCCTTGTTCAAACGTGCAGACATTTCAACATATTGAATTTCTTGGGCGCGTGATTTTTCTTCGGCCGCTTCCAGTGCCGCCTGCAATTTTTCCAATTGCGCGGACAATTCCATCCGCTGGGCATTCATTTGTTCCTGCAAAGCTTTGCGTTCCTGTTCCAGTTCTGATGCACGTTCTTTGTCCAGCGTTGCCTGATTCAATTGACGCGTTAATTCCGCCACCATTTCCTGCATCTGAACACCTTGGTCCTGTAATTCCAGAACCTTGTTTTCATATGCGGTAATCAAATCATCGATACTTAAATCAATTTCATTTAATTCATTGGTCAGCGCAATATTATTTGCCTCTAAACTTTCCAGTTCATTACGCGCCAGAATCAACAAACGTTTTGCTTCTTCTTCGTCCATTGTCATTTGTTCAATCTGTTCGGCCTGGGCGGCATTGGTTTGTTTCAGTTCTGCGACCGCCTTGGCCCCGGTTGACTTATTAAAGACACTGGTCGTTGTCCACAAGAACACAAACACAATCAACAAGAATATCAATATAATAACCAGGTTCGAAAACAGATCCACGAACCCCGGCCATGCATTTGTTTGATTACGATATCGCATATTCAACATTTTTTCTCTCTCTTGCTTTATTAATTATATATCCGTAACAGATTTTGATAATTTTTTTACCGTACGTGTTAATTCACGTGTTGCCAGATTGATTTGCGGTAAAACCTCAACCACTTCATCGGCCGACGGGGTTGCCACGCGCGTATGCGATGACAAATATTCTTCTAACTCATTAAATATTGCGTTTTGCGCCAACTGCACCTGCAGCCCCAAGAATCCTACAATCAAACTGCCCGCCAATCCCATCAGCGAACTGGTGAACGCGGTTGCCATACCCGCCAATGGACGCGACAAACCGGCCTGCATCGACTGTAACACGGTTTCATCAGAAAAATTCAGATTTCCTATTAATTCTGCAAAACCACCAACCGTCAAAATCAATCCCCAAAATGTCCCCAACAGCCCCAGAAAAATCAACGTGTTTGTAATATAGCGTACCGATTCGCGCGAATCGTCCATACGCAACAAAATCATTTCCAGCATACCATTTAATGTTGTTGCTGAAATCTGCTTTGGCCGCCCATTCAGCATCAGTGCAACCGGTCGCAAAAGCCGCGGTGGCAATTTCCCCGTGCGCTTTCCCCGAACATATCCCGCCAGCCATTTATATTCAGGCACCAGGTAAAATATTTCAACAAAACACAGACCAATTCCAAACAGCGATGTTCCAATAATTATCCCATTTAACCAAATGTTTGACACCGCTATCTGCATAAACAATGGATAGAACATAATAAGCAGCGCCGCCACAAACGCGGTAAAAAACGCCATACGATTAAGAGCACCATGAAAACTGCGTGTCATATAAAATTCCCACCCTGTTTTATATAATGAGTGTAGTAAATTTTTTTATCCTAAGTCAATAGGGATTATTTTGAAATCAAATTCTTAAAAAACGCTTGATTTTTGTCAAAAAAAGTCCATAATATGTGCCGTTCCTGCTAATAACAATGGTGTTATTGGCTAAATTAACCATAGGAAAATATAAAAATGGCTTACTATGAAAGTGTCTTGGTTTTCCGCCAGGACTTGACCGAGTCGCAGGTTAAAGAAAAAGCGGCAAAATTTACCGAAATCATCAAAGAATTGGGCGGCGATGTTAAATCCACAGAATTCTGGGGTTTGAAAAATCTGGCCTATATCATTCGTAAAAACCGCAAGGCACACTATGTCATGCTGAATATCGAATTAGATGGTTCACAAATCAATGAATTGGAACGTCGCAGCCGCATTGACGAAGACGTTATCCGTTTCTTGAACGTACGTGTTGATGAATTGTCATCTACACCTTCTATCATGATGAAGAAAAACACCGAGGAGGCAGAATAATGGCAGTTCGTGCAGCAATTTATCGTAAAAAATCAAACCCTTTAAAGGGCAAGGTTATCGATTACAAAGACATCAAGACATTATCACACTATATCACAGAACGTGGTAAAATCGTACCATCACGTATCAGTGGTGTTTCCCAGAAAGACCAACGTGCATTGGCAACCGCCATCAAACGTGCACGTCATTTGGGCTTGATGCCGTTCGTTCGTAACAATTTGGGCTAAATACGCTCTAACTTATAAAAACAAATAAGGACAGATTATGAAAGTTATTTTGACAGAAAAAATTACAAAACTGGGTAACATCGGCGACACTGTCGAAGTTAAGACTGGTTTTGCGCGTAACTATTTATTGCCAAATGGCAAGGCAATGCGTTTCACACGTGAAAACGTTGCATTGTTCGAAGCGAAAAAGGCAGAATTGACCGCCCGTCAAGAAGCCGCCAAGAAAAATGCAGAAGCAAACGTAGATGCAGTCAAGAACGCAAAATTACACATGATTCGCCAGGCGGGTGATACCGGCCAATTGTATGGTTCGGTTTCAACACGCGACATCGCACGCATGTTAAAAGAAGTTGCCGGCGTATCTGTTGAATCCGCCCAGGTTATGTTGGGCGCACCAATTAAATCTGTGGGTGCATTTGATACAAAAATCGCATTACACGCGGACGTTATTGTTCCGGTTAAGATTTATGTAGCACAAACCCAGGACGAAATTGATGCGTTGGTCGCAGGTAAAACTTTGACATTCGGCACCAAAAAGGTTGAAGAAGTCGAAGAAGAAGCCCCAGCCGCCGAAGTTGCCACCGAAGAAACCGCCCCAGAGGCCGTTTCCGAAGAAACAACCGCGGATGCAGAATAATTTTTCTGTAATCAAATAAATCCCCGCCATTCGGCGGGTTTTTTTATAAGAAAATGTGTCTATTGCCCCTTGAAAAGATTTTTTGCATAACTATATGGTGTTTAAGCGAAATTTTTTAAGGAGTAAAAAAATGGGAAAAGTAATTGGTATTGACTTGGGGACAACTAATTCCGCCATGGCATTTATGGACGGAAGCGACCCAAAAATTATCGAAAACTCAGAAGGTCAACGCACAACACCATCGGTTGTTGCATTGACATCAAATGGTGAACAGTTAGTGGGTATTACCGCCAAGAATCAGGCGGTTACAAACCCAGAAAACACAATTTATGAAATCAAACGTTTAATGGGATTGCGCTTTGACAGCCCGGCCGTCAAAGAAATCGCCGCACGTGTACCGTATAAAATCGTTGCCGGTGATAACGGCGATGCATGGGTTGAAATGGACGGTAAAAAATATGCCCCATCCCAGATTTCCGCTATGATTTTAGGCAAACTGAAAAAGGATGCAGAAAGTTACCTGGGCGAACCGGTAACGGATGCCGTTATCACGGTGCCTGCGTACTTTAACGATTCCCAGCGCCAGGCGACAAAGGACGCCGGTCGCATTGCAGGTTTAAATGTATTGCGTATTGTTAATGAACCAACCGCCGCCGCGTTGGCATATGGCCTGGACAAGGGTAAAGACGGCATTATCGCGGTCTATGACCTGGGGGGTGGTACGTTTGACGTATCTATCTTGGAAATTATCGATGGTGTATTCGAAGTAAAATCCACAAACGGCGATACTGCGTTGGGTGGATCGGACTTTGATGCACGCATCTTGGAACATCTGATTGCAGAATTTAAATCCCAGACCGGAATTGATTTGTCGGGCGATAAATTGGCCCTGCAACGCTTGAAAGAAGCCGCAGAAAAGGCAAAAATTGAATTGTCGTCCAAGACATCGACCGATATCAACCTGCCGTTCTTGACGGCGGACGCAACGGGTCCAAAGCATTTCAACACAACACTAACACGTGCAAAATTGGAATCTTTGGTGGGCGATTTGATTGAACGCACAATCGAACCATGCAAAAAGGCATTAAAAGACGCCGGTTTGGAAAAATCACAGATTAATGAAGTAATCTTGGTTGGTGGACAAACCCGTATGCCCAAGGTTGCAGAAACAGTAAAAGAATTCTTTGGTCGCGAACCACACAAGGGTGTTAACCCAGACGAAGTTGTCGGTATGGGTGCCGCAATTCAGGGTGGTGTTTTGAAGGGCGATGTTAAAGATGTTCTGTTGCTGGATGTTACACCATTGTCATTGGGTATCGAAACATTGGGTGGTGTATTTACGCGCTTAATCGACCGTAACACAACAATTCCAACAAAAAAATCCCAAGTATTCAGTACCGCCGAAGACAATCAATCGGCCGTTACAATCCGCGTATTCCAGGGCGAACGCGACATGGCGGCAGACAACAAATTGCTGGGCCAATTTAACCTGGAAGGTATCGCCCCTGCCCCACGTGGCATGCCACAGATCGAGGTTTCTTTTGACATTGACGCGAACGGCATCGTTCATGTATCGGCCAAAGACAAGGGCACCGGCAAAGAACAAGCGATTTCGATTAAATCCGATGGCGGCCTGTCGGAAGATGAAATCAAACGCATGGTTGATGAAGCCGCCGCTAATGCAGAGGCAGACAAACTGAAACGTGAATTAGCTGAGGCAAAAAACACCGCCGAAACAGCAATATTCAGCATTGAAAAATCACTGAAAGAACACGGCGATAAAATCAGCGAAGATGAAAAGAAAGCCATCGAAGCGGCAAAACAAGAATTGGCCGACGAATTAGCCAAGGCGGACGCAACCGCAGAATCTTTAAAGGCGAAAACCGATGCATTGTCTGAGAAAGCAATGAAATTGGGTGAAGCGGTCTATAAAGCCGCCCAGGCGGAACAAGCCGCCGCATCCGGCGCCGAAGACAAGAAAAACGACGACGGCACGGTTGACGCCGACTTTTCTGAAAAGAAATAAAAAATCCCCCGTTTGGGGGATTTTTTAAAACCGATACATAAATCCAACCTTTACCATTGGATAGAATTTGAAATCATCCAGTTCTGATTGGGCTTCGTCCAGGGCCATATCCTTGTACTTATCCAATTCCGCCTTTAGCGTATCGTTATTAACCGGAACCCATGATCCACCATCTAATTTTTGCAGATTTTCAAATGGTACATCCAAAGACAATTCGGCGGCACGATTTGTAAAGACAACACCGGCATCAACATAAATCTTGAACCCTGCAAACAACCCGATATCAAATCCGGTTCCCAAATATGGCCCACGGTATTCCCAATCCAGTTCCGCCGTACCACGAACCGAATTTCCGGTATATGCATACTTTTGTCCCGCCAAATCAAATTCATAGCGTCCCGATGGCCCATCCAGCACCCCCGCAATATTTGCCGCCATATTCATATCACCAAACGCATAACCACCCGTTATACGCCATCCCCCCAACAACCATGTATCACCAAATGGATAGAAATCTAATAATGCCGCATAATGGGACGCTTCGATTTTGCCATCTGTTATGGTTAAATTGTCGCCAATATCAATACCATCATCAACGATTGAATCAATAGCATCACTTATCAGTGATTTAATTGGTTTTGTTGTTGCAAAATCCAGACGTACCCCAAAACGTTTCGCCCAGAAAGAATCAAAATCCTTGTTCACATAACCAACAAATCCATTTAGCCCCGACGTGGCCGACACACCCGCACCAATTTGCAGCCCATGTAAAAACCCATGTTCTGATTCCGCCGCTTTTTTTGCATCAACGTATTCCTGTTTTAATTCCGCCTTGATTTCATCTTTAAATTCCTGGCGCAGTTTTAATTTTTCTTCGGCCGACAATTCCGTTTTAACCACATCTGGCGTATCTGCCACCGGGGTTGATGCCGCATCTTCGGCAAATGCGGGAAACATAATTGACGCAAACAATGCAAACATGGATATTTTTTTCATATGTCCTTCCTTGGGCTTTATATTATAGAAATAAGACTATATTCATAATTATAATGTATTGCCCTATAAAAATCCAATCAAAAAGACAATGAAAAACCTGTTTTAAAGTGTTGATTTTTATGATATAATCATAGGCATGAAAACCAAGATTTTATTTTTATCGTCCATTGTATGTATGTGCGGTATATATGGTGCGCACGCGTCTGATTGTGCAAACTGTGATATTGAACCAACAATTTCCGAACCGACCGTTTTAACAACGTCGGACTATGTTCCACACTCGGTTCCCGGCTGGCTTGATTACGAGGTTGTATCAACCCGCCCCATCGCGGCCAAGACGCTATCCATCAAACCGGTCCCCGAAGATCGGCGCCCCGCCATCTGGGATGGTACAGACGCAACATATTCACCACATGGATTTGATAAAACGGTTGATTGGCGCGATGGCGTTCCAATTTGGGACGATTCTATTTCAGATTACAGAAAGAAGGATTTTTCAGATTGGTTCCTTGAACCATCACCCGAAATTTATATACGCGAAGTGTCGGAATCAACATCAATCGACCCACAAAAATTATACGAAGAAAACATGGCGGATGCGGCGGCAACGCGTGCCCGCGTCGAAGAATTATTAACACCCAAAAAACCATCTGCGAATTTATGGTTCACCAACATGCCCATAAATCCAGAATACCCCCCCCAGGATTTAACCGCGGTTGTTAATGAAACATTTACCGAATGCGTTATTGACGATGGCTGTCCATTTGAAACACAAACCGAGTGTGAAATTTGGCGTCGCAAACCAATTGTCCACGAAGCGGTCAGCCCACGCAGCAAGACCCTGCGGGCATACAATATGTCGCCATTGGTTGACGCAATACACTGTAACAAGGATTTAAGTGCAAATTCACCGGTGGCCGCCCCATTATTAGACCGCTACAAAATGTTAATGCGTTCCGCCCAGGCATGCTGTACCGATGGCATGGCATATGCATTGCGCAACGCCGGCGCATCCGATGGATTGATTTATAAATTCATGTCAGACGATGCGAATTTCTATGGATTGGGTGCACGTTGCCTGATGATGACGGATTATGATTTTGACACGAAATACCCAAATACGGCAACGGCGGCGGTTGCGGCCGACGTACGTAACGGTTGCCTGTGTCGCGGCCGTCAATGGTTCGAAGCGATGCTGGCCCCATTTGTTCAGGCCTATAATGCCGTTCCAGAATTCAAAGACGCACTGTTTAATTACACCTACACGGATGGGTTACAGCGCGAAATTACGGTTTCAATTAATAACGACGTCCAAAACGTCTTGAAACAATTGGAACAATGCCCATAAACACCTTGCTAAAAATGGTGCAATGCGGTATAATACAAGGCACACAGACAAGAAAAACATGCCGAATCTAATGGGACGATTGTCTTAGGCATATTTACATATTTAAAAATCCCTGATTTCTGCATGTTTTTATCTCCCTTTTTATGCCGAATTTAATCGTCGGGTTGCTTTTGGCAATTTGTATAACGACCGGCGCATTTGCACGGGATGTCGAAGGACAGGGCGATTGTCGTGGCGCATTTCTTATTTGGTATGCATGCGAATCAGATGGCACTTATTTTGATGATGGAAATAATTGTATCGAGCTGGCGATGGGTATCTCCGACAGTAGTTCAACCTCTACCACAACCACTAATCTTTATAATGATTGTAATAATGCTTATAGTTATATGGGTTATGACGATGTACAGACTTATTGCCAAATGGCAGAAGATGGGGACCATAGTGAGTGGTACGATCGGCTTAGTTACCTGGGGTATGGTTCGATGTGTAACTTTGGTGGCGAAATGCCATATCACATAAAGTTTGGTGATACAAATGCCACTTCTGTAGATGATTTATTATATGCCGCATTTGATGAATTGTACTATAGCGGCGATCAAACAAGTGTTCGTTGCTATAATGGTGATGAATATACAGAACAGCTGTTTTTAACGGTGTGTGATTGTGGCGACCGAATGGAAGATTTATCGACCTGGTATGAACCGTGTCCGATCAATATTACGCCCCAAGGTTCCCCTAACCCCGACATGATTGGAACATGTTATTTGGGCAGTGATGGTCAAACAACATTGTTATGTGTACCGTTCGAAGAAGTTTTTAATGAAGACGGATGTAGCTATTGTTGGTGCGAAGGCACTCACGGCGATGTAGTTGGAGATGATTGGATATCAAATCCTTCATCCGCGGGCGCGTTATATGCATCTGCATTTGAATTTATCGATTTAAATTCTAACCGTGCAGAACAATCCAGATGGGGCACAACTGCATATGGATGCTCGACCAACGAAACAACATCATGGGCATGCAATAGCGGATATTATTATAATGATGATAATGATTGTAGCGCGTGTCCACCACACGAATCGGGCAAACAGACATCACCATACGCCAATGACAGCGGAACCGACGCGTGTTATATCCCGGCGGGAACATATTCGGATGCGTCCGGGACATATGAATATACGGAAGATTGTACATATAATTAAACAACCGCCAATTTGGCGGTTATTTTTTACAAAAAAAATCCCGCAACCTGCGGGATTTTAATCTTAGAATCCGAAAACCATACGCTGTTTCGATTGACGTTTCTTTTCGTTGCGAACGGCTTCTTCTTTTAAACGTTTGCGTTTTGTTGTTGGTTTTTCATAACGCTGACGTTCCTTCATTTCGCGGTACAGACCTTCTTTCTGCGATTTACGTTTTGCAACGCGCAGTGCCTGTTCAACGTTGTTATCGCGAACCAGAACTTTCACCATATGTATTCACCCCCTTTAACGCATTTTATTTGTTTTTAAAACGAAAGGGGATTTTCATCCCCCTTCCCTTTTTGTTTTGGTGGAGCCAATCAGACTCGAACTGACGACCCCCTGCTTGCAAAGCAGGTGCTCTACCAACTGAGCTATGACCCCAAAACTTTGCACTTTCATAATGAAAGCGAACTGATTTTATACATTTCCAAGATAAATGTCAACCAAAAATTACACCACACTAAATAACACTGGACAGAAAAACCCACACAACCTATAATAGAATTACTATGGCAAAGAAAAAAAATTTTATTGAAAAGATTAAATCTTTTATTCATGGCGACCGTGATAATGGTCGCATTAAATGGTCCCTGTATGGTCGTGTATGGAACGAAATTGGCCGTCCATATATAAAATGGCTGGCGATGGGTATATTATTTACGGTTCTGGCCGCCGCGGCCGAAGCATACACAATAACCCTGGTTCAACAGGTCGTTGACCAGGCATTTATCGAAAAAAGTATGTCTGCAATCTACTTCCTTGGGGGCCAGGTTATAATTGCATTCGGTGCCAAGGGGGCATTTACATACGCAAAATCCCTTATTATGTCCAAGGGGGGATTACTGGCACATGCAAATCTTCAGAAAAAAATCTATAACCATATGACGCACATGAACCTGTCGCGGTTTTATGGGGATGGAATTGGTAAAAATTTAAACTATTTCACGGTACAATCGGGCGCGGTATTAAACCTGGTTACGACAACCGTTATTAAACTGGTGCAAAATGTTGCAACATTGGCAATGACATTGGCGTTAATGTTTTATTACGCCCCGCAAATGTGCGTTGTATTGTTATTCTTGACACCGGCAATAATGATTCCAATGGTTGTTATCATGCGCAAGCGTCGCAAACTATCACGTCAATCATTTGGCATTGCCAACGACGTGGCCCAGCAACTGAACCAAACATTGCACGGCATTAAAACAATCCAGGCATTTGCCAACGAAGGACGCGAAGCAAAAAATTTCGAACGCGTGTTAAACAATTCTGTCATAAATTCCTACAAAAGCACCCAGGCCAACGCCCTGCGGTCGCCATTAATGGAATTCATGATCTCAATCGGTCTGTGCATTGCGATGATTATGGGTGGGCACTTTATTTCCAGTGGTGCAATTTCCACCGGTGATTTTACGGCCTTCTTGTTGGCACTAACGGCGGCATATAAACCCGCAAAAAGCATCACCGGCACCGGCGACACGTTACAGCATGGCCTGCTGGCGGCGGAAATATTGTTCGCATTTTTAGACAGCAAACCCGACATCATCGATGCCCCCGACGCCATTGAGTTAAAATCTAAGAGCATGTCGGTCGCATTCGACGATGTATCATTTGAATACAATCCCGGCGAACCGGTTTTGCGTAATATCAACCTGAACGTGCCGGCGGGTCGTGTATGCGCCCTGGTTGGCCCATCGGGTGGTGGAAAAACAACAATGTTTAATTTGCTGGAACGTTTTTATGAACCGCAATCTGGTAAAATTACAATAAACCGTCGTGATATTCGTAAATATACACTAAAATCCCTGCGCAAAAATATAGCCGAGGTTTCCCAGGACGTATTCCTGTTCAATGGCACAATTGCCGATAACATTAAATACGGCAACGAAAACGCGACGGACGAAATGGTTATTGCCGCCGCCCGTGCCGCCAACGCCCACGATTTCATCATGGAATTCCCAGACGGATATAACACGTGTGTTGGCGAACGTGGGGGCCTGCTGTCGGGTGGGCAAAAACAGCGTGTTGCAATCGCCCGCGCCATATTAAAAGACGCCCCAATCCTGTTATTGGACGAAGCGACATCTGCCCTGGATACACAAAGCGAAAAATTGATTCAAAGCGCACTGAACGATTTGATGCGTGGACGCACCACATTTGTTATTGCACACCGTCTGTCAACAATTCTGGACGCGGACATTATATGCGTAATCAAAGATGGCCACATTGTCGAAATGGGAACGGATGCCGAACTGTGCGCATTGGATGGCGAATATAAACGCCTGCGCGATATTCAGTTTAAAACAGAATCCAAATCATCCAAGAAATCAAAGAAATAAAAAACGGGCAATGCCCGTTATTTTTATTTACGCCTTTTGCACAAAATCATCGTTAATCCATTTACCATTATTTTTTCCAGCAACCTTTCACTTATTAAAATCTTGCCGTTTTCCAGTTTCATTATTTCTGAATGTGATATGTTTAGCACCTTTCCACACTCATTACGCGTTAAATTTAATGTACGCCTGGCACGTTTCAAATAATGCCCCAGATATCTGGCATCAACCAAGATTACACTCATTTTTTCCTCCATCTTTTTTGTTAAACAAAAAACCGCCACAATTCAAGGCGGTTGGAGGTTAACAACTACTGAATCAATAGCGTCGCTTATTAGATATTCGCGACCCTCCAACCAATGTTGGAGATATTTTATTCACGAGGTTGTTAAGCCCCACACCGGTTTCCCAATGCCAGTCCATTATAAATCATAAAATTGTGTAATTCAAACAAAAATAACTCCGCCCCCCCCGCCGCTGGATAAAAAATAAATAGAATGATTTAGATAAAAGCAAATCCGGTGGCGTAGTGTACAAACGCTACATGAGCCACCGGATTTGATTTTAGATAATTTATTATATTTAATTTTTTACCCAACCGTTAGTTCGCGCCCCTTTACATCAACATAAACGGTTGCGCCTTCGCCGATGGTGCCGTTCAGAATTAAATCGGCCACCTTGTCTTCGACCGCGGTGGTAATCAGGCGTTTCAATGGTCGCGCGCCAAATACGGCGTCATACCCATTGTCCCCCAGCCACTTAATCGCTTTGTCGGTAACGTTCAATTCAATTCTGCGTTCGGCCAAGCGTTTTTCCAGCCCGCGCAGTTGAATCTTCACAATCCCCGCCATAACGTCCTTGCCCAACGGGTTAAAGAAGACGATTTCATCGATTCGATTTATAAATTCGGGACGGAAATTGTGCTTTACCGCTTCCATATCCGGCAGATTGCTGGTCATAATAATAATGGTGTTGGTAAAGTTCACAACGTGTCCCTGGCCATCGGTCAGACGCCCATCGTCCAGAATCTGTAAAAATACATTGAATACATCTGGATTTGCCTTTTCGATTTCATCGAACAATAAAACCTGGTACGGGCGGCGGCGCACACTCTCGGTCAGCACCCCACCCTGTTCATATCCAACATATCCTGGGGGACTGCCAATCAGACGTGAAACCGAATGCGGTTCCATGTATTCACTCATATCAATTCTGGTCATCGCCGTATCATCGTTAAACAAATATTCCGCCAGGGCCTTGGCAACCTCGGTCTTGCCCACACCGGTTGGCCCCAAGAACATAAAACTGCCCGATGGGCGACGCGGGTCGGATAATCCCGCACGTGAACGACGAATCGCGCGCGCAACGACACCCAACGCGTGATCTTGGCCCACAACACGTTTGCGCAGTTCATCTTCGATATTCAATAACTTAGACTGTTCTTCAACACTCAATCTGTCGGCCGGCACACCGGTCCATTTACTAACGACCGCGGCGATATGTTCGGGCAATACGGTTTTATATTCTTTGGATTCTGCGTTCATTTTTGCAATTTGTTCTTCCAGTTCTGGAATTTTTCCGTATTGCAGGGCCGATGCCTTTTCATAATCGCCGTTGCGCATTGCGGTTGCGACCTCGGCCTTGGCTGCGTCCAATGCCGCCATTGCATCCGACAGGCCACGCATCTTTTGCTGATCTGCGCGCCATGTGGCCGTTTGTGCCGCCGATTCGTTTTCCAGTTCCGCAATCAGTTTTTCCAGGTCTTTCAGACGTTTTTTCGATTCGTCGTCTTTTTCTTTTTTCAATGCCTGTTGTTCGATTTTTAACTGCATAAGATGTCTGTCCACTTCGTCCAGGCGTTCTGGCTTTGATGCGATTTCGATTCGCACACGTGCGGCCGCTTCGTCAATTAAATCAATTGCCTTGTCCGGCAAGAAACGGTCTGTAATATACCGATTCGATAATTTTACCGCCGATACCAGCGCACTGTCCGCGATTCGCACACCGTGATGGCCTTCGTACTTTTCTTTTAACCCACGCAGAATTGAAATCGTATCATCAACGGTTGGTTCATCGACATAGACCGGCTGAAAACGACGTGCCAATGCTGGGTCTTTTTCAATATATTGACGATATTCATCCAACGTTGTCGCCCCCAGGCAGTGTAATTCCCCGCGCGCCAACATTGGCTTTAACAGGTTACCGGCATCCATGCTGCCTTCGCCTTTGCCGGCGCCAACCAATGTGTGCAATTCATCAATAAACAGAATAATTTCGCCATTGGAATCCTTGACGGCTTTTAAAATTGCTTTCAGGCGGCCTTCGAATTGACCACGATACATTGCGCCCGCCATCAACGCCCCCATATCCAGGGACAACAGTTTCTTTTTCAATAAATTTTCCGGCACGTCCCCCGAAATAATACGCGTGGCCAGTCCTTCGATAATTGCGGTTTTACCCACACCGGGATTACCAATCAAAACCGGGTTATTCTTGGTTCTGCGTGTTAAAACCTGAACCGTGCGACGAATTTCATCTTCGCGTCCGATAACTGGGTCTAACTTTCCATCCGCCGCCAACTTGGTAAAGTCCGTTGTATAGCGTTCAATTGCCTGTTGCGGTGTTTCTTGCATTTCATCTGGATTCATATTTATATCCTTTTATTTTTTCTTTTACCCGATATATAGTGCCAAAAATCCCCCCGTCAAGACACAGGAACGAATACCCCGCCCCACTTGCGCAAAATGAAAAACTGTACTATGCTGGTAATACATGGGGGTGAACATGAATATTTTTTCAGATTCAGATATTAAACAAATTCAATCACATGGCTTAACACTGGACACGGTTACAAAACAAATTTCAGATTTTCAAAACGGATTTCCATATTCTGATATTGTATCTGCATGTGTCATTGGCCGTGGCGCATTTAATTATGACAATCAATTGGATAAATATATCAATTTATACAATTCGAAATGCGACAATTATAATATTGTAAAATTTGTACCGGCATCGGGCGCCGCAACCCGCATGTTCAAGGATTTATTTGAATATTTGTCATCTGGCGAAATGAACAAGACAACCAAAACCGTCCTGGACAACATTGAAAAATTTGCATTTTGGGACGATTTAAATGGCATATTGCCCAACAATGCCACCGATATCGATAAAATCAGATACCTGATAACTAAAATCGGTTTAAACTATGGCAACAAACCCAAGGGGTTATTACAGTTTCATAAATATAACGACGCCCCCCGTACCGCCATCGCCGAACATTTAATCGAAGGTGCCCTATACGCACGCGCAAATGATACGGCCCGGATTCATTTTACGGTATCACCCGAACATATAGATGGATTCCAAGATTTATTAAAAAAAATCGTGCCAATATACGAACAAAAATTTGGTGTGAAATATGATATATCTATGTCGGTCCAGAAATCACAAACCGATACAATCGCTGTAAATATGGACAATACTCCGTTCAGGAACGACGACAACACCCTGTTGTTTAGACCGGCGGGCCATGGGGCATTAATTGAAAATCTGAACGATATTGACGGCGAAATTATATTTATCAAAAATATTGATAATGTATGCCCCGACCGTATGCGCGATGACACGGTAAAATACAAGAAATTAATCGGCGGAATCTTGATTGAAACCCAGAATAAAATCTTTGAATACCTGCGCGCATTGGATAACGGCACGGCAAACATTGATGAAATATCAGATTTTATCAAAAACACACTATATATTACGTTGCCATACGCCCCAACACATGACGACCTGCACGCGATATTAAATCGCCCAATTCGTGTATGCGGGATAATAAAAAATGCGGGCGCACCCGGCGGCGGTCCATTTTTGGTACGCAGCACCGATGGTTTAATCAGTCCACAAATCACCGAACCCGGCCAAATTGCACCAGACAAGATATCTGTTCTGCACGATGGCGAATTTTTCAGTCCGACCGACATTGCATGTGGTGTACGGGACTATATGGGCAATAAATTCAACCTGCTGGATTATGTTGACCCAGCCACCGGATTTATCAGCACAAAATCCAAGAACGGTCGCGAATTGCGTGCGATGGAACGGCCGGGTCTGTGGAACGGCGCAATGGCCAAATGGAACACAATATTTGTCGTAACCCCCGCCACAACATTTACCCCGGCCAAGACGATTATTGATTTAATAACACCCGACCATTTAACAAAATAAGAAAAAAGTGAAAACAATGCTTGACTTTTCCCTATTTTTGTTATAAATTTAGGCACGCTATTAATCAAAGGTAGAGTATTATGCCACGTGTATGTAAAGTTACAGGTAAGAAAACAGAAGTTGGGATGAACGTTTCCCACTCTGAACGTCATACAAAACGTACCTTCTTGCCAAATCTTCAAAAATTAAAATTCCACAGTGAAATTCTGGGTCGTGATTTTTCATTGCGTATTTCGACCGCTGGTCTGCGCACATTGACAAAGCACGGCGGTTTGGACGGCTATGTAATGTCTAAGCCAATTTCTCGTTTAACCGAAGACATGGCTGCAATTAAAAAAGCCATTGAAAAGAAAATCGGCAAAGCAGAAAAACCAGCAAAAAAACCAGCCCACAAAGCGAATCGCAGTGCGCGCCTGGTAAAAAAAGTTGAAGCAAAGAAAGCTGCATAATTTTGCGACTTTTAATGCCACGGCCCCGTGGCGGAATTGGTAGACGCGCTTGACTCAAAATCAAGTTCAGCAATGAGTGTCGGTTCGAGTCCGACCAGGGCCACCAGAATTAAAATCCCCTTTTGGGGATTTTTATTTTGGTCTGGTTGGACGAGAGCCGACCGGTTCGGAACGCAGCGCCACAACATCCAAATAAAAAAACACCGCCCAAACGGGCGGGATTGTTTATCTAAATATCTTTTTCGGTTCATTGATATTTATAATACCAACAATAAAGTCTATCAATGCCCAGATGCAAACAATAATACCTGGAATTATTAACAACCATCCAATTGTTCCCATCAATAACATTGCAATACCTTCGCCGGAACGGCCCGCATAGAATTTATGCACACCCCATGTCCCCAAGAAAAATGCCAACAAAACATAGGCAACCATTGACTTTTCCATATTTGTCCCCTGGTACCCACATTTTGGACATGCCTTGGCCCGATCTGAATGTTTTGCACCACAATCACGACAATAAATCATCGCCATATTAGCCCCCTTTTTATAAAAACATTTATTATTATATCTAAAACCAGACAATAATCCCAATAAAAAAATCCCGCGAATTGCGGGATTTTATCTTTTCAAATCGTTGATTAATTCAACGCTTCCAAAATCTGTGATGCTGGGATTGCACCTGGGAACGCCTTGTCATTAACAATCAAGAATGGTGTTCCTGTGATTTCGAAACGCTGGGCCAAATCACGAACATTTGTTAATTCACGTGCAACAACATCGCTGTTCATATCTTCGGCCAATTTCGCTGTATCCAGACCGGCTTCGGCGGCAAATTCCATCAATTTCTTTTCAATCTGCTGGGCCAATTTTTCTTGGTCTTTTGTATCACCTGATGGACGATATTCACGTGTCATAATCATATCAACAAATTTTGCAGCCTTGGCATTGTCCTGCATTTTCGCGGCAATCATTGCACGTGCCGGACCATCAGACATTACGCCATGGATTGAGAAGTTTTTGATAACAACACGAACATCATCACGTTCGCTTAACACACGGTCCAATTCACCATGAACGCGGCGGCAATAACCACATGACGCAGCTGTCCAAACATAGATTGTGTTTTCTGCATCTACGTTACCCAAGATTGGGGCATCTGCCATCATTTTATCGGCGTTCTTGCGAACATAGTCGCGAACCGTTTTGTTTTTAATTTCTTCTTGTTGGGCCTGCATTGCTTCAACCATTTCCTGCAAGATAACTGGGTTAACACTTGTCAGGTAGTATGGTGTGTACAGACGGCAAACACAGCCGGCAATCAACAACACAGATACCAATTTTACGATTTTTTTAGTTAAAACAGAACCAGTTGTTGGTTTCTTTGCATCAACTTTTGCCAGTTTACCACCGAACAAGAACAATGCAATCGCCAGAACCAGTACCAAGATTGTCCAAATCATGATTTTCTCCTTCTTCTGTTGAACAAAAAAACAATAGCAAATTTTTCTAAAAGCGCAAGGAATAAATATAATTTTTTTAATTAATTTTTAGCATCTGTCGCACAATTGGAAATTGTGCCCCCTGTTGTGCGCACACACTTTCCAAAAATCGCAATGTTGTATTCAAATTTAATGGCAATTTATACAATCTATTTATATATGGTGCGGCACATTTATCACACACCGCCCGTCCCGTACGTGGCGACAAATAATTTAAACTATCGGTTATTCCACATCCCGAACAATGTGATAGGTCCAACGCATACCCCAATTCACGCAAAAAATTTATTTCCCAATTTAAATATTGCCCCCGCACATCTGACACCAATTGCCCCAGCATACCCAATGTATTTTCATACAAAGATAAATACGATTCGCGTTCTGGCAACAATGTATCAACCAGTGCAAACGCACAATTCATTGCCATCAATGCATCAGGATTTGCCATACATGCCGCGGCTAAATTTTTTTCCACATTCCAATGAAATGTCCCCAGTTGTGAATCCAAACGGGCATTCCATGTAAATTCACCACACTGCCCAACCAGTGGCCTATTCTTTTTTGCAACCACCGCCCCACGCATTACCCCGACAACAACGCCATAATCACGGGAAAATATATGCGCCAACGAATCGCGTTCATTTAATGGTCGCATTGCGATTAAGATACCATCTGATTCCAGTTTCACGTGCCCTATTCCAAAATCTGGTTTTGTAAATCAATTAACTTTTTGCATCCCGCACCCGCCAATTCCATCATTTTGATAATTTGTTCAGACGAAAAAGGGTGTTGTTCACCGGTGGCCTGGATTTCAACAAATTTGCCATTGCCGGCAATAACAAAATTCGCATCCATTTCCGCACCACAATCTTCTTCGAAATCCAGGTCCAGAATCAATTCACCATCACGCACACCGACACTGACCGCGGCGACATTATCCATAATTGGATTTTCATGAATTCGTCCATCACGCAACAACCATTGCACCGCCATTGACAGCGCAACAAATCCACCCGTTATTGCGGCACAACGCGTACCACCATCGGCCTGGATAACATCACAGTCAATTGTAATTGTATGTTTTCCCAATCGTTCCAGGTCAACCACACTGCGAAATGCGCGTCCAATCAATCGTGATATTTCCGCACTGCGATTATCTTTGGCAATCGATTCGCGTCCCTTGCGCACACCAACCGCCCGCGGCAGCATAGAATATTCCGCCGTTACCCAACCGCCGGTTTTATTCTGCATACGTTTCCATGTTGGCTGATTAAAATCAACCGACGCCGTACACAGCACATGTGTCCCCCCCATTTTAATCAAGCATGACCCTTCGGCCCATTTATTAATAGCGGTTTCCATTGACACAGGACGCATTTGATCAAATTTGCGCAATGACGGACGTATCATAAAAAATCTCCCTTGGTTTTAATATTTGTAATACATATTAATATAAGCCATCAAATAAAAGCAATTTTTTTAAGATTTGCTTTTTATTATAATGATTGGTATCCTAAGGCACTTGAAAAAGGATATTTATGTCAGCCAAGACAAAACGTCTGATAAAAAAACTAATTAGTTATTCGGGTATTTTCTTTTTTGCCCTGGCCGCTGTTATGTTATGGTGGCAACTGCGTAATTACAGTCTTATGGACATATTGCGCGCCATTGCCGACATACCATTTACCAATCTGGTGGCGGCATGTTTGGCGTGTTTGGCGGGATATTTTGTATTGTCATTATATGATTACCTGGCACTGAATTACGTTGGTGGTCGTGTTACATGGTGGAAATGGATGCTGGCGGGGATGCTGGGGTTCGCAATCAGCAACAATGCCGGCAACGCCGCAATCAGTGGCGGCGCGATTCGATATCGTCTTTATACACGTTGGCGCATCCGCGGTTCTGATATATTCAAGATGTTAACCCTGTCGGGGGTTACATACTTTCTTGGGGTGGCGGCAATTGTTGTTGTGGGATATTTTCTTATTCCCCACGACCGTGTTGCGCAATCTGCGGGTCTTTCCATGGGACTGGGGTGGTTATTTGGTATATGCTTGGCGCTAATTTTGGCATATTTTGCATCAACCATTGCGTTTCAGCAGAAAAGTATTCGCATCGGTCAAATAAAGTTCCAGGTTCCAACACCAAAAATTGCGACAATTCAAATTATCCTGGGCATAACCGACAGTGTTCTGGCCGGTCTGGTATTGTATTTTTGCCTGACCCCATTTGTACAAATTCCATTTGGAACATTTATTGGTCTGTTTGTTATTGCCCAGGCAACCGGTATTTTCAGCCAGGTCCCCGGTGGTATCGGTGTATTTGAAACAATATTTTTGGCGGCCCTGCCCGACACTGTGGACAAGGCAAACGTATTCGGCGCCCTGTTGGCATATCGGGTTATATATTATGTATTACCATTGATTGGTGTTGGTGGTCTGTTTTTCATTTATGAACGCTGGTTACGCGCCAAAATGAAACAATGGGCGGCCCAGGCCAAAGAAAAAATCCCCCAAATACAGCAAAAGATTAAAAATACTGCAAAAAAAGTTCGCAAAACAAATAAAAAATAAATACCTTGCGAACGGTATAATGGCATGTTAAAATCGCCTTTGTGTATGAAAAAACATAAGGGCTGATATAAGTGTTTATCTTATCGTTGCTTTTGACGGTCTGCATTGTGTCGATGGTTATCGTGGCACTTTCCCTTGGCATGGGCATGGACGCCCCACGGGGACAGATTGCGTACAATATTTCATACGCCCCAAAAATAAAAGGATTACAAAATGTCAAAGAAAATATATGTGGATGCAGTCCACCCGGAAGAAACACGTGTTGTTGTGGTCGATACTGCGACCAACCGCGTGTCTGATTTTGACGTTGAAACAACGACAAAACCCCAGATCAAGGGTAATATCTATCTGGCCAAGGTTATACGTGTTGAACCATCGCTCCAGGCGGCATTTGTTGACTATGGCACGGGTAAAAATGGATTTTTACCATTTTCTGAAATTCACCCAGATTATTACCAGGTAACCCCTGAACAGAAAAAGAAATTATTGGAATTGGCACACGCCAACATCGTTGACGATGACGACGATCCAAATGACGAAGAAGACGAAGTCGCCGAATACGACGACCACAGTGCCGGCGAAGATAACAAAGAATTTGTTAAACGCGCCCACGAATTCAAAATCCAGGACGTTATCAAACCAAAACAAATCTTGCTGATTCAGGGCGTCAAAGAAGAACGCGGCCAAAAAGGCGCATCCATGACAACATATCTGTCATTGGCGGGCCGTTTTGCAGTTTTGATGCCAAATTCGCGCAAACGCAACAGTTACGGTATTTCCAAGAAAATATCTGATAAATCCGAACGCGCCCGTCTGCGTGAAATCTTGCACGATTTAAAAATACCAAAGGGGATGACGGTTGTATTACGTACGGCGGCCTTTGGCGCAACGGCATCTGACATTGCGGGCGATTACGATTATCTGGTAAATTTGTGGAACGAAATCCGCAAAACGACCCTGGAATCGGTTGCCCCGGTTACAATTCATACCGAAGATTCATTATTACGCCGTGTTGTTCGCGATTTTGTCAGCGACAAAGAAGATACATTAATTATCCAAGGCGAAGAAGCATATGATGCTGCAAAAACATATTTCCAGCAATTGTATGGTCGTGCCCCGCGCAAGCAATTGGTTCAATACAAAGACATTGCCGTCCCATTAATGGTCAAGGCCGGTGTTGAAAAACAACTAGAAGGCCTGCACGGTCCATACGTAACATTACCATCGGGCGGTTCATTGGTTATCAACCAAACCGAAGCCATGGTTACAATTGACGTAAATTCATCCCGCGCGATAAAAGAAAAAGATATCGAACAAACGGCCCTGAACACAAACCTAGAAGCGGCCGAAGAAATCGCCCTGCAATTACGTCTGCGCGATTTGGCAGGTATTGTTGCCGTTGACTTTATCGACATGGAAGAAGAAAAGAACAACCGCAAACTGGAACTAAAAATGCGCGAAGTTATGAAACGCGACCGCGCCCGTACCCAGGTTGCAAAAATCAATAATTTTGGTGTATTGATGTTATCACGTCAACGCCTGCGCAGCAGTTTCATAGAATCTTCATATGTTCAATGCCCACACTGTATGGGGTCTGGGGTTGTTCCATCGATTCAAACCGCGGCAATTATTTTGTTCCGTCATTTACAAGAAAAATTATTGGCCAAATCGGCACAAAAAATAATAATGACGGTTCCAACCGATGTTGCGGTGTACCTGCTGAATCACAAACGTGCCGAATTGGCAGAAATGGAATCAAAATTTGAAACCGAAATTGTTATCGTTGGCGATGATAGCCTGATGAATATCGATCAATATTCAATCCAGCGCGTCGCCCCCGAACAAAACAAAACCGAAGACCTGTTGGGGGCATATGCGCCATCAACCGATGCCCAGCGCAAAAATGCACGCCACGCGGATGCAAAAAAAACAACAATGAACGCACCCCGTCGCAAGCGTAAAAAACAACCCCAGAAAAAGAAAAGTCTTTGGAAAAAACTGGTTGGATAAACAAATGCCCCGCATGGGGCATTTTTTATAGGTTTTATAATCATTTTATGCTACAATCAAATTAATAATAGGAGATTATAAATGCCCGCACAGAATATTATCGAAATTGATTTTCAAAATCCTAAAAATGTATTTTTGGCACTGCTTAATGAAGACAACACACCAATCGATAATATTGATAAAATATACCGCAAATTATATAATGCGTATCTGGCCACGGGCGGGAAAAAGAAATCAAAACCAACAAAAAAAGACCGTACCGCCACAATCGGCATGGCCACAACCGAAATGTCCAAAATACTGGTTGAATATATATTTGACTTAATGAATACCCCAATGCTGGAAACCGCCAATATGTCAATGCTTGCCGGTGATTACCTGGACATAATGCGTGTATTGGGCACCGATAATATATCTGAAAAATCATTAGATAATGTTTTAGGTTTTATTGAGAAAATCAAAAACAAAAAAATACAAAACACAATTATAAGTTTAATTGCAGATAAACATTTAAACGCAAAATCATCACGCGCCAAAGATGCCAATCCGATAACAGATATGAAGATATTGATGGCAATGGCAACATATGCACCATCACCAATTGATTATTTAAAAGACCCAATGTATCAATTGATAAAATATACCGCATCATTAAAACACGAAGATATTTCCAATACCATTCCACAAATTCTGAATATTCTTGAAAAGCGCACAATTACAGAATTAAAAAAGCCAGAAATTAATTATTCATCCGTTGACGCACTGTGTTTATACGCATCCGATTTAATGCGTATGCCCGTCCGCATCCCCCAAGAAATGGTCGATGATATCAACACCCGCTATTTCCATACACAAATGGCACAACAAAAAGATCAACTGGCCTATTTTAAAACAGGATATAAAAAATTTATATCACCAGAAAAAGATAACAAAAAACGCACCCCAAAAAGCAATCCATTTAACAGTCCCCAAACCGTCTTTAACACACTAAAACCCCATGGTGATTTGACTAAGATTTATGATGGATTGGTAAAACTGGCCAATTCGCCAAACCGCGCAACCCAATCCCAAATAAATAAAATAATGGCAATGGCCCCAAACAAGAAAATTAAAAACTTGGTTGAACATATATGCCTGGAAATAAACAAACCATTGAAAAAGTCTGCTAATTCACCAATTTCTGCAAAAGAATATATGGCAATAATAAGTGTGATGTCCACAAAAAAATTTGATCCAGACGCAATGACAACCACACTGAACACATTGTCCAACGTAAAGAATAAAAGGGCCAAAAAAGAAATAATCGATATAATTAATTTTAAATACAACAACAAAAAATTTATTAGCGATAATTTTTCTGAATTAATTACCGCCCAGCCGAACAAAATCCCCGTCCTGCCCCAGATTTTAATTGCCAATATCGAATATGCAAATGATGATTATCTGGGCATACGCAGATATATAAAACAATTGACCGAATACCTGCCCCAGATTGGCACAGACAAAATAATCACCATATATAATAAAATTATACCGATTATTACCAAATTGATTTTAGCGGAATTAAAAACCGCAAAAAACAACAATGAACCAGTCAGTCGGATTCAACTACAAACATACTGCGATTTTGTACAAACAATTGCGACACATAACCCAATGTTATCAAAATCTGAACGCGATATCATATCGACACGTTATGCGTACAGCAACATCATTAACGCAGATGACATGCATAAATTCTTTGTATCTGGGTATAAAAAAATGATATCAAATTCACAAAAACACGCGCCAAAACAAAATACCGGCGCCCCGGCCAAAACATCAACCGACGACGCATACACAAAATTACACAAGGCTAAAAAAAGTGTCAAAGATGCCGCGGCCAAGGCCATTGATAAAATACACAACGTCATAAACAAACCCGTGGCAAAAAAATCACGTGTCGATATACGCAAAAAAATGGAAAGTGGCACCCGTAAAATCGTAAACAAAATCGACCAAGGTATTCAAAGGCTAAAGAAACAAATCCAGGAAAAACAACGCGGGAATCAATAAAACACATGAAACAATTAAACGATAACGATATTGCTAAAATGATTGGCGGGGAATTTTCGCCCGATGACAATGACACCCGAAAACGCGTGCGCTCTGAACTACATCTATCGACACGCATCGTGAATGACACACAACCTGTGCCCAATCATGCAACACTGGATTTACATCAATATACCGAAGAAGAAGCATGGACTGCAATTATGACACTGGCGCAATCGGGTGTACGCACCGCCAATATCATCACCGGGGCCAGTGGTATCCTGCGTCAAAAGTTTCCACAATGGGCCACCAACAGCATCCTGGCCCCGTATATTGTTTCATTTTCACCAATTAATAACGGCAGTTTTTCTGTCAAATTCGCCCGGGTAAAATAGTCCCCCCTGGTCGCCCCGATGACATTTGCGACATTGAATACGACCGCCCCAGGCGATTTTCTGGATACAGCGGATCAAACGGCTTACCATTATACATAATCGCATAATGCAAATGTGGGCCCGTACTGACCCCGGTATTACCAACATTACCAATATGGCACCCGGCCTGGACAACATCACCAACCGAAACCGCCCGCGCACTCAGATGACAATACTTTGTTACAAACCCATTTCCATGGTCCAACTCCAACCCCAAACCACAATCACCACCCGGCATTGCAACAACCCGCCCGCCCGCTGGTGCATACACCGGCGTACCGGTTGGGGCCGACAAATCAATCCCCCCATGCCATGTTGACGCCCCCGCCGTTGGCGCATTACGTGATCCATAATCCGATGTTATAACCAAATCACAATCCAATGGCGCCTGGACCGGCACAGTATTGGTTATTTTAACAATATTGCTGTGGTTACTGCATTTCCACTGTGGCGCGGGTGGCACAACCGGTGGCGTCGGCGTGGGATATGACGGCACGGGCGCGGGTGCGACCGGCGACGTTTCTATATCCTGGGCCACATCCACAGTTTCCTGCTGGGGGGGCGATACAACATCCGCCATTTGCCCCAGATTATTTATATATGCATTACCGGCCGCTGTATTTTCATTACTTAATCGCTGCATCTGAGCCAATGTAATTCCACGATACGGACATCCCGAAATACACTTACCTGACGAATCGAATTTTGTTTCAAATCCTTCATACCCTTGGGCCAATACCGCCATACGATTTTGAAAAGACAAATCAGAAAACGTTCCCGGAAAAGATTCTGCCTTTAACAGGCCGGCCGCATATGATGCGGTCCCACCCAAAACAAAGCTATAAACCAATAAAATCCCTTTAAACAATCCCATACCGAACAGTATAGCATAATCCGTAACTTTTTTCATACCATATTCAGTTTTTTTATGCTAATAATCCCAACAGCAAAATCAAAGGAACAATTAATATGGCAACATTACACTTTCATTATGGCGTCATGAGCAGCTCTAAATCCGCCCGCCTTATTATAAACGCATATAATTATAATCAAAATGGTATCCAGACCCAGGTTATAAAACCGGCATTTGACACACGATTTTCAACCGACACTGTAAAATCACGCATCGGAATTGAAACCCCGGCCATTGCAATGCCAAACCTGGATAAATTTACACCGGCCCCGGGCACCCGTGTTGTCTTGGTTGATGAAGTACAGTTTTTCAGTCCATCAGACATAGATAAACTGGTACGGATTGCCGATGATAAAAACATAACTGTTATGTGTTATGGCCTAATGAGTGACAGCAACGAACAAATGTTCCCTGTATCCAAACGGTTGATAGAGGTTGGCGCCGAATTACACCAACACGAATCGAATTGCCAAATAAACGGATGCATGGAATTGGCGACGCACCATTTACGTTTTTCACCCGATGGCCGTGTCATCCGCGCCGGCGACCAATTTGCACTGGGGGATTCTAACTATAAATCCGTTTGTCGCGGGCACTATAACATGTTGTATCACGGCATTGGCCAAAAAACGAAATAATAACACCGCCAAAATGGCGGTGCTTGAATTCGTGGCGCATCCAGAAGGATTCGAACCCTCAGTCTTCTGATCCGTAGTCAGATGCTTTATCCAGTTAAGCTATGGATGCAACGGATTGATATTCTATATCATTTTATTTAAAATGCAAGGTAAAAATTTCCTTTTTACAAAAAACTTACCCGTTATTATCGTGCCAAATATGGACACGCACCAAATTCATTAATACACCCCAGGTTTTGCGCATACGCATTATATGCACAACGCAAACATGCCGATGATGGTGTACGAATTTCCGCCGGTGCATTTACCCCAGAATCCATAGATTCAATTGCCACGTCTAATGCCGGTTTTACCCATTGTTTTGACGCCACTTCCTGGCTATTATCTTCGATAATATGACTTTCAATATACATCAATAACCCCTTTTATTTTATATTACGCTGACACAAATATAATACAATTATTTGTTTTGTCAAGACTTTTGTCCACCATATTATTTTATTATAAAGCCCCCCCCTATTCCAATGGGATTGTTTTCCAGCCCACAATGGCCCCACTAAAATCCAGGATGATAATTTCTATTCGCGCCACGCAACCGACGCAAACATAGAATTTATTTTCGTTCGCATTTCACAATCACAAAAAAATTGTTCCCGTGCGGCCGCATCTGTTTTATGTTCTTCGTCTTCAAAATGTGGGATATATTTTTGAATTGCAATATTTTGAACATTTCGTTCATGCAAAATGTTTGCAATTTCAATCAAATCTGATTTTGTTATAAATCGCGGATCACAGGTTATACGAACCTCAAAATCCTTGCCGGTTTCGCGCCATATGTCTAATGATTTCATCATATTATCATATGCAATATGTTGCCCGGTCAAATCTGGGTATTTTTCACGTGTCGCCTTAAAATCCAAACCAATCCAATCAATCAAGTCCGACGCACGACGTAATGTTTCTGGATAGAATCCATTTGTGTGCAGACCAATTTTAAACCCCAAATCACGCACACGACGAATATATCCAATTGCGCATTCCCCCTGCATCAACGCTTCACCACCGGAAAACACAACCGCTTCCAGTTTGCCAACACGCGATTTTAACCAATCAAAAACGCGTTCGGGGTCATATTCGCCATCATGTGGGGTTAATAAATGGGGATTGGAACAATACGCACACCGCAATGGACATCCAACCAAGAACAGCACCGCCGCCAATTTGCCTGGATAATCAATTGTGGTAAATGAAACCAATCCCCCAATCTGTACAGATTTCATAAACGGCCCTTATGCGGCTTTCTTTAACAGTTCAGCATGTCGGCATCCCGCAGACAAACAGTTTGTTTCTGTAAATGTTTTACGTTCACAGAATTCGGAATATTTACCAATATTAAAATTCGATACTGGGCGAATAAACCCCATAGAGCGTGAAAATACTTCGCAACGTGTTCTTTGGCAGTCTGTCATGTTATGTTTCCTCCCTTTTCTGTTTTTTATGCTGACTGTTAACCTATTTTATGCCTGATTTGCGCCGTTTTCTGCGTCGCATTTCGGACAAAACTCATGTTTCCCCGGCAGATATCCATGCTTTGGACAAATCGAAAATGTCGGTGTCAGTGTCATATATGGCACCTTGTAATTTTCGAATATTGTACGAACAATCTTCTGGGCGGCATCCCCACTGGACACCGGTTCACCCATATACAGGTGCAACATTGTTCCACCGGTATATTTGCGCTGTAATTCTTCCTGGTGTTCCAGTGCAACAAACGGATCGTCTGTAAAGTTCACAGGCAATTGGGTTGAATTTGTGTAATATGGTGCGTCCTTGGTCCCGGCGGTAATAATATCCGGGAAATTCTTGACGTCTGTTTTTGCGAATCGGTACGAACAGCCTTCGGCCGGCGTCGCTTCCAGATTGTACAGATTTCCCGTTTGTTCCTGGAAATTAGCCAGGTTTTCACGTATAAAATCCATAACATCCAAAACCAACTTCTTACCAAAGACGGTTGCAATATTGTCTGTACCGTTGGTAAAGTTCATAACCATTTCATTCGCACCGTTAACCCCAATGGTTGAAAAATGATGATTCCAATCCCCCAGGTAACGGCGTGTAAATGGATATAAACCACGTTCCATATTCTTGGTAATAATCTTACGCTTGATTTCCAGACTATCGCGTCCCAGATCCAGCAAGCGTTTTAATTCACGGAACAAACCTTCACGGTTTCCTTTGTGAATATATCCCAAACGCGCCAGGTTGATTGTTACAACCCCAATTGAACCCGTTTTTTCGGCCGAACCAAACAATCCACCGCCACGCTTTAACAGTTCACGCACATCCAGGCGCAACCGACAACACATTGAACGAACATCGGTCGGATTCAAATCAGAATTCAAGAAATTCTGGAAATTTGGAATTCCGTACTTTGCGGCCAAATCAAACAATGGTTTCACATTTGGATGATTCCATGGAAAATCTGGCGTAATATTGTACGTTGGAATCGGGAACGTAAATGGCCGCCCCAGTGCATCACCTTCGGTCATAACCTCAATAAACGCTTTGTTAATCATATCCATTTCCGCCTGCAGGTCGCCATAGGTAAAATCAACCTGTTTGCGCCCAATAAATGGACGCTGTTCACGCAGGTCGTTCGGACACGTCCAATCAAACGTGAAATTAATAAACGGCGTCTGGGTTCCCCAACGGCATGGCACGCCACAGTTAAACACCAATGTCTGCATTGCATTTTTTACATCTGCATATGACAAATTATCAATACGAACATATGGCGCCAAATATGTATCAACCGATGAAAATGCCTGGGCACCAGCGAATTCATTTTGTAATGTCCCCAAGAAATTCACCATGTGTGAAATTGCCGTTGCCATATGCTTGGCCGGTTCACAGTGCAAATATCCCGGCACACCATTAAACCCTTCGTACAATAATTCACGCAACGACCAGCCCGCACAATAACCGGTCAACCATCCCAAATCATGAACATGAATCGCCGCATTTTTGTGTGCTTCGGCCACGGCACGTGGATATAAATTCAACCAATATTCCGCCGTTACACGTTCAGATGTACGCAGAATTAATCCACCAATTGAATAACCAACATTGGCATTTTCTTTGATACGCCAATTTGAACCACCAACATAGCCTTCGATAATATCAACGGCATCGACCATCGATTCGCGAATCTCGGTACGTTTTTGACGATAAATAATATAAGATTCGGCTGTCTTATATGCACCATTATCCATCAGTGTTTTTATAACTGTATCTTGGATTGTTTCAACCGATGGCGCGCGTTCTGCAAATTCGGTTCCCAATGTATCCAACACAGACTGTGTGATTGCAGCAATCTGTTCATTACTTAATTCTGTGGTAACATCAACGGCACGCTTGATTGCATTATAAATTTTAAATGCATCAAACGGCACGGTTTCCCCACCGCGTTTTTGAACCGCGACAAGTTTAGTCGTTAATACAGGCGTTACTTCAATTTTTGTTTCAATATGTGTTTCTGACATTTTATTACTCCGATACCACTAAAACACAATATATAGTGATTAATTGTTATGTTTGATATCAATATATAGTTTTTATAAAAATCAAACAATATATAAAAAGTACTTTTTTTTGTATTTTTTGCTTTACTTTTAAAAAGGCTAAATTTCCGCATGCTTGCGCATGGAAACAGAATCGGTTGTTTAACACGAAACAATGTTTTGTGCAAAGATTTACATATTTTATTTATGGGAAACGATTCGTCATTTTATAAAAAATACAAAATATAGATAAAAAACACCGAATCAGACACTATATCTTGACAATATATAACACCATATTTGTCTAAAATAGGTTGTGTTTCCCATCAAAAACGGCTACATTTATAGTATGTCTGGGGACAATGATGTCCCGGACACACTTAACATTAAAATAAAAGAGCATTATTATGATTAAAAATATCTATGAAATGCTGCATCAGGCCTGCGAGCAGAACAAAGACCGTATTTTCTTTGTCAGACAAAATGAAACCTATGCAGATTTGTTAAGAAAGGTAAAACAGCGCGCCGTATTATTGGCCAAACGTTTTGGTGTAAAAAAAGGTGATACCGTGGCAATTTTGTCCGGAAATACACCTGAATTCATCAAATCTTATTTTGCCATTACATCCCAGGGCGCACGCGTTTTGATGTTGGATACTGGATTGCAACCATCGGAACACATCAATATGATGAAACGTACGGATTGCAAATTGGTATTGGCCCAAAAACATTATTTTATCGAAGACGCACCGGCCGAAATGTTTGACATTGAAACCCCAGACGACACCGACGCCAATGATTTTGTTGCCGCAGATGTCGCACGTGACGATATTGCGCAACTATCGTTCACATCCGGTTCAACCGGTAATCCAAAGGTTGTTGGCCTGACACACAGTAATTTATTGGGATTGGTTGATGGCGCACAATTTTACAAAGATGTAATTTTACCAGGATATACATTTTATGGATTCTTACCCCTGTATCATATATATGGTGTAGTAATTAACATTATTGTACCGGTATGCCTGCATGGTAAATTATTGCTTCAACCGGTATTAAAACCCCAGGAATTCTTAAAAGACTTTAAACAGTACAAGCCCGAGGTTATACCCGCCGTTCCACGTATCTGGGAAGTATTCTATAAGAAAATTGTAGAAGCCGCCCAGGCAAAACACGCATGGACATTAATGCGCGTTGTCGTATCTTTGCGCCATGTATTACGCGCAATTGGTTTAGGTGGCGTTGTTAAAAAGGTTACAAAACCAATCCACGATTTATTCGGCGGCAATACCAAGGTTTTGGTTTCTGCCGGCGCAACGTTAAAGCCGTCGATTCGCAAATTTTATGAAAAACTTGGGTTTGTTGTTGGCGATTGCTATGGTCTGACCGAAACAACGGGTCCGGGCAACTTTAACTTTGCATTCCGTCGCGCGAACGGGAAAATGTACTATGCGGGTCCATTACTGGGTAACGAATTAAAAATTCACAATCCAAACAAAGACGGCATTGGTGAAATCTGGATTCGTGGCAACATGGTTATGCCGGGCTATCTGGATAATGACGAAGCCAACGCGGCGGCATTCGAAGATGGCTGGTTTAAAACCGGCGATATTGGATGCCTGGATAAAAAGGGTCGCTTGATTGTAAAGGGTCGCATGAAACAAGTTATTGTTTTAGACAGTGGTAAAAACGTCTATCCCGACGAACTAGAAGACCTTTACATGCAAAACGACGAAATATTGGCCGCCGCTGTCTTTGAATACAGTATCAAGGATAAGATTGTTCCATATGCCGTATTCCAGGTTAAACCCGGTACCAGTATCGAACGCGTATCAATGCTGATAAAAAAATCTAATTTGGCAATTGCCCAATACAAATGGGTTAAACACTTTGCAATTACCGAAGAAGAATTGCCACAAACATCGGCAAAAAAGATTAAGCATTTTGCCGTTCGTGAAATGCTGGATCACGGCGCATTTTTACGGGCCGACAAATAAAATTGCATAAAATTATAACCAACCCCAGACCGGATAAAATTTCAATATCCGGTCTTTTTAAGTATTGACAAATAACAATTTGTGTACTATATATATTATGTTTGATGTGGGGGATAAAAATGACAAGACACACAAAAAGAAGTTTGATTCAGGCAAAAATACAAATGGACGCGCGTGTTCAAGAACTGCGCGATATCGTTGCTTGCGGAAGAAAATCTGCACAACGCCTGCCGATGGTTATCGAACAGTACCAGGCCATCCAACGCTATCTGCGCAGCAGTTGCATGTATGAATCCCCACACTATGAAGAAGGTGAAAAAACACCCGAAGATTTAGAACGTGAAATCGAATCACTGGAAAGAAACATTGGTCGTGCTGATTGTGCACGCGCAGAACTATCCAATTCCGCACGTTTTTATCGGGCATATCATTGGGTTGTTAACGGGCCAAAGATTCGCGAATTAAAGAAACACCTGACCGCGGCCGAATACTGGGTTGAACAATTTAGCGACCAGATTGCCAGTATTGATTTTGAAACCGACAAGGATATTGACGAACGTGTTCGCGAAAAAGAAATTATGGAATATCAGCGCACCCAGGCAAAAGAACAGGTTCAACAGATTCAATCAAAAATCAAAGAAATACAAAATATAAAATACATGTAAAAAACCCGCCAATCGGCGGGATTTATTTATTTTCCAAATACGCGTTTATAAACCTTTTCATTAACACGCACCGGGTATTCACGAATCAAGAACGAATTATAATCATCCATCAATGCATTTTGGGATACGGATTCTAATTCCTTGCGAACGGCATCCATTTTCTTGGAATCCGCCTTTGGCATTGATTCAGACTTTATATTCAGCACATAAAACGCATCTGAATCTGGAACAATTGTCTTGGTTTCAATCGGATTATTAAATGCCGCATTTAGCAGCGCCGCCGGCGCACCCGATGCACGCGATACATTTACCGATTTTTTGCCTTCCAACTTTCCATTTTTATTCAAATCCACCAAGATTTCATTTGCACGAACATATGCCTGCTTTTTCTGTTCTGCATGTTTCCAGTCAGCCACCAAATCCTTTTTAACCTTGTCAAAATCTTCGGTATGTGCCGGTGCGATTTTATCAACACGCGCAATGACAAAGCCCTTTTTGCTTTCAATCATTTCACTTTCCATACCTTCGTCCATGGCAAACAGATTTGCAATAACCTGGTCTGTTAAGACATCATCTGTTGGACGCTTATCGGCACTGAACGGTTTCAGCGTTACATGCTTTGCCTTGTGCTTTTTTGCGGTATCTGCAAATGTTTCACCGGCAATTACATCATCTTCAACCTTAATCGCGGTTTCATATGCCGCATCATATTCATCTGGTTTTGCCATATCCGCCGGAACCAGAATATATGAAATTGTTCTAAATTCTGGAACCGTGCGGGGATTCTGGGCATAGAACGAACGCAATTGTTCATCTGATGGATTTTCAACCTTGAAATCATCAAAATCAATCGTCGCATATTCAACATCACGCGTTGCATAACGTGCATTATATGCGGCATTTACCGCAAATTTTGGCACACTTACCGGTGCACCAACCGCCCCCAGAACCATCGAACGCAAAACCTGGGACCGTAATATGGATGCAAATTGTGCCTCTGTATAACCTGAATTATTTAACACATAATCAAATAAATATGCAGAAAACTGGCCATTTTCTTGAAATTCTGGAAACGAACGAATTTCACGTGCGATTCGCGCATCCGATACCACGAATCCCAAATCATCGGCACGATTTTCGGCCAAACGCTGGCTGGTCAGGTTCGACAACACCCGTGCCGCCAATTGATCTGCAACAATCGGATCTGTATAAACCGCGCGTTGTTCATCACGCCCCATCGCGGCCATTTCACGATTACGTTCCATTGAAAACTGCTGGAACGTGATTTCCCCATCACCAACCTTAATCAAAGTGTTATCACCGGCAACATTGCCAAAAATCCACTCTGCGACCCCCCATCCCACGAACGAGAAGGCCAACAAAGCAATTAAAAATTTCGCCAACGGTTTTTCCGCCGCATTACGTAAATATTCTAGCATTTCATCCCCTTTTGCGTTACCATAGCAAAACAATTTAATAAAAAGCAACGAAAAAAAGGGGAAATTCCATGAAAATTATTGCCGGCAATTGGAAAATGAACGGTTCACGTGCCGCACTGAATGAAATGGTTGCGGGATTACAACATATTGACACAAACAACACAATTATTTTATGTGTACCATATACGATGCTGGGGCTGACCACGGGTCGCGTATCAATTGGCGCCCAAGATGTAAGTGCCCACACCCACGGCGCATACACCGGTGAAGTTTCTGCCCAAATGATTGCAGAAACGGGGGCAAAATACGTTATTGTTGGACACAGTGAACGCCGCCAATATCACGAAGAAAGCAATTCTATTGTTCGCGACAAAGCGTCAATGGCATTGGCAAATGGTCTGATTCCTATTATTTGTGTTGGTGAAACAATGGCCGAAAAACAGGCCGGCAAAACAATGGTGGTAATTGAATCGGGCGTACGCGAATCTGTTCCATCCGATGTAAGCACACCAATTATCATTGCATACGAACCACGTTGGGCAATTGGGGCGGGCCTGACCCCGACATCAAGTGAAATTGCCGACGCCCACGCATTAATTGCCAAAACATTGTCTGACATGGGCCTGGGCGGCACACCAATATTATATGGCGCATCGGTCAAGGGAACAAACGCCGCCGAAATTATGTCAATTCCAAACGTAGATGGTGTTTTGGTTGGTGGTGCATCCTTGAAATGCGACGATTTCATACCTATAATAACCAGTGTTAAATAATTCTATACTTATAACAAAAACGGAAAAGAAATGCAGGATGAACAAAACAAAGACATTGAAATAGAATCCGTATCGGTTGATGATGCGCCAACCGATACCGTCGCCGACAAAAATATTGACGTTGAAAAATTGCAATCAGAATTGGCGGAAATAAACGATAAATATTTGCGATTGGCGGCCGAACTGGAAAACACCCGCCGTCGTGCGGCACTGGACGCGGAATCACGCGCACGCAATCGCGCAATGGGTGTGGCGGAAAAAATTCTGCCGGTGATGGATGCGGTTGATGCGGCGTTAAAACATGCCCCCGATGATGCAGGAATTCAATCAATGGCGCGCGCATTGGAATCTGCGTTTGCACAAATTGGCATTACCAAGATTGAATCGATTGGCGAACAATTAAATCCAATGTTTCATAACGCAATCCAGGTAATTGAAAGTCCCAATCATAAAACGAACACAATTATAGATGAAATGCAATCTGGCTATATGTTTGGGGATACAATCCTGCGAACATCAATGGTTGTTGTTGCAAAATAACAATTAAAAAACCCGCCACTTGGCGGGATTTTTTACATCGGTATATCTTCACATTTTTCAACCGGCGCTGATGCTTCACACGAAACATTTCTGTTATTATGGAACCATGATTTTGATCCCGTCGTCTTACAATTTTGCGTAATTGTTGTTGTACAGATATGACATATACGTGTATCACGATTAAACACAGCAGTTGTTTCCTTGGTACCCGAATTCATGTCTGTACTTGACTTCCCAAGATATCCATCATTTTTAAATGTTATCCCGCCAAGTTGCGACACACCATGTCCCCCCTGCACCAAATCAGAAGACGTCAGACCTGCACCAACTTCATATACAATCGCATATGGTGGCATCAATTCAGTATCCGGACTGGTCAATGTCATTGCTCCTGTTTCTGCCATTTTTTGACACATATATTGCGCCAAATCCGCCGATGCATTTTTTGTTGCCTCTGCAATTGCTTTATTAAACTTATTATTATAGTTATCTTGGGCCTGGCGCAGGGCCGATGTTGCAATCTGCATTTTCAATTGATTCAACAGATTCGGGAAACGCCCCGTGGTCTTAGCCCCCTTTTCTCCGGTAATCTGGGACAAATCACGACCATTAACACAATATTGAATTTCCGGATCCATTTCAATCATTTCAATCGTACGATTGATTGTACCCGCAATATTATTTAATTCTTCTTCGATACCGGCAATAATACCTTCTGCATCTGGAACGCCAGCGTTTTTCTCGCGTATCATTTTGATATAATCTTCAACACCAATCTGTCCCGGCTTTAATTTTTCGTCATCATCGTTAACACTGGTTGACGCCATTCCCATCTTAATTGATCCAAATGAAATCATACCAGCGACCCGATAAATATCACCATCTTTTTGCGTACGAATACTACCCGTACCAAGGGTATCATCTGCTGCGAATCGGTTACAGTCTGTGGTTGACCCGCAAACCTCGGCCATTTTGGTATCAACCAAATTCTGGCAATTATCCAACGCCGAATTATCAATGTTCAGATACAATCCCATCAGCATCGAATCCAAATCATCCATCGAAAATGCCGGATTATTTGCCTTGCAAACAACCAAACTGTCAATTGGACAAATATCATGGATATAATCATAATCCATACCGATACAGTTCTGGAAATTCTTACCGCAACGCGTATCCGCGGTAAAGCAATTTTTTACTTCATTTGTACATGCATCCACACGCATTGCCGCCAATTTATCAACAACATATCCCCAAATTAATGGTTCCATGCGCTCACATCTATCAATTTCCACCTTACAAAAACTGCGAGCCATATCTGGGCGCGACAAACATGCGTCCATTGTATCAACACCTTTGCCCACGATATCATCTTTACACGCTTTTTGAATACAATCTGAAATATCGGTCAAACACGATTGACGCATTTTGGATTCAACCGCACTTTCTGCAACGCGAATCGTTGGTGCCGCCTCGCGCAGGAAAGCCGGCCAAACATTATCACGAACCGCCACACAATTATCCAGTACCCGTTCACAAATAATACGTTTTGCATCCAACATTTCCATGGTTGATGCCGTAATATCATATGTGTTAATTGTTGCCACCTTAGTCCCTGCAACACTTTCGGCAACATTATTTTGCATATTCTCAGATGCAACCGTCGAAACACAATTTCCCCAATCTTCGCCACATGCATCATCGGTACGCATACACTTCTTGAATTCGACCATACATTGCCCCAGGTCGTATTTATTCGCACTTTCAAAACTTTCTTTTAATGCCGCACGCACATCCGATTCGGCACTGGCCATTGCCATATCTGCCTCAACCGATTTTGCCGCAAGGATATTTTCAAAAGCCTTACAATCCGCCAAAATTTGGCGAGAATACATTTGGCTTAATAAATCAATATCATCCGCACAGGCTTCTGGCATTTGCGCGACACAAATTTCTTCGGCTGCATCTTTTAATTCTGCGCCCGTCAAATCTGCAATTGACGTTTCATTTTCATCCCAAATATCATCGTCTTCTGCATATGACGAATCAAACATCGCCATCAGATCCGCACGCTTTTTCGCCCTGGCTTCTTCTTCTGACAATTCGCCTACACCCAAAACATTACCGTCTTTGTCGTATTTTCGTTCACCCGTGAACACAATATCAGCATTTGCACCGGCCTTGACTTTTTCCACTTCTTCCGTAGCAATTCTATCCGCTTCCAGCATTTTATCTTGTAGTCTAAGGAATTGCTTTTCATATTCAATTGACGCATCACTGCACGTACAACTGCCACCGTTTGTATTTTCTGTTATACAAAACTGATCCATACACCCATAAAAAGCATCATAGCATTCCTGGTCATAAATTCCAGTTGCTGCCATTTTCGTTCGCACTGTTGTTCCCTTTTGTATGGCAGATTGCTTAGTTGTTTTCTTTGCAATCGCCGCGGTTGCATCACCTGAAACAATGGCCAAAACAGATGCGACCACACCACATAATGTACAAAAATTCTTCATCTCTCTCACTCTTTGTTACATATTAATATCTTCACACGATTCGATTTCCTGACAAAACTCTTCTTTTCCCCCAGAAATCGCCCCCATAACACCGGCACCAACCGCACCAACAACGCCACCAATGGCGGTTCCCCAACCGGCATTAACCATTGTTCCCGCCGCGGCACCGGCCGACAATCCACCTGCTGCGGCCTTTAACGCCGATGTCGCCTTGGATTCACCACCGGTCTCGCACACCTGTTGCATACGACAAACATGACAGTTACGCAAATCCGGTTCAAACACAACACTGCGAATATAACTATAATTTTTATCTGATTTATCCGGTGTTTCAACCCGGAACATGTTATAGCAGTTTTGTTCTGCCTCTTCTAAATCCTGCTGACGGGACAATTCTGCAATTTTCATTTCCAGCGCACGTAACGCACGATTTTCCGCACCAATTTTCGCAATCATTTTTGCTGTATTAAACACCGTATCCCCCAGACTCTTTTTACCGGCGGGTTTCTGACTGTCCATACATGCCGACACAGTTATATCTTTTTCAAACTGCTTAAAGAATTCATCAACCGCCACGGCCGAATTATCACGCACAGTTGCCCGCAACTGATAAATATCCGTTTCATTTTCCGGTATCGACATCAAAGATTCAACCGTTGCATCATTTGGCAGGCACGCCATATCGGTTCCACACACTTTGCCCAATTGTTCACCAAAGTAATTAACACATCCCTGCATCATCTGATAATCCATCTGCAATAACACCGCCGACACAATAATATCGAACTGTGTTTCGTTCTTACACGATGGGAACATATTTTGCGGACACAAATCTACTATATCAGACGTTTTTTTACCGACACATTCCGGCGCATTAAAGTTTTCACCGCACTTATCACGCAGACACGCATCAACATCATTCTGACAGAACTGTGTACGCAGATATCCCAATTTATCATTAACAACCGCCTTTAACCCTGGAATCATCGCATCACATTCGTCAATAATCGGGCACACCCCGGCGGCAACGTTTACATCACTTAAACACGCTGAATTAGTTCCTGTTGAACACCCATCTTCCAAACACACTTGAATCTGGGCCAAACATGTCTGGCGACGATACTTATCCGCATATTTTGCGGCATCAACCAGAATCATTTCTGCTTCTGCATTCCAGTCTTTCAAGACATAATCACGCACGGCCATACATTGATCCAAAACATTTGTACACGCATTTGCACGACGCCCCAACAAATCCGCATCCAGACAGTTTTCAAAATTCGAACCACACCCACCCTTATCTGCGATACACGCCTTGTACGCCAACAAACATTCACCCTGGTTATACTTATTCGTCGTATCCAGCATTTCCAGACGCGCCTTACGCACTGCGGCCTCTGCTGTACGCTTATTTGCCAAGACATTAATTTTTTGTTCATTTAAATACGAACTAAAAAACTTACAATCCGCCGTAACCTGGCGCGAATAAAGCATTTCTTCCATTTCCGCCTTGGACCCACACGCTTCTAACTCAGCGGCGCAAAATTCTGACGCCATTTCATACAGACCATCACCAATATAAACATCTGTATCCAAACCTTCCTCTTCTGTATCGCTGTTCAGCCAATCTAAAAGACTTATCCCCGACACACGCGAGCTTTTCTTAGCGGCCTCACTTTCACCGAACACCAGGCGTGCTTTGGCCCCCAATTGTTCACGTTCTACCCCCTCTGTATATAACCTATCTGCTTCTTCTTGAATTTTTGAATTTCCTGAATTAAATCCTTGGACTTTTCAATATTAGATGAACACGCACATCTGTAGCCTTCGGATTCATCCAACAGACAAAATTCATCCATACACGCCCGATATGCTTCGCGACAATTTTCTGCAACCGCTGGTTTTTCAGAATCTTCACCAATTGGTCTATCATCTACTTCTGGTTTTTCCGTTGCAACTGGCTTCATATCTTCAACCGGGACCGAAACCGACGCATTTGCCCCCGAATACGCCGACAATGTCGGCATACGCGCCGCCGCATTTGACATACGATTAACCCCCACGCGTGCCGCATCATCACGCGTCGCCCCCATCACCAACGAAGGCATTACACACATCAGCGTTGCAAGAATTCCAATTTTCATGACAATTCACCCCTACAAAATTTACGTTAATTTTATCAAACATTTGCCATCCACACAAGAAAATAAAAATTTCTTGCATTTTTTTCGTATAAACAATATCATTACCAGCAGATTTTTCTTAAGGGATTATAAATGGCAAAAGATGATGTAATTGTTTTTAG
>JAGBHZ010000004.1 GCA_017935245.1 Alphaproteobacteria bacterium | reverse complement strand
TTGAAAACCGCCCGTAAAATGGTTGAAAATGGCGAAGACGTTGTATGGGAAATCCTGGAAAAGGTTATCTATGAACATCCGGTTCTGTTGAACCGTGCACCGACATTGCACCGCCTGTCTCTGCTGGCATTTGAACCAGTTTTGATAGAAGGCAAGGCAATCCGTCTGCATCCATTGGTATGTTCTGGGTTTAATGCCGACTTTGACGGCGACCAGATGTCTGTTCACGTTCCAATTTCATTAGAAGCGCAGTTAGAAGCACGCACATTAATGTTGTCATCGAACAACGTGTTGTCGCCTGCGAACGGTGCGCCAATGATTGTTCCATCCCAAGACATGGTATTGGGTGTGTACTATATTTCGCTGATTAACGGCGAACACACCGACAAATCGCCACGTTTTGCGAATATGGACGAAGTAAAATTGGCCCTGGAAAACAAGACAATTACACTGCACACGCCAATTGTTGCACGTATTAATGGTAAAACCTACAAAACAACGGCGGGTCGTATGATTTTGGGTGAATTATTACCAAAATCTGACAATATGCCGTTTGATTTGGTGAACAAGGTTATGCCACGCAGTGCGATTAAGTCATTGTTGGCAACAACATATGAACGTTGCGGGGACAAGGCAATGATTCTGTTGGCGGACGCGTTAAAAGACACTGGCTTTGAACAGGCCGCACGCAGTGGTATTTCCATTGGTTACGACGACATCGTTATTCCAGAAGAAAAGAAAGCGATGATTGCAGAATCTGAAAAAATTGCCGAAGAAATCGAAGAACAATATCAGAACGGTTTGTTGTCTGGTGGTGAACGCTATAACAAATTGGTCGATATGTGGCAAAAGACAACCGATAAATTGGGTGATATGGCATATGCTGCGCTGGGTAAAACAACCGGGGACAACTGGAATTCTATCCACATGATGGCATTATCCGAAGCCCGTGGTTCCAAACGCCAGATTCAGCAGTTGGCCGGTATGCGTGGTATGATGCAGAAACCAGACGGATCTATTATTGAAGTTCCAATTATCTCGAACTTTAAAGAAGGTCTGACCATGTCTGAATACTTTACATCCACCCACGGTGCTCGTAAGGGTATGTCGGACACGGCGTTGAAAACGGCGGACGCGGGTTACCTGACACGTCGTTTGGTTGAATTGGCACAAAACACGGTTATTACCGAACACGACTGTGGAACAACTGAATTCATCACGGCGAAACCAGTTTATACGGGTTCGACACTGTCGGTTCCATTGGGTGATGTGGTATTGGGTCGCACGGCGGCACACGACATTGTTCATCCATTGACCAAGGAAGTCATTGTCCCAGCCGGCGAATTGATTACCAAGGCCGCATCCAAGGCGATTAATGAATCAGGTCTGCCATCTGTTGATGTTCGCAGTGTTCTGACATGTTGCAGTGATGGTCTGTGTGCAAAATGTTATGGTATGGACCTGTCGCGTAATGCATTGGTACACGTCGGCGAAGCCGTTGGTGTTATCGCGGGCCAGTCTATTGGTGAACCCGGGACCCAGTTGACGTTGCGTACGTTCCACATTGGTGGTATTGCGGCCGGTGGTACCGACAGCCACTTTATCGAAGTACCTGTGGCTGGTCGCATCAAACTGGTTGGTGTTAACACAATCAAGAACAGCGCAGGCCGCATCGTGGTATTAAGCCGCAATGGTAAAATCGCCGTTGTTGATGACGCCGACAAAGAATTGTTCAGTTGCGCATTACCATACGCATCAATGTTGATTGTTAACGAAGGCGACACCGTTGAAAAAGGTGCCAAGGTTGCCGAATGGGATCCATATTCCAATACAATCATCGCCGAAGCCGATGGTACTGTGAGCTTTAATGACCTGGTTGAAAACGTATCGTACCAAGAAGAAGTTGATTCAATGACCGGTATCGTTTCGCGCAAGGTTATAAATTGGAAAACAAATACCAAGAAAGCCTTGAAACCGGCGGTTACATTGGTTGACGCATCGGGTAACGTTATCAATCTGGGTGGTAAAAAGATTGCAGAATATCTGTTGCCAATCTATTCCATCCTGAACGTTGCAAATGGCGACACGGTTCATGCGGGCGACATCTTGGCACGTATCCCGGTTCAGACAAAACGTACCGGCGACATTACGGGCGGTCTGCCACGTGTTAACGAGTTGCTGGAAGTACGTCGTCCAACAAATCCGGCATTATTGGCGGAAATCGATGGTACAATTGAACTGGAAGATGCGAAATCTAAAATCATCATCCGTATCGAACCGACCGACGGTACGGCACCGGTTGAATATGCGGTTCCAAAGGGTACAAACCTGTTGGTACGCAGCGGCGATATCGTAAAGAAAGCCGATAAATTGGTTGATGGTGACCCTGTGCCACAAGATATCTTGCGCATCCTGGGCCAGAAAGCCTTGGCAACATTTATGGTTGACCAGATTCAACAGGTTTATCGCCTTCAGGGTGTAACAATCAATGACAAGCACATTGAAATTCTGATACGCGAAATGACACGTCGTGTTGAAATCACAAATCCGGGCGATACCGGCTTCCTGATGGGCCAGGTTGTTGACCGTGTTGATTTCGAAGAAGAAAACGCCCGTGTTGCCCGTGATGGTGGTCGCATTGCCGAAGCGTCCCAGGTACTGGTTGGTTTGACCCGTGCATCATTGACATCACGTTCGTTTATTTCGAACGCATCGTTCCAACAGACGACCAAGGTATTGGTTGACGCCGCGATTTCGGGGGCAACCGATAAATTGGTTGGTATCAACGAAAACCTGATTGTTGGTCGTTTGATTCCAATTGGAACGGGTGCATATGTTCGTCGTGTTCGTGAAATCGCCAAAGAAGAAGAACGTGCCGAACGTCTTGCACGCGAAGGCAATGCCCAGCAGCAATTGTTGGATATTTAGTAAAGGCTATTGTGTAAGTGGTTAGCAAAACACTAATCACTAACCACTTGCACTAACCACTAATGTAAACTTTTGCTTGCAAAACGGGAATAATTTAATAAAATAAGCACTCGGTAAATATAAAAAGGATAATAAAATGGCAACGCCAAGAAGTAAAACAAGTAAATCACGCAGCGCCCAGCGCCGTTCGCACGATGCATTGTCTGTTATGCCATGCAGCGTATGCAAGGTCTGTGGTGAAAAGAAACGCCCACATCATGTTTGTGCGGCATGTGGTGCGAAATAAATTAACCAAAAATTTAGGGCAGACGTGGCCACATGTGTTGTGGTCTGTCTGCCGTTTTAAATAATACAATGTCAGAAGAAAAGAAAATCATAGCCGTTGATGCCATGAGTGGGGACAAAGGTCCATCCGTTGTCCTGGGGGGCATTAACCAATTTTTGTATCAAAATGGCGAAGACCGGGTTCAATTCCGTCTGTTTGGTGATGAAAAGCGTCTGCGCCGTATGTTGACTAAATATCCGCGTGTCGGTCGAAATGTAGAGGTTGTACATGCCCCCGGCGTGGTAAAGGGTACGGACAAAATCATGGATATTGTCCGTCATGCCCAGGATACGTCTATGTATATGGCAATCAAAGATGTCCGCGAAGGTAACGCCGCCGCCATCGTCAGTGCGGGTAACACCGGTGTTTTAATGTCATTGTCTAAATTGGCGTTAAAAACCGTAGATGGCATTGCGCGCCCGGCAATTACAACGATGCTGCCATCGGGGGCGGGGGACGATCGTGTGGTTGTACTGGATTTGGGTGCAAATGTTCAGTGTGATGAAACTATTTTGTTCGACTTTGCCGTTTTGGGCAGTGTTTACGCCGAAGTTATGGGAAAAATGCCAAAACCAAAACTGGGGGTATTAAACATCGGTTCCGAAGAAACCAAGGGTAATGAAACCCTGGTGCACTTGAATCACGTTCTGACCGAACACAAAGATGAATTACCATATGAATACATCGGTTTTGTAGAGGCCAATGATATCAGTGCCGGCCGTGTTCAGGTTGTTGTTACCGACGGATTCACCGGCAACATCGTATTAAAAACGGTCGAAGGTACCGCAAAATTGATTAAGCGCGTTATCGTTGAAAACTTCAAGAAATCCATCCTGGCAATGATTGGGGCGTTTTTCTTGGTGCATGTATTCAAACGGTTAAAGCATAAAATTGATCCGCGTTCGTATGCGGGTGCGGTGTTCCTGGGGCTAAAAGGGTTTGCGGTCAAAACCCATGGTAATAGTGATGCATTGGCATTTGCCAATTCACTGAAATACGCATCGGATTTGATACACGCGAATTTAAACGGCCTGATTGCCGAACGTGCAAAATCGGTTGAATCAATACGTGCCGCATTAAAGCAAGAATAATAAAAAAATCCCGCATTCCGCGGGATTTTTTATTCTAATGCACATGATGCGGTAAATTCGTACGTGCCGGCATCGTCGGTAAATGACACGCCCGCCGGGGCATACATTATGCAATTACCATTTAGTGTTGCCAAACACGACTCCGCCGTGCCAATGGCGGTTGTGCCACTGGGGCACGATGTCGCGATGGTTATGTACGGCGCATCAATCGATATATGCCCTGTGGGACACTCCTCTAAAAGTTCGATTTTTCCACAGACACCAAAATTACCTGTTGTTGCAGATGCGTCTGCCTTACAAGCTAGTCCTGTTTCACAAGGTGGATTGTAATATACGCCAGTCAACGTATCGACAAAAGAACAGGCTTCGCCCTGCTGTGCCTTTGGCGCGCATCGTGCCAGTGACGTAGCGTCTTTACGCAGACACACACCTGATGCGCATTGCGGACTACTTAGGCACAGTTCACCATCGGCAACCAAATCAGCCGCTGTTGCACTTATTGGCACGCAGGCTAATAAAATTATTATTCGTTTCATTCGTGCTTCCTTATTAGTCAGACAGGGTCGAGATCATCGCAGACCGAAAGTCGGCGTTTCCTGAAAAGGTTTCTGCACACTTCTCTGCGCATCCAGTTGTGCAGTTTACATTCATACCAAAGGTACGATGTGCAAGCACCCAAGATGATGCCAATGGACGAATCATTTGGCACCAGCAGTATACTTCACTGCTATCATTTTCACTATATTTTATTTTTAAATCGTCCTTTATGGTGTTAAGGGTTAACGCCGCGGTCTTAGAACAAGAGCTTGTTCCCTCAATTGGTACCGTGATACCATTGGTGGTGCATGTTAATTTCCACCCCCTGTATGGAGCTTCCGCTTCTATATTTGTACATGTTGTCGTGCTGCTGTCCAATGCCACACACTTTTGTACCGCCGATGCGGGTGCGGCCAGCAGTGCGCCAACCGCGGTTAAGGTTAAAAGTTTTTTCATTTGTATCACTCCCTTTCTTTTGTTTTATTCGCGAAAAAACAAAAACCACCGAATAAATTCGAGTGGCCAGGAGGTTAGAAACAATCTTGTGAATTGTGTGCTTATTCAATATATTCGCAGCCCTCCTGACGCCAATATGCTCAGGAGTTTTTTTCATCAAAGCATGACGCGTCGGCAATTTAGCACTGCGTCATCTTTTAATGCACAAGTCGGGTTTCTACACCCCATTATGGTAAAATCACCATAACAGACATATTATAACCAAATATTTTAAATTAGGCAAATGCTAAGATAAATAAAAGTTTGGTGGGGTATTTTTTTACAATTTTCTGACAAAAAAATTGTCATCCCCGCGACGGCGGGGACAGGGTCTATAAAAACTAAACACATTTATTTGGCGCACGGTGTGCGTGGTTTAAAAAGCCCTATTACCGCCTGCGCGGTAATGACAAAATTTTTGCTAGGACTTACCCCACTAAACTTTTATTTATTTTTATGTCCATAAAAAATCACCGTCGGCAATTGCTTGACCGACGGTGGCTCCCTTCCTTCCGGTAGCCGGAAACTGTGGTGACACACATTTAATTTTGGCCCAGATACGCACATCACGTGCGTAATAATTATGCCGCCATTGCAACGTGTGTGTTTTCAGATACGTTGGACGCATCCATAATTTTCTTTGCTTCGGCAAAAACCATTTCTTTGACACGCAATGCCAATGCTTTGGTTTCCATGCTTTCGGCCGCGACATCAAAATTATCTGTGCGAATTTGTAACGACACGTATGCACCAACCAGCGATGCGCGTGCCAAATCTTCGATAGAGCGTGGGGCGTTATTTTTCCCAATTTTCAATTCATCCGCCAATGATACAATCTGACGATCTTCGTTGACCCAAACCGTTGTTGTTAAAACCTGGTTCAGTGCAATCATAATTTCTTTGATGTTTTTTGTCATGTGCGTTCCCCTCCTTCCTTGGGATGCGGTTGTGATTAAATTTTGAACTAAATCGTGTATTTACGAAAGTATTTACAAAATTTAATTTTTTGATTTAATCTGTTTTGTTCTTTTTGGCAGAAATCCGGTTTTTGTGCGGTTTTCTGGGCTTTTTATTTCTTTTCCCTTTGTCTATACAAACATCTTAGAACAAAAACGAATCGTTGGTCAAGTACAAAATATATTTATTTTAATTTTATTTTCAATTTTTTATAAAAACACTGAAAAACCATAAAATACCATAAAATAATTATGAATTGTCATTGACAACCATAAATGCTTGTGCTAAATTCGTTGTACGAAGACGGAAAGATTAACCCGGGGCGCGCCCCAAAACATAAAAGCACAAGACGCAGAAATGTCATTGTTTCTCTCATCTTATGAAAATCGTTTGGATACAAAGGGACGTATATCCGTACCGGCGTCTTTCCGTGCTTCGGTTGCAAATGAAAAATTTGCCGGTGTTGTTTTATTTCGTTCTTTTACAAATAATTGCATCGAAGGTTTTTCAATGTCCCGCATGGAACAAATGGCGTCGGCCACCGACCAGATGGGAATATTTGACCGTGAAATGGATGATTTGTCGGCAATGTTATTTGCAGATGCGCGCCCCCTGGCATTTGATGTAACCGGGCGAATTGTTATTCCGGCCGACATGCTGGAACATGCGGGTATTACCGATCGTGCGGTGTTTGTTGGCCGCGGGAACAGTTTTCAAATCTGGAATCCAGATGCATTTCGTTCGGCCCAGGAAAAATCACTGCAAAATCTGCGCGCGACGCGTCCAAATTTAAAAATCGCTTAGTTAAAATCACAGACAAGACAAAATTCACAATTCGTTAAAAAATATAATGAATTTTGCTTGTAATATAATTTGTTTTTGTATTATACTGTCAATCCAGACGGGGTAGTAAAATTGACGATTGTTAAGAAAGTTTCTATGATGATGCTATGTTTGCCATTGGTTGGGTGTGTAACTGTGCCAACCACAACGCGCGACAAAAGGTTGGAAACGTACACGGCAAAAATCACACAAAGTGATTTTGATTACAATCCATATGAAACCCCAATTGCGCAATGTTATGCCACGGAATTGGCCACCAACACCAATGTTTCGGGCGCGACATTAATCGAAGATGGGTTGTCCGCGTTTGTTATTCGTTCGGCATTTGCGCGCATGGCGACCAAAACGATTGATTTACAGACGTATATTTACAGTAACGATTTTTCGTCCAAGGTATTGATTGGTGAACTGAAAAACGCGGCCGACCGCGGGGTCAAGGTGCGAATATTATTGGATGATTATGGAACAAAATCTGATATTGTTGATGTGATGTTGCTGAACCAGCATCCTAATATAGAGGTTAAGGTTTTTAACACCGTAAAAACCCGCAGCAAGTTGTTATATTACCCACAATTTATGATGGATTTTAATCGTCTGAATTCGCGCATGCATAACAAATTATTTATTGTTGATAATGTTGCGTATATTACCGGTGGCCGCAATGTGGGCAGTAATTATTTCTATCCAGAAACCGCGTCAAACTTTTCTGATACAGACGTTTTGTTTATCGGCGAAATGACCAAGCATGCAACAAAAAGTTTTGATGAATACTGGAATCATCACCTGTCGATACCGGCATCGGCGTTTCCGCGTGCCAAGACAAAGCGCGGTTTAAAGAAACTGGAACGTGAATTTGAAAAAATCGCAGAAAAAAGTGCCATCGGCATAAAGCAATATAATAATATTATTGCAATGGCCCAGCGCGAATACCAGACCAAGCAATTTGATTTCAGTTGGGGTCGCGGAAAATTCTTGGCCGATCCACCGCAAAAGGTTGAAATGACCATGGCTGAAAAAGAAGCCTATCGTGGTGATATTATTCGGGCTCTGCAACATCTGTGGAATAAAACGGATGAATCTGTGTACATGTCGGCGGCGTATTTTGTCCCGGGCCAGGGCGGTTTGGAACACATGTTGCACGAAGAAAAATCTGGTGTGCACATGACCATTGTTACAAATTCATTGGCGTCAACAAATGCGCCAACGGTGTATGCGAAATGGGAAAAATACCGGGAACAGTTGATTAAATCCGGCGCCGATGTTTATGAATTTATGGTGTCTGCGGAAAATCTGCGCGGTAAAGAACATGATCGTGAACGAAAACAATCCAGTTTTTCGGTCCTGCACAGCAAGACGATGGTTTTTGACGATAAAATTTCATGGATTGGCAGTTTTAATCTGGACCCACGCAGTGCATATTATAACACAGAAAACGTGGCAATTTTTGAAAGTGCGGATTTTGCAGAAAAACTGCGTGCGATGATTTTAAAAGATACTCAAACATCGTGGCGTGTAACCCTGGACGAAGACGACGACCCCATCTGGACCGGCAGTCGCCCCGGCGATAAAAAACCCCAGGTTCACACGCATGCGCCGGACACATCAATATTCCGTCGTGTATGGAAATCGATTTGCAGTCTGGTTCCCGAAAAATTTGTTTAAAAAAATCCCGTCGCCGAACGCGGGGATGACAAAATACTTAACTAACGTATTTTGTACGATAAATATTTATTTATCAAAGTGTTGAATCTGATGTTTTTATTCGATATAATACGATATGCATTGGGAAACCAGTGCGGGGCTTAACAACCTCTTAACAGAAAAAAACTCCAACCATGGTTGGAGGGTCGTGAATATCCAATAAGCGACGCTATTACTGTTAATAGTTGTTAACCTCCAACCGCCTTTTTGATGTGGCGGTTTTTTGTTTAACAAAAAGATAGGGGGATAATTATGGCAATTGTTTTAATTGATGCAAAATTTTATGGTAATGCAATACGTATGGGGCGGCGCAGTGCGCGCATGGGGCGCGGGGATATGGCAAAAATACTAAATATCCCCAGAAGGACGCTGGCCCGTATCGAGCATGGAAAAATATTACCCAGCAATGAATTAATACATAAAATATTTGCCGAAGCGTGCAATATGTTGTGGGCAAAAAATTATAGAAAAATAAAAAAATAAATCCCCCGTCTGGGGGATTTTTATTACCACAGTTTTACGCGTTCGTGTGGTGCAACGTACATTTTATCGTCTGGTTTAATGTCAAATGCATCATACCATGCATCAATATGAACCAGGATTCCATTTACGCGATTTTTGCCCAGGCTGTGTTCATCAATTTTTGTCAGGCGTAATTCTTCGTCGGGGCGAATGTTTTGTGCCCATGCGCCCGCATATGCGATAAAGAAGCGCATTTCTGGTGTTAAACCCGCCGATGTGTTTGATGGTGTACCAAAGTTTTTATATGCCGTATATGCGATTGTTACCCCACCATAATCCGCCAGGTTTTCACCCAACGTAAATTCGCCGTTTGCATGAACTTCGTCATTAATTTTTATTTTATCAAAAAATTCGCGCATTACCTTGGCCCGTACATCAAAGCGTGCCGCATCCAGTAATGTCCACCAATCTTTCAGGTTTCCATCCTTATCAAACTTGCGTCCCATATCGTCAAAACCGTGTGTCATTTCATGTCCAATAACCGCACCAATCGCACCATAGTTAAATGCATCATCGGCCGCCATGTCAAAGAACGGATACTGTAAAATCCCCGCCGGGAAACAGATTTCGTTTGTTGATGGGTCATAGTATGCATTAACCTCGTGTGCGTTCATGTACCAAATGGTTGGGTCTTTTTCTGCACCAATCTTATTTAGCCAAAACGCATCTTCGTGTGCGGATACATCAACCATATTTTCCCACAGGGATTTGTTTGCGTCGATTTTCATTTTTGAATAATCGCGCCATTTGTTTGGGTATCCAATTTTGGCCCGGAATGTGGATAATTTTTCCAGTGCTTTTTGTTTGGTTTCATCTGACATCCACGCCAGGTTTTCAATTCTAATTGCATATGCGCGTTGCAGATTTTGCACCAATGTTTCCATGCGCTTTTTTGCGGCCGCCGGGAAGTATTTTTCAACATACAATTGTCCAACCAAATCCCCCAGTGCATCATCCAACATTGAAACCGCACGTTTCCACCGTGGCTTAGGTTCTTTTTGTCCCGCCATTTTTCGATTATAAAAATCAAATGCGATTTCATAAGACGCGTCATCCAGCAGGCTGGCCGCTGAATTTGCAATTCGATACTTTAAATATGTTTTAATTAATTCAAAATCTGTATCGTTCATAATTTCGATAGATGTTTTTATTGCATCGGGCTGATTAATATTAATAACCGTTGCCGCCGCCGCGCCACGCGCCACCAGGTATGTATCCCAATTAAATTCTGGGAATTCTTTTTTTACATCTGCTAATGTCATTTTATGATAGTTTGCATGTGGATCGCGCAGAACTTCTTTTGTATGAAATGATTTTGCCATGCGTTCTTCCAATGCGTATAATTTTTCTGCATCGCCCACAATGCCAAAATTCTTTAATTGCCGTGCGATATATTTTTTATATTCGTTGCGTATTTCAACCGATTTAGTGTCTGTGTCAAAATAATAATCCCGCGACAGGCCAATTCCACCCTGGCCGATGTTATATATGTAATGCGTGCTGTCCATTTCGTCCAGGGCAACCCCATCCCCCCAGAATGCGGACGAAAATGTATGCATTTTCCCCAGATATTGTGGTAATTGATTGGGGCCTGTTATTGCGTCAATTTCATCCATGTATTTTTTTACAGGCGCAACCCCATCGGCATTACGCTTTTCGGTGTCCATAATGATTTTATAAAGTGTGCCAATTTTACCCGTATCGTTTTCTGCAATTTCACGACTGCGTTCCAGATTTGTGTTACGTAAAACTTCGAACGCGCCAAATCGGGAATAGTCATCTGGAATCGGGTTCGCATCACGCCATCCGCGTGTCGCGAAATCATAAAAATTATCGCCCGGTTTAACCGTCATATCCATATTTGCTGTGTCGATACCTGCACTCATTAGTTTCTCCTTGGTTATTTTATATGCGAAAAAAATTGCAATTATAACGGCAATTACACCGATGATATTCCAGAATGTACTTCTCATATTTCTACCTTATGATTTTGGCCAACATGTCATCCAGCACCATTATCCCCGCATCTGTGGCGCGTATCCGGTTGCCTGAAATGCGGACGTGTTCTGGCATTGACAATATGGTGTCCATATTTATAACGCGTTTTACGTCATCTGTCAAATGTGTGCCACGCATGGTGCGCATACCTGTGATAACTTTTTCAATTGCGCGATTGTCCGATGTCATTGGTGAAAATTCCGCCCCGTTTCCACGTTGTTCATACCATGTGTTGTTGTAATAGATGCGTCCCGCCGCGCCACGACCAATACCAATATACGGTGCGCCATCCCACACATTTTCGTTGTGGCGACAATGGTTGCCCGGGGTGGCGTAATTTGAAACCTCGTACCGGTCCAGGTTCAGGGTATTTTGTATCGCCAAATACATTTCGGCCATTTCATTGTTTGTTGGCATAACCGGGTTTGTTCGTGCCAGTGGTGTTCCATCTTCGATGGTTAACTCATACATTGAACAATGTGTTAATCCCAAAGAATTAATTTTTTTACATGTATTGATAACGTCTGAAACCGTATCCCCCGGCAGGCCATAAATAAAATCCCCCGACACGCCCAGGCCCATATCCTGGGCTGTGATTAATGTGTGGATTGCGTCCGATACACTGTGCCGTCGCCCCAGGTATTTTAATCGTTCATCATCCATGCTTTGGATGCCGATGCTGATGCGATTCATACCATTGGACTTAAAATCATGCATTTTGATTTTATCGATTGTTCCTGGGTTTGATTCGATTGTTATTTCGGCATCGGCCTGTACGTTAAAGCATTGATGAATTTTACCAATTATTTTTTCAAAGCATTTAATTGGCATCAGTGATGGTGTTCCGCCACCAAAAAATATAGTTGGGATTGTAACGCGTCCCAAAACATGCCCCCAGTGTTCAATTTCATTTTGTATTTCATCTTGGTATTTATCCCAGTCTGGATTTGCGCATGCGTGCGAAAAAAAAGCACAATAATTGCACTTGGACATACAAAACGGTACGTGAATATATATATTATGTGCCGGATTCATGCGGGTATTTTACCGCCATAAAATCCATGCGCAAGTATTAAATGAAAAATACTTTTTATGATACAATTTTTATGATATAATAGTACATCGAATACAACGGAATGAGAAAGGGTTTAGTTTCATTTTTAGCAGGATTTTTCACAATCGGCGCGGCCTTTGCTGCGAACGAAGGGGTGCCGTCATATTATCAAACTGAGCGTGCCCAAAACGCGAACCAGGCCGGCTATAATCAATATGCGGCGGCGGGATACACCAAATATGTTGGTTCATCTGGAAATAAACAGGCCGTTGGTTCACGTTCTTATTCGTACCAGGTTCCACGTCAACCCGCATATGTTCCACAAATGCCGGGTATGATGACGGCAAATGGTATTGCCATGCCAACGGACAGCGAACCGGCAACATCAATCTATGCGGGATATACGCGTCGTTTTGCAGATTTTCAGTTTGAAACCGGTGTAAATTCTGTTTTGGAATGGGATGACATGGTTTTTAACGAAATCACGGTTGGTGCCCGTCATAATTTTAGTTTGCGTGATTTTGATTTGTCTGCGTATGGTGAATATTCATATGGCGATGTTTCGCATGGTGGGTTATCAATGGACTATGATTTAAAGCCATTTGATGATTCAGATCCGACATATGGTATCTTTACAATTTCTATGGGCGATTTATCCGGGCGCAGTAATCATTTCAGATTTGGTCTGTCGGCTCATCATGTTTGGGATATTGGTGGGTGGAAGTTATCACCAACAATTGGGTATGAAATTTTTAAACATAATCTGGAAATGAACGATCACTATTATCCAAATCCGGGGATATATTTGCCCCTGATGACGGACAAGGGTGATTATGTATATGGTGATGAAAACGGGGATTATTATACGTTGCCGGTTGGGACAGCGGCCCCGGATGAATGGTACCAGGTTTGTATGTCGCCCGAAGATATTAAATTGGTCCAGGCCCCAAACAGCGGTTTCTTGGAATTGGGCAATTCCCTGACCATGGGTGATTATGATCCGGCCATGGGTTATGTGCCATGGGGTGTTGATTCGGGTGAATGTGTAATTATTGGTGGTGATGGGCCGATAATTGTTGGTGGTACAACACACATTTACAATACGACATGGTCTGGGTTCTATGTTGGGTTGGAAATTGAAAAACAGATGACGTTAAAAGATAAATTACGCATGTATGTTCAATTCGGTCTGCCTAAATATTCATCAGAAGGAATCTGGCCAAATCGTACAGACTGGCAACAAAACCCCAGTTTCTTGGACGAAGGCGACAATGATGCATATTCATACCTGGCGGAATTGGAATATAATTATAAATTATCTGACAGATTGCAATTGGCCCTGCGGGTGGACACAAACTGTTTCCATGTTGGGCAGATTGGTGGGGAATTATATGTTGCCGAATATACACAATTCTTGATTGACGAAAACGGTCAATATATCTTGGATGATAATGGTTTGCCGATATTGGAAACCGTCCCGGCATACACCGAACATGTAACCGATTCCCTGAAAAAGGCCACATGGCAATCATTTGGTCTGCATATCGGTGTAAAGTATTCTTTCTAAAAGTTATAATATCTGGCCAAAGGGTGGACGTATGTTTTTGCGTAGTATTTCCCGCATATGCGGTGTGTTTATGATATTTATTATTCCGATGGCGGGCCATTGCGACGTGCGTGGTGCGTTTGATATGGACCGATGGGAAACGGTGCTGGAAAATGTTCGTACCCGTGCATTGGCATCGGGGGTGTCTGTGGATGTTACGCGTTCTGCATTGCGTTCGCCGGCGTTTATCCCGTCGATTGTTAAAAGTGATCGAAATCAATCTGAATTTAAATTAACATTGGATGAATATCTGGACCGCACGGTTAATTCCACCCGCATCAAAACCGGGCGCCAAATGCGTGCAAAGTATCCAACCATGTTATCGCGTGTTGAAAATAAATATGGTGTTCCGCCACATGTTATTTTGGCGTTTTGGGGTATGGAATCAAACTATGGTGCGGTCAAATCGCGTCATAAATTAATTGATGCGTTTTTGACATTGATGTACGAAGGTCGCCGTGAAACTTTTTTTGGAAATCAATTATTGGCACTGTTGAAAATTGCGGACAAAAATAATCTGGACATAAACAATATTTATGGTTCATGGGCGGGTGCAATGGGGCATTTTCAGTTTATACCAACAACCCTGGCGCAGTATGGTGTTGATGGTAACGGTGATGGGCGCATTGATATTATTGACAGCATCGGGGACGCAATGTTCAGTGCGGGTAATTATCTAAGTCGCTTGGGCTGGAATAAAAACGAGCGTATTGCCCGTCGTGTAATTTTACCCGCAGATTTTGATACCACGTTATTGGATGGTAAAACACGGCTATCGTTATCCCAGTGGGCATCGATGGGTGTTTTGAATCCAGACGGCACCCCAATTCCGGTTGCGGACATGACGGCGGGTCTGGTTGCGGATGTTGCGGCAATTGAAATGGCGCGCGCGACGGTTATTGCCAATGCCGCGGCCGCACCCATGGATTCGGACATTGCGCCAATGCCGGCAATTGTGGCATATTTGACATATCCAAATTTCTATCGTATAAAGAAGTGGAATAATTCGAATTGGTATGCGATTGCGATATCAAACCTGGCGGATAATTTGCGATAAATAAAACAATTTACAACGGCGCTTTTGTTTGATATTCTTCCCAATATAAATTTATAAAAGGATTACTTATGGCTATCAAGGTGCGTGATTTCGAAGTACGCCTGACACGAAACAAAGAAGAACGAAAACAGGTTCGTCAATTGCGCTACAAGGTCTTTGTAGAAGAAGAGGGGGCCGGCACAACCGAAGAACAGCGTGCCCTGGGCGAAGAATATGATGCATACGATCGATTTGCCGAATACATGGCGGTTTTTCACCAGGGGCGTGTTGTTGGCACATATCGAATTATTGATCGAAATGCGGCCGAAAAAATGGGCGGTTTTTATACAGAAAATGAATTTAATATATCCAAGATAAAAAAATATCGTGGTAATATTGCAGAAATGTCCCGTGCATGTGTTGATATGGCATATTGTGAAAATGCACTGGTTATGCGTATGTTATGGGCGGGATTGGGTGAATATATTGTCCGTCGCAAGATTGGGGTACTGTTCGGTGTTGCATCATGGGTTGGAACCAAACCGGCCAAATCGGCCCAGGCGATATCATATTTGTACTATAACCATCTAACACCATTGCGCCTGCGGGCAACAGTTTTACCGGAAAAGTTTGCAGATGGTGTAAATCCGAAATTAAGTCGCATGAATATTCTGCCGCCGGAATTTGTGGATGAAGTGGATGCAAAACGTGAAATGACCCCATTGATAAAGGGATATTTGCGCCTGGGGGCGACATTTGGCAAGGGGGTATTTGTTGATGCGCCATTTAATTCGTATGATGTGTTTGTTATGATGGAAACCCGTAAAATGGACGTCGCATACCAGAAACATTTCTTGGGACGTGAAAATGCACTGGGGGATATTGGCGAAGACAAAGATGGTATTATAAAAACGATTGGCAAGATTGTAACGTTCCCTGTTGCCGGCCCGTTAAAGGTTATGCGTGCATTTGTTGAATTCTTGCTGCACGAAGATGCGGCCGATGCCGAATATATCGAAGATGCCGAAAAATCAGAAAACGAAGAAGAATAATCATGGCGAAACCAAAACTACGTAAACAGAATATTTTTAATACCACAACCGCCGCGATTAAGTTTATTGCATTCTGGATAATGGTTGTTGTTCAGATACCAATTATCGCATTTTTACCACGTCGTTGGGCGGTTCAATATATGCCGGTATTTATGTGGTTTTTGCTAAAACTGGGCGGGATTAAAATTGTTGTGCATGGAAAATTGTCAGATGCGCGACCATTGATGGTTGTATCTAATCATATATCTGTGTTTGAAATCGCGACATTTCCGTCTGCATTTCGGGGCAGTTTTATTGCCAAAAAAGAAATGGAAAATTGGCCACTGGTTGGATGGGTTGCGAAAAAGTTTGGTGTGATATTTGTTGATCGTCGTCCATCACATGCGCGCGATGCATTGGCGGTGGTTCAAGAAACGGTCAAAAACGTTAAATACCCAATGATATTGTTTCCAGAGGGCACAACCACCAACGGCGCATATGTAAAGCCATTTAAAAGCACCTTGTTTAATTTTGTTGAAAATTCAAATGTTACGGTGCAACCTATGGCGATGCATTATCGCTACAAAGATGGTACACCGATTGATGAACAAACAATGGCGGACCATTTTGCATACTTTGATAACGCAAAAATGGATGTGGGGCCAAAATGCAAACGCGAACGCAGTGCATTCGGCCAGGTATTTCACATCATGATGCTGGGTGGATTCATGGTTGAAATTACATTACTGCCACCACCACCCCTGGCGGGGTTAAACAGAAAAGAAATCGCAACGGTACTGCAAAAACAGGTATCTGATAAATACATGGAATTAAAAGACAAGAAATAAAAAAGTAAGAGATATAAAAAATGAAAACAGCAATTACACCAACGCGCGCTGAAAATTTTAGCGAATGGTATCAAAATTTAATCGTTGCCGCAGATTTGGCGGAAAATGCCCCTGTGCGGGGATGCATGACAATTAAGCCATATGGTTGGGCGATTTGGGAATTGATGCGTGATGAAATGGACAGACGTATCAAATCACACGGCGTTCAAAACGCAAACTTTCCATTGCTGATACCAATTGAATTTTTTAATAAAGAGGCCCAGCATGTTGACGGTTTTGCCAAGGAATCAGCAGTTGTAACCCATCACCGCTTAAAAATGATTGATGGTAAATTGCAACCTGACCCAGAATCAAAATTGACCGAACCATATATTATTCGTCCGACATCAGAAACGATTATTGGCGAAGCAATGTCCAGGTGGATACAAAGTTATCGCGATTTGCCAATGAAATTAAACCAGTGGGTAAATGTAATGCGTTGGGAAATGCGTCCACGTATGTTCTTGCGCACATCAGAATTTAACTGGCAAGAAGGGCATAATGTTTTTGCCACACACGAGCAAGCCAATGCCGATGCACGTAAAATGCATAAAATGTATGGCGACTATATGCGTGAAATATTGGCTATACCGTCAATTATGGGCGAAAAAACACCCGAAGAAAGATTTGCCGGTGCCGATCACACATATACATTGGAACATATTATGCAAGACGGCAAAGCGTTACAGGCCGGCACATCGCATGACCTGGGACAGCATTTTTCCAAATCTTTTGGGATTCAGTTCCTGGGGACCGATGGTAAATTGCAACATGCATGGACAACATCATGGGGTACAACAACGCGTATGATGGGGTCAATGTTTATGGTTCATTCTGATGATGATGGTTTGGTATTACCGCCGGCGGTTGCGCCATATCAAATTGTTATTATTCCAATCACCCGTGAAGATACCGCAGATGCCCTTAATTCATATGCAGAAAAACTGGGTGAACAATTACGCGGGGTGGGTATTCGTGTATTGGTTGACACGTCTGATATGCGTGCCCCAGACAAAATGTGGAAATGGATTAAGCGCGGTGTGCCATTGCGTGTTGAAATTGGTGGCCGTGAAATGGAATCTGGGACGGTAACGATTACCCGTCGTGATATTGGCAAAGAATCCAAGCGTACAATAACAACCGATGAATTGGTTGCGTCTGCAAACGATATTATGAATCAGATTCATGATGACATGGTTACGCGTATTGAAAAACGTAATGCAGACATGATTCACGATGTGGCGGATTTAGATGCGCTGGATATCGCATTAACAAATGGCCAAATTGGATTCTTTCGCATCAAGTACGAATTAACCCAGGATTCAAAATTTGATGAATTAATGGACAAACATAAAATTACACGTCGTTGTTTGGATGATAATGATCCAACATACGTATTTGTTGCGAAATCCTATTAAAAAATCCCCCGAATGGGGGATTTTTATTTCATATTCACTTCCATCGTATATCGGTTCAGTTTTAGTTGCTTTAACACATCGACATATTTCATTAAATTATCAATTAAAATGTATTCAGATGAATTCTTGTCTGTGTGTTTTTCTTCGTAAATATACAGCAACTCGTACAGCATATAAACATTGTCTGGTGTTTCACGTAATGAATACCTTTTATTTATCAAATCTGCCCCAGATTTTATTATGTCGGCATAATATGTTGAATCACGAATCAGGTCCGGGATTTTATTCGCGGCACTGTCATATGGCATTTTCTCGGCAATACGTTTTTCACGCATTTTTACAGAATCATATGCTTCGTAATCGGCCCAATACAGCAACAACCGCGCAAATCGTTCTGTGCGTGCGCTACGTTTTTTGTCGTCTGGTGTTTGTTGTTGGGCGGCAATCGGTGCCCCCGCCAGCATCAGCATCAATATTAATTTAATTTTATTTCTATTCTTCATGGTAATAACGAAATTTACCACGAAATAAAAAAACTTCAAGTCCTATGTGAAAATACCATAATATGTGATATAATTACTTTGATAATCGGGGGGGATTGTTATGAAGGTTTCTATTATTGGTATTGGTTCGGTTGGCGCGGCCGTTGCAACGGCGGTAAAAAATACAGGATTGGTACATGAAATCGCACTTTATGATCGTGATAATGTGCGTTCATATGCCGCGGCCGAAGATTTGGGCCACGCGTCTGCGTTTTCGTACGATGTAAAAATCACTGCGGTAAATAATTATCGTGGTATTCGTGGGTCTGATATCGTTGTAATTGCGGCCGGTGCAAACCAGAAGCCCGGCGAAACGCGTACAGATTTATTAAATGCAAATGCGGCGGTAATTTCTGATATTGTGCCACGTGTCATGGCAAATGTAGATTCTAAAAACGTAACGTTGGTTATTGTAACAAATCCGTTGGATGTTATGGTTATGTTGGCGCAAAAGATTTCCAAGTTGCCACCGTCCCGCGTAATTGGTACGGGCACAATGCTGGATTCGGCGCGTTTGCGTGCAATATTATCGCGCCAATTGTCTGTATCCACCCAATCAATAAATGCATATGTCCTGGGGGAACACGGCGACAGCAGTATGATTAATTGGTCATCGGCATCAATTGGTGCAATTGATTTGAACACCTTTTGTCGCCAGGCAAAAATAAGTCTGCCAATCACAACCCGTAATACAATTGAACATCGTGTTCAAAATGCGGCCTATGAAATTATTCGTGGTCGTGGTGCAACGTGGGATGGTATTGCGGCGGCCGTGGCGGATTTATTGCGCTGCATTATAAATGACGAGCGTCGCATTTTAACCGTATCCACCGTTGCCGGTGCGGGGACATCTGCATTGGCAATGTCATTACCGCGGATTGTGGGTCGTGGTGGTGTGATTACAACATTGGTTCCGCGCATGACGGCGCCGGAAAAATCTGCCCTGCGGCGCAGTGGTAAAATAATTCGCAAGAATTTTGATTCTATTTCTGGGTAAAATTGGGGGCACGTCCCCCATTTGTTTTTATTGAATACAGTCATAGTGAAACAATCTTTTTCATGTGCTATATTTTTTGCGTTGGGGGGCATAAATTATGGCGGATGATATTCAGTATTTACCATCCATTGATGGTTCGGGTATTGATGCGATTTACCGTGGTCAAATCGTTGGCCAGGTTACATTTGTACGCATCGGAATGGATAAATTAATTATTGATTATACCGGTGTTGCGGCGCCATATCGTGGCCAGAATATTGGTCTGACATTAATTCGGCATGTTGCCGACATGGCGCGGTCCCAGCATCGCCATGTAATAACGATTTGTCCATTTGCGCGCGCGATGTTTAATCGATTTCCTGAATTTGATGATATTCGTCTTATGAACGTGCATTAATATTGTTGCCCCATATACATTTTTTTATTACCATACTGTCCCAGGTGCGAAAGGATTAAAAATATGTCAAAAAAATTACGTGTATGGTTGCTGTTACTGATTTTCTTTAATGGGTTTATAAGTCTGTCATTGGAATTGGTCGTATTGCGCCAATTGTCGTTCTGGGTCGGGTCCAGTCCAGTGATAACCAGTATTATTATGGGGGCATTCCTTGGGTTTATGTCATTGGGGTATTGGCTGGGCAATTCACCACGTGTCCGTGTTTCCAAGATTCCAAACATTTTATGTATCAGTTTTTTAGTAATCGCGACCCTGGCATTATTCGCGGCCAGTTTCCCATTTGTTACAACATATTTTGCGCTAATGTACGCATATGGAATAACATCATCTGTGGCCCAGACGTTTATCTATTCATTTGTGTTTTTGTCGGTTGGACCATTTTTATTTGGATTTAATACGACATTGTTGTCGCGCCTGTTACAGACACGAAATAAAAACAACACTGGTAATATAATGGCGGTTGATACGATTGGTTCGGTATTGGCATCAATGACGACAACATTGCTTTTGATGCCAATATTGGGTGTGAATTATACCGTTGGTTTGGTAATAGTACTGGGGTTGGTTTGTGCGCTGGCATCATCGCGCCGTTTGTGGGTTTGGATTGTATCACTGTTCCTGTTAATCTTTGGGCTTTATATCAACAGTGATTATGTCCAATTCAGCAAATATGGCATATTGGTAAATAATGCCAATTCAACGATATCTGTGGCGGAATTTGGTGATGTTCGTGTTTTAGATATGAACCGCCTGGCAATGTCTATGTATGATTCACGTCAACAATTGGGGGCCGATTATATAAACTATATAAATGACAATTTTATATATAATTTACCATCGGACACCCCGCGCAAGATTTTGGTTCTGGGGGCGGGGGGATTTACCGCGGGTTTGAACGATGAATTTCACGAATATACATTTGTTGACATTGAACCAACATTAAAAGATGTGTCTGAAAAACATTTCTTGAAAAAATCCTTAACACCAAATAAAAAATTTATCGTCCAAGATGCGTCCCAGTTTTTAAAAAACACGCCCGATTTATATGATATAATATTGTTGGATGTATATTCAAATTCCTTTCAGGTTCCCGAAGGTTTAATAACAACCGAATTTATGTCGCGTATTAAATCACGTGTTGCCCCAAATGGTGTGGTTCTGATGAATATGATTGTGTATCCGTCATTTGACGACGCGTACAGCCGTGTTATCGATAACACGTTTCACAGTGTTTTTCGCCACAACACATCGCGCCAGGTAATTGGAAATATGAATCCGTGGAAGGATTCAGATGTGGCCAACGTGATATATGTATTTATAAATCGTGCAAACGACGGGCGTGTCTATACGATAAACCGCACACCGGTAATATATGACCGATAAAAAAATCCCCCGATTGGGGGAAATTTTTTTATACCAAATGCTTAGTGCGGCATTTTTGCTTCTGTGAATACGACATGCTTGCGCAGTTTTGGGTCGTACTTGCGGAATTTCATTTTGCCGGCGGTTCTTTCCGACTTGGTATTTTTAGTAGTTGTGTAAAAGAAGCCAGTTTCTTTGTTTTCCAGCTTTACAACTTCTTTGCTGCCTTTTTTAGATGCCATTTTGGTTGCCTTTTAATTATTCTGCGTCCGATTTTAGGTTAAATTTTACTGGAAATCAAGTAAAAATTATCATAGAATACAAAAACTGTGAAAATTAATGCGGGTTGACGACAACTGGCCCGCGGAACGCGGGTATGGCGAAACTGGTAGACGCGCTGGATTTAGGTTCCAGTGGGGCAACCCATAGGAGTTCGATTCTCCTTACCCGCACCAATTTTTTTGCGCGTCAACAGTTGAGCCATCGGCGACCGCGCCTCGCAGCGTAGTGGGACGCGAACGCTAAAAATATTTTTTGTTTTATTCTGATTGCTTGCACGTCCCCCCCATTGTGTGATATAATAATCCCAAAAGGAATTCGGAAAGGTATGAAAAAATCAAGTGTTTTTGCCGCTTTTGCCGGTCTGTTATTGGGCGCACCCGTCGCATTAAATGCGGCATATCCGGTGCATCCATCATATCCGGTGGGACAAAATAACGGTATGCCTGTGGGGGCGGTGCCGGTTATGAATAATGGCGTGGTTCAATATATGCCATCGAATAACAGTCGTATCGTCGCCAATCCGGCATCGGCCAATGTGTCCCAGTATAATCAATATCGCACTGTTGCCGCGGCCCAGCCGACGCGTATCACCGGCGCATTGCCATATGTTGGGTCGTCCCAGACAACCGCGGGGCGTTCGTATTATCAATCGACCGACTATGAACGTTTGGCCGACAGTGGTCTGTACGTTGGTTTGTCGGTTGCGTATACTGCGTCTTTGATGGGTGGTATGTCGGCCGATTATGTTGGCGAAGAAAACAGTTTCTTTGTCCCCGGCGCATTTGAAGAAGCCGATTTTCACTCTGATACCGTTATCCCGCTTCAGGTGTCCGTTGGTGCGGCGATTAACAACGATATTCGTGTTGATTTTTCATATTTGCGGTATTCGGGGCTGGCATATCCGACAATTGTTCAGACATCTGACGGTGCGGGTGGTTTGATTAATGCGACCGTTGATGGTGGTGCGATTACGTCAAACACGACCATGTTAAACGTATATTATAACATTGATTCATATACTGGATTTTTGGCGGGTGGATCGCTGCGCCCCTATATTGGTGCGGGTGTTGGTATTGCGTTGAATACGGTTGCAGACTATGTCGTATATGACAACACATTTTATTCTGAAATGGATCCGATTGGGGCCGGTGCGGGCGATTTAACGGGTATATCCGACGTTTATGCGTATCATAATGGTGGCACGACAGAACAATTGGCATTTATGCTAGAAGGTGGTATCACAACCGAAATGGAAGGCGGCATAAAACTTGACCTGTATGTTCGCTATGCAAATTTGGGGCGTGTAAAGACATCGGGTTCAATTATTGTTTCCCAGACAGAATGGTTGGGTGATGGTGCCGGCGGCGAATACGAAGCGCCATATGACAGCGTTTTCCACTATACCAATTGGTATGAAAGTGGGCGACTGGGGATGGTTGACGTTGGTGCACGTCTGCGATTACAGTTTTAATGGATAACCGGGCGCGTCCCGGTTGTCTGCGTTTATTTTATCCGGGGCAAGAGAGAGCATGTTAAAATCCAAATCATTTTTTTATTATTCATTATTGGCCGCATTAGTTTCATTGCCATGTGATTCATATGGTGCGATACGCGTTGGCAATAAATCACGCAGTTATGCCGCCGCCTATGACCAGGTTAACGCAATTCGCAATCCTGGTCCCGCCGCAATTGCGGCCGAAAATGGCGTGCCCGTAAATGAAATGGCGACATCGACCACAAATGCGCCCCAGTCGGTTGATTTGCCAATACGTGTTGCAAATCCAACATTGGCGTCCCAGATTGCATCGGGTGATGCGGCATCTGTTACATTGGGGCAATTACAGAATTGTGGTGCCGTGTACCCAAATGGTGAATTTGCATGGGATATGCCGACGGCTGGTACAAAATCTGGCACCGGGTCCCAGTGTGTATCGGTTGTTGAAATGCGCGGATATCAAATGGGCCCAGATGGTTCAGATTTGGTTTTGGCGCGTGTAAATGTTGCGGCGGGTGATTCAATTAAATGTAATATTTCTGAATGGTCGCAATCGTCATATTTACCGGCGGCCGGCACGGTTGTATTTCCAAATGATACCGAACCCACCATCGAAGATGTAAAGGCCGTCATGAACCAAGAACAAAAACAACACGCCGGCATAAAAATTGCGGCGGGCACAATCCTGGCGGCGGTGGCGGGAAATGCGCTTGGTGAAAAAGAGGTTGGCAAAGATGCCATGCTTGGCACCAACAAAGAAAAATTGACATCAACGGCGATTGGTGGCTTGACGGGGGCGGCAATTATGGCGGGCAACGTCTATGGTGGCAAGGTTGCCGGGGATATGATATTGTCTGCCGGGGTAAATGCGGCCGCGGGTGGCCTGATTGGTAATATGGCGGCATCGGGTGATTCTGTGATGCGCGTTGAAAATTGCAAGATTGAAGAGCGTGATGCAAAATGCCTGTGGGGTATGTACACGAAATCGGTACCAATGGACGTAAACGCCACATATTTCTATGATACAGAAAAAGAAGACGTATGGAAATGCGAAACCGATGGTTTAAAGAACTGTGTTCCTGCCGAATTGATGGATATCATGTTTAATGATTATTTAGGCAAGAAAACGGCCACCGGCGAAGAATATGATTTAAAGTCGATTGAAGCGGCAAACTATGCTGATATAAGGGAAAGTTATTATATGGACGATAAAAACCGTGTAATGCATTTGCATTCCCAAACCGCGCCAAATCGCTTGGCGGACAACAAGTTTGCAAAAATTGATACCGGTACCGTCCCCAGTGGTGCGCCAATCCCAGTTTTGGTTGAAATTCCGGCGGATAAACCATTCGGGTACAAGGATAAAGACTGGAAGGATGATAAAGCAAACGTAAAGAAAATATGGGGTCGCGATGCAAATGGCAATGCCATTGATAATAATAGTTTAAAGACCAAAGATGCCGCCGGTAAAGACGTTGAACCCACTATTGCGAATTTTAGACCGATTTACGTTAGTGCCGAAGATGGCGGACTAATTGACATTAATAACAATGCGCGGTTAAAGGGTACCTTAATCGGTGCCGGTGCCGGTGGGGCGATGGGGGCGTTTTCCGCATACCAGGGCGCCCAAGATGATATTCAGCAGCGCTGGGTAACCGCCGTTCGTGAATACAAAGATTCACTGCAAAAGATTTATTGTGCAACGGGATCACGATTCTTGTCGCATTATAATGATGTTGTTATAATTCCGAATACAACCGAATAAAAATCCCCCGTTTGGGGGATTTTTTTTATATCGTCATGCGGTTCATTATTTGTTGTTGGACATATTCGTCTTCGCTGTTATACAGTGGCCAATTCCCATTTGCCATTTCGGTCAATGATGTCAGCGGTTGATTCAGTCGCGCCCGATACAGCCACAAATTTGACATTACGCGTTTGATGTAATTACGTGTTTCGTATGCGGGGAAACTTTCGATATACAATAATGGGTCATATGTATAAAATGTTTTTTCAAATTTTGTCATTGTACCCATCCCCGCGTTATATGCCGCCAACATTTTTATAATATTATTTTCAATATTTGGGTGTGATAATAGGTCAACAATATATTGCTGTCCCAGGTACATGTTGTGTTCTGGATTTGACATATCCATTTCAGATATATCCAGGTTATTTTGCTTTGCCACGCGCTTTGCGGTGCTGGGCATCAATTGCATTAATCCATTGGCGCCCACGCCCGATTTAGCCGTTGTACGAAATCCGCTTTCTTGTTTTGTGATTGCCAACAATAACGCGCGGTCAATTGACCAACCGCCCATCGGTTCCCAATCTGGCAATGGATATTGCGCCGAATAAATAATATCGTCGTCAATTTCCAGGATTCCACGGTCTTTTATCAAACTGGATGCCTGTAACGATACCCGTGGCAGGCCATACGCCGTCGCAACCGAATTTACCGCATGCAATTGTCGGTCGGTCGCACGCGATGTTATCATCAGTTTCATGTATTCTTCGGCGCGATCCTTGCGTCCGACCTGTAACATGGCCAATGCGCGCTTGCCATATTTTGTTTGACGCAGTTCATCAATATCTTCGTCGGTACAATCTTGTTCAAAAAATTCGTATTGTGGCACCCCGCCCAACATTGTTGCCGACAATGCGCCATAGAACGCCATTGGGTGCGATGCCGCCACGGTCCAGTATTGGCGTGCCATATCCGCTGCACCGTTTAAATCGGCGGCACGCCCGGCCCAAAACGCGGCCTCTATCTTGCGGGCGTTGTTGATGTGTTCCAATGCCAATATTTTACTAAAATATTTTTGGGATTCTTTAAAGTTTTCTTCTTTGAAGTAGATTAAGCCCATTGTCCACAGGCCATATTCAGAATTTTCATGTGATGATACAAAACCCCATTTTTTTGCCAATTCCATTTCGCCATTTGTGTAATAAATGTATGATAATCGTCCCGCCAGGCGGCCATAATCGGAATCGGTTAGTTTGTTTTTAAATGATCGTGTTTCCAGAATTTCGCGTGCGGTTTTTGTTGACCCGCTGCGAATTGCGCGCTTAAACTTATCAATTTTTTTTGCGGTATCCCCCGAATATTTTTTTGCGGTCCAATTTTCAGATTGTGGTGTTTCGATTGATGCGCCACCACTGATTGATGTTGGTAAATTTGGTTTTTTAACAGACGCTTTTTTTATGTTTGCTAATTTCTGCATACGCGTCGCGCCGGGCATATCGTTGTATTTGTTCATCCATGCCTTTATTTCGGCCCCACGTGTTGTGTATGAATCTGAAAAATATCGCTGATACAGAACCTCGTTAATTAATAAATCATCTTCGATTTGCGATTGCAGTTTTGTTGCCGCACTAATTTTTTCATTGTCTTGCAATTTAAAGATTTGCTTATACAAACTGGCGTCATGGTCCGACAAAACGTCCAGCACCGGCACCGCCGCGGCAACGGTCGGCAAAAACAGTGCGATAAAAATACTTAAAATCTTTTTCATCATATTTATATACATCAGAACAGTGTTGTACGTGGCAATTCGCAAACGGCGGCGCCTTCGTCTGCCTCTGGTATTTGATCGATAATTTTTTTAAAATCCGACACGCGTGAAAATTTACGGTACACTGATGAAAAACGAATAAACGCAATCGGATCCAGATTTAACAATGAATCAGAAACCATTTGTCCAACCATGACCGATGTAACGGTATCATCGGGGGCCTCGGTTTCCAGGCGACGATGAATTGACGTAACCAGACGTTCAACCTGGTCTTCGCCAACATCACGGTTGCGACACGCTAATAAAATGCTGCGGCGCAATTTTTCACGGTCAAATGGTTCCAGTTTTCCACTGTTTTTCCGTACCATTAAATCGCGCATTTGTATGCGTTCAACCGTGGTGAATTTGGCACCACATTGGTTGCAAACACGACGACGGCGAATAATCGCGTCTTCGATATCGGGTCGTGAATCTGTTACACGACTGTCTGTTGAACTGCAATACGGACATCTCATAGCATATATACGGTAGCAATGAATTTTCCCCCATGCAAGTATATTTTGCATCTATAAAAAATTAAGCATTTTATAAAAATCAAGCACTTTATTTCAAAAACATTACCCCATCACACATTTTTTAGACCCCAAAATATGGTAAAATATACACACGAGAGTTGCGAGAGAGATGGACAAATACCTGAATCAGATTTTATGTGGTGATTGCATTGAAATTATGCGTGGCATACCCGACGCATCGGTTGATGCCGTATTCGCAGATCCCCCATATAATCTGCAATTGGGTGCTAAAACATTGTATCGCCCCGAAGATCAAACCGCCGCCCGTGCCGTGCGCGATGAATGGGATGCATTTGAATCAAATGATGCATATGATGAATTTACACGTGCCTGGATGGCGGAATGTAAACGTATTTTAAAACCCACCGGTGCAATGTGGACAATCGGCAGTTATCATAACATTTTCCGTGTTGGTACAATCCTGCAAGACATGGGTTTTTGGATTTTGAACGATATCGTATGGGTCAAGACCAATCCAATGCCAAATTTTCGTGGCACGCGATTTACCAATGCGCATGAAACATTAATATGGGCAACACCGACCAAGACCGGAAAATATACGTTTAATTATGAAACAATGAAGCGCCTTAACGGTGGAAAACAGATGCGCTCGGATTGGGATATGAACATCTGTCTGGGCGAAGAACGGTTAAAGGGTGCCGATGGAAAAAGTCTGCACAATACACAAAAACCACTGGATTTATTGCGTCGTGTAATCTTAGCATCGACAAAACCGGGGGATGTTATTTTAGATCCGTTTATGGGTTCGGGAACAACGGCCGCGGCCGCGGTTGAAATGGGGCGGCGGTTTATTGGTGTCGAACGTGATGAAACATATGTTGCGGCGGCGCGTGAACGTGTTGCAAATGCGGTACCGATGGATTTAACTGAAATCGAGGTTACCCAACCCAAACGTGCCGAAATTCGTATTGCGTTCAAAGAATTGATTGATGCCGGTTTGTTATATGTTGGTCAAACACTGGTCAGTCCGCGCGGCGAACGCGTCATGATAACACGTGATGGTCAATTGACCCACCCATTATTGGGCAAGGGGTCAATTCACGTCATGGCGGCCAAATTGCAACGCAGCGTCAGTTTTAATGGCTGGGATTATTGGTCGGCCGAAAAGCGTGATGGGGGCCTGGTTGCGATTGATGAGTTGCGCAAATACATCAGAAATATCAAGCGTGATATAAAACAGGCCGCATAACAATATAAAAAACGCCCACATGGGCGTTTTCTTATTTTTCTTCCAGTATCGCAACACCCGGCAGGGTGCGTCCTTCTACAAACTCTAAAAATGCGCCACCGCCGGTTGAAACATACGTGATATCGTCTTTTACCCCCAGCGCCGTTAATGCCGCCACCGTGTCGCCACCGCCGACAATGCTTTCTAATTTGCCCATGCGTGTTTGTTCTGCAATTGCATTTGCCAATGCAAATGAACCATATGACCATATTGGTGCCCATTCGGCCATACCAACCGTTCCGTTCCATATAACTGTTTTTGCATTTTTAATCTCGTTCACATCGCGTTCGGTTGTGGCAATGCCGGCATCGATAATAATATCGTCATCTTCGATTTGGCTAAAATCTTTGTTGGTGCGTTCTGCGTCGCGTGCAAATTCTTTGGCCACACCTTTGTCCATTGGTAACAAGACCCGGCAATTGTTTTCGCGTGCAAATTCCAAAATTTCCAACGCAGTATCCACCTGGTCTGCTTCATACAGTGAATTTCCAACGCGTGCCCCGGTTGCATAATTAAATGTCGTCCCCAGTGCCCCACCGATAATCAGTGTGTCTGATAATTTTGCCAACGCCTTTAATACGCCAATTTTTGTTGAAACCTTGCTGCCTGCGACGATGGACAATAACGGACGTTTTGGGTTTTCCATAACCGCGCTAAGGTGTTCTATTTCCGATGCCAACAAATCCCCGGCATATGATGGTAATATTTCTGCGACACCAACGGTACTGGCATGTGCGCGATGTGATACGGCAAATGCGTCATTAACATATGCGTCAAAACCGCGTGCCAGCTCGGCCGAAAAAGTTGGGTCATTTTTTTCTTCGCCCGCATAGAACCGAACGTTTTCCAATAACACGACATCGCCATCATGCATATCATGCATAAAATCTTTGTCCAAGCAATCCTGGATTAATTTTATTCCCATGTATTCGGCAACGGGTTTTAATGTGTATTCCATGTTGCGTGTTCCCTTGGGCCGCCCCAGGTGTGCGCATATTGCCACACGTGCCCCCATTTGACGTAATTTATTTATTGTTGGCATGCTTTGTTCAATACGAAATGCGTCGGTAATTTTTCCATCGACAATCTGAACATTAAAATCATCACGCAGTAATACATATTTTCCGCGTAAATCCAACCCATCAATCGTGCGCAGTTTCATTTTTTATCCTTTCTTTAACCGGTCCAAAAGATTTTCTGTGATGTATCGTTATACCATATTTTTCGATGGCCTGTAAATGTGATTTTGTTGGATAGCCTGCATTTTTATCCCATGCATATTGTGGGAATTGATTTGCCAAATCAGACATAATTTTATCGCGTGTTTCCTTGGCGATAATGGATGCGGCCGCGATTGATAATGATTTTGCGTCCCCTTTGACAATTGCATTGCCAGATATCCCGGCCGGCACACGGTTACCATCCACCAGGCACCAATCAGCCTGTACCCCCAGGCCCCCAACCGCACGTTCCATTGCGCGCATTGACGCCCACAGTATGTTTAATTCATCAATTTCGTCGGGATTACACATACCAACCGCCCATATGGTGTTTTTTGTAATCCAATCATACGCCGCGGCGCGTGCGCGTGGTGTCATCTGCTTGGAATCGCGAATAACAACAGGGATTTCGATATTGCGTTGCGGGAAAATAACCGCCGCCGCAACCACCGGCCCGCACAGGGGACCGCGTCCCGCTTCGTCAACGCCCGCAATTAAATTTGCGTCGATATTGTTTTCAATGGAAAAATCTGGATTTGTCTTCATAGGGGCCAGGATAGCAGCATTTAAAAATAAATAAAACTGTTTTTATGTTGACATTTTATAATTTTGTACTATATTATTATGTGATGGTTTGAACAAACAATATAAAAAAGGAAAGAAAAAATGGAAAATAAAACACAAAAAGAATTAAAACGCGAAATGAACATTTATCTGGCAATGGCCAAGGTTAACAAGGCGGCGTCTATGGCGGTTTATTATGCCAGCCTGGCAACACCGTTGTTTTTCACAGCCAAGGCATTTACAGCAAAAACATTTGGGGCCGGCCTGGAAACGGCGTTGACCGGTGTTGTAATGGGTGTGATTGGTGTTGGTGGTGCCGCGGTTATACGCCAGATGAATCCAAAAATTTTGCGCGACTATGTTGACACGCGTAATCAATTAAATGCCCAAAACGCACAAAAGGTAAAATAATGTCATCGTTCAGTCCGCGATATAATCCATCCGGAAATCCCAATCCGGGCAATTTTAACCGGCATCCGTTTTTATTGCTGTATATTGTGCTGAACGGAATATCGACGGGCAATTTGATAAGGGTCGGGCGCGACATTATCAACAATCCCGGTGATGACGACATGATTTTGACTGGGATGCTATGGTTGTTGTGTACGATATACACGGCCGACCGTGCGATACGGGTTTATCGCGATATATACAAGAATAATAATGATAAAATGCGTTAAAAATGCCCCGTTTGGGGCATTTTTTAACCGTTCACAATTTCCAGTATGCGTTTTGGTACGTCTTGGATTGCGATGCGTTCTTGGGCCATGCTGTCCCGATGGCGCAGGGTAACGGTTTTATCTTCCATTGTTTGGTGATCGACTGTGATGCAAACCGGTGTACCAATTTCGTCATGGCGACGGTAATTTTTACCGATATTGCCCGAATTTTCCAATTCGATACGTCCAATTGCCAGTTTACGCAAATCGTTTTCGATATTTGTTGCGATTTCCAGCAATTCTGGAACATTTCGTGCCAATGGTATAACCGCGGCCTTAACCGGGGCCAGTTTTGGTTTTAATTTCAATACCACGCGTGATTTTCCATCACCCAAATCTTCTTCGGTATATGCTTCCAGCATGACGGCCAGCATTGCGCGATTAACCCCCATTGCGGTTTCAATAACATACGGGATAAAGTTTTCGCCCGTCTGCGGGTCTGAATAAGATAATTTAGTTGTACTGTCTTTGTTTTCCAGGACATTTGCATGAATTTCAAATTCTTTTTGTCCCTTGGTATGCGACCCCAGGTCAAAGTCCTGGCGATTATGGATACCTTCGACTTCGTCAAATCCATCTGGGAATTCGTATTCGATATCGACGGCGGCCTTGGCATAATGTGCCAATTTTTCATGTGGCATAAAACGTAATTTTTCCGCCGGTATTCCCAATTCGTTCACCCACCATGCCAGACGGGTTTCCATCCACATTTTATGATATTGTTCGTCCTGGGTTGGGTGCACAAAGTATTGTAATTCGGCCTGTTCAAATTCACGCATACGGAAAACGAATCCGCGTGGTGAAATTTCGTTACGGAACGCCTTGCCAATCTGGGCGATACCAAATGGCAATTTGTGTGGTTTTGCATCCAATACGTTCTTAAAGTTTGTATATGTTGTTGTTGCGGTTTCCGGGCGCAGGTATGCGTTAATTGCCCCGTCGGCCGTTGCCCCAATCGACAGGCCCATCATCAATTGATACGCGCGTGGTTCTGTAATTTCTGTTGAACCACAGTTATCACATTTTGTCTGGTCTTTCATTTTATCTTGGCGCATACGTGTGCCACATTTTTTACATTCGACCAATGGGTCTGAAAAGCCCGCTTCGTGTCCAGAATATTTCCACAACAGTCGATTAGATATCAGTGCCGCATCCAATCCTTCGACATCATTGCGCGAATAAATCATTGCGTTCCACCATGCATTGCGGATGTTTTTCATCAATTCAACCCCATACGGACCATAGTCATATGCGCCCCCCAATCCGCCATAAATTTCAGAACCTGTAAAAATAAAACCACGGCGTTTGCATAATGCAACGATATCATTAACTGTTTTTGCTGGCATGTTTTTAATCCTTAAATTTATATACGCATATATATTATACGGATTTTGTGTTTTTACAATAAAAATATGCAATAAAAAATACCCCATATGTGGGGTGTTTAATTGTTGATGCTGTCCAGGCAGTTTTTTAACAGTTTTTTATATTCATCAATTAACTCTTGCGGGGCGATTGGTATGATTTTTCCACCCCATTGTGCCAAAAATACGCTTATCGCGCGCAGGCCACCCGTCTTCATTTTTACCGTCAAACTGCCATCTTCTGGATTATTGATAAATTCTTGGGTGGGATGGAATTTATATTTTTTTGCGATTCTGATTGTGAGTTTATCTTTGATTAACCATTCTACATCATATATTGTTCCATCGTTATATATTCCAAACATAGACTTTGCATAATCTTCGATTGAAAAACCATCGTCGCGCGCAAACCAATCCCCGGTTTGGGAAATATTTGAAATCTCAGACAATATATAATGACGTGGCACGCGCGAAACGATTGGTTCTTTGCAGTCATACGCAATCAAATACACATTATTCGGTCCATATATTATACCCAACGGACACACGGTTGTGTTGTTTTTATAGTATTTAAAAGAAACCTTGTGCTGTCTGCTTATTGCAGAATCCAGGATGCGCTTAACATTTTCGTCAAAGTTTACAACCAATTGTGGTCCAACAAATGCGTGGTTTGCATTGATTTTCTGGTCGATATCGTTGATTTTGCGTGCGGCTTTTAACGGTTCGGTATGTTGGATTTTACGATACAGACGCGTGGTCAGTTTTGTCTTTAAATCCCCCAGTATTTTGCGTGCATTTACATTGTTTCCCATTTTTTTTATGGCAACATCCAGCGCCTGGATTTCTGTTTCGCTGATTGTATCGGGAAAGTCATGCAATTCCAGTTTATATACCCCGAACGCCTTGTTAAAATCCAGTTGATTTCTATAAGATTGCCGGATTGATTCAATTGCGCGGTTAACGGTCCGTTTGCATACGGTATATTCGGCCGGATTTTTACAATTTTTTGGTATTTTCCCGTGTTGTCTGTACACCCTGGATAAAAAAGCCCGGATGTCATCGTATGTCATGGAGCGGGCGCGCAATTCGTTAATAATTTCCAGTTTTATGTCTGTTTTTTTATGGCTTTTTCGTAATTCTGGCATTTGTTTCCCCGGGTTTTATTCGTTTTATTTTAATTATATGCATAAAAAAATAAAGCACAAGGGGAAAATGGACCATTTTTGTCCAACTTGTTGTTTATATTCCCAATAAAGACCGACCAAAGGGGGCACATATGAACGTAAAAGACAGACAAATTGCATTACACTATTTAAAGAATATAACCAACAGTGAATACGAACCAGAAGATGTTGATATCTTTTTTCATCAGTTATCCAGATGTTCCATGGATTTGTTTGGTTTCTGTTTGCGTGATTTACTGAACAGTGGCGAAGGTCGCGTAACATCCACCGACAAAGTGGAATTTGTTGTCAACCTGTTGAACGGTAAATTGTATCGCAACAGTATTTTGGCCAAAGATGAATTATATGAACAGGTTTCTGGCATTTTTGATTCCAGAAAATTGGATTACACAATCGATATAACATGCCCCGATTTCGACAAGAACTTTACAATCATATGTGATACATTTGATTTATCATCTGATTGTCGGCGTCTGTTACAATTCTGGATTTATATGAAGAAGAATACGACGATACGTCGATTGCTGACTGCGTTTAACGATGGAATCAACAATGATTTTATGGATGACATTAACAGTGATTTTGTATCCGCGGTGTGTAAAATTCCCGCCGAACGCGTCAAAGAGATAATGTCGCCGAACGGTGCACTGGTCGAAGCGGGTATAATAAAACATCGCTATGGTGATAATGCGTTCAGTCCAATGTTCTTAAATTTGCTGAATATGAATTTTAATTCATGCAAGGATGTTCGTGATGTCCTGATTGGGTGTCCATTGTCTGCAAATTTGAAACGCGAAAATTTTGATTATATGGCCGATGACTTTGATAAAATTTCAGATATTTTGTCGGGTGGCGTTGCTAAAACCCAGGCGGGTGTAAATATATTATTGTATGGTCGTCCCGGAACCGGCAAAACAGAAATTGCCAAAACTATATGTGATAAACTGGGGTTGAATTTATACACAACCGCCGAAAACCAAGAAGACAAAGATGCGCGCCTGTCCAATCTGGCACATCTGCAAACGGTGCTGAACAAAGACAATGATTCCGTTATCTTGTTTGACGAAGCCGAAGATGTATTCTGTTTATCACCGTACAGTCGCAACACCCCCAGCAAGTTATACATAAATCGCATCCTGGAAAATAATAAACGTCCCGTGATATGGATAACAAATAATATCGAAGATATGGACCGTGCATATGTTCGCAGATTTACCATGGCGCTGGAAATGACCGACCCCGACGAGCGTGCAAAAATCAACACATGGCGTCGGATATTTGAAAAATATGACCTTGAAATCTCTGATACAGAATTACGTCGAATTGTATCGAAATATGCGGTTCCGCTATCTGTAATTGATACCGCGGTAAAAAATGCCAAAATCATGAACGATTGTCATATCATAGATTATACGATTGATAATTTGATGCGTGCAATGACCGGCCAATCGACGCGGAATAAAAAAACAGACGGTGTAAAATTTAACACAGGCCTGTTGAATACAGATATGAATCTGGAAAAATTAGCGCATCAAATCAGTGTAAAAAATCTGAAAAACTTTTCGTTGTGCCTGTATGGTGCGCCCGGCACGGGCAAAACCGCATTTTGTGAATATTTGGCGGATTTATTGGGGATGAATATAATAAAAAAACGTGCCAGTGATATTAATGGTTCCTATGTTGGTCAAACGGAACGAAATATTGCCCGTGCCTTTCAAGAGGCGCACGATAAAAAAGCAATTCTGGTATTTGACGAAGCGGACAGTTTCCTGATGGATCGTATCAACGCCAAACAATCATGGCAGGTCAGCAGTGTTAACGAAATGTTGACCCAGATGGAATCCGCCGAATACCCGTTTATCTGTACAACAAATTTGATGGATAACATAGACCGTGCGGCATTGCGCAGATTCTCGTTCAAGGTGAAATATGATTTCCTAACCCCGCCCCAGGTTGTAATGGCGTTTCAAGATTTCTTTGGCCAGACGGTTTGTGCCGATGAAGTTTCTGATTTATTAAATTTGGCCCCTGGTGATTTTGCCGTGGTTAAAAGACAGGCCGACCTGATGGATATCACAGATAAATCGGAACTGTTGGCCAGATTACGCCAAGAACAACAGGTTAAAAAAATACAAAAAAATAAGGCAAAAATTGGTTTTTAACAAAAAAAAGGAGGAACCCGATATGACAAATATGATAATAAAAACAATGATATTTATTGGTGTATGGCTGCTTTCGTTTTCTTCGGCGGTCTATCTTTATGGTGCGGCATGTATGGAATATTATATGTCAGGCCTGGATTTTATCCTGAATTTTTCTGGGTTTATATTAAGTATTTTGTGGCTTTGGTCAAATACGGTTAAATCAACCAAGGCGTGCCCGGGGGAATAATATCCCCCCGGTCTGTCATATGATTTATTGCGCAAAAATTGGGGTTTTTATATTGAAAAGTGGGATATGCAGACTTATAATCCTAAAAGGTGTGTCCAAGGGGTGAAATATGTTAAATATTATTACATCTTTGTCGCCACGTGCATTGGCGGATGATATGTTACAAAAAATCAGGGATTGTTGGACCGATCCTTTTGTTTCGCCCGTCATTGTTTTTACAGATTCAAAAACAGAACAGTGGTTCAAATTGCATGTCCTGGAAAATCGTGGCGTTCCAATGAATTTGCGCACGGCACGCCTGGAATCATTTTTGTTTGATTTGATGAAGACAGACGCCCCCCAGGCCCTTTTGTCGCCGGATTTATTGCGTGATGTTATTATGCAAAAACTTCTGTCGCGGCCCGATGGACAATGCTACCTAGAAAAAATAAAGGGCAACGACAATATCGAAAAATATCTGAATTTTAATGGGAATATGGATGATATCGATTACAAACATCTGTTTGAATTTGCCAATGATTTATCTAAATTATTTATAGAATATGAAGCGACCCGTGAAAATATTGATGTGGCGGTACCAGGCACCGATTGGCAAAAAGATTTATATAATGAAATTATAAACGACGGTATCATAATTAATGATGTCCATTATTACACATGTCCCGAATTGGCTGAAAAAAACAGATGCGAAAACGACGGCAAAATAGTCTTTAACTCATTGGAAAACCAAAATATTTTTGTGTTCGGTTTTTCGGGTATGGGACAAACATACAGACGTTTGTTAAAGGAATTGTCCAACACGTTTAATGTCTGTGTTTATTTGCAGGTTCCAAAACCATGTGCATCCGAAAACCTGTTGTTGAAGCATTTTGCGCAATTTGGTCAAAAAAATCATGAATTGTTTGATGCGAACAACCAGACACACAATATATTGGCACTAAATGAAAATAATACGATGCTGGGGCGAATACAAAATGCCATGGCCAATGATGAAAAAATAGATGCTGAAAAACTAAGATTGATTAACGACGAATCTTTGACGATTATTGGTGTTCCATCCAAAATCAAAGAAATAGAAATAGTGCATTCATCAATTTGCAAATTATTAAAAGAAAAAAACGCAAATTTAAAAGATATATTGGTTCTGGCGCCTGATATTGACCGGTACAAGTCTGTTATTACAACCGTGTTTAATCAAATTGATGAAACGGACCCCGATTATCCATTTGTTCCATTTAGTATTGTTGATTACAGTGGGAAAAATTCGGCTGTTTTAGATGTACTGCAAACATTGTATTTGATATTGCATAACAATGGTTTTAGTCGCAAGGATTTCTTTAGTTTTACCAAGAACACTTTGATTCAAAATCGATACAAAATTACTGATAATGACGTGTCCAATGTTTTTCAATCCTGGATTAAAAATATGCGCGTATTTCGTGCCCACGGCACAGACGCCGCCGGTAACAGTTTTGATGACTGGGAAAGTGCAGTTAATCGGTTGTTGATTGCAAAATTGACGGATAAACCAATTTATTTTTCATCCGGGCGTGTTATGCCATTTTCTGACTTTAATACCGAAGACACTGATAATGATTGGCTGACAAAGTTTGTGAAAATATTTGATGATGTTAAAAACAAATGGGTTAGGCGGTTTCAACACAAACGCGTTTTGGAAAGCGTGGACATTGAATATATCCAGACGTTTATCAATGAACTGGTTGCGTTAAGCGAATGCGATAACAAAAATGTGTCCAAAGAAAAATACATCCTGGACAAAATTAATCGTAAATTGGAACAATATAAACTTAATACGATTGCCATGCCATTGGAATATGTGTTGCTGTCTTTAATAGATATTGCATCCAATGTTAAATTTAATACCGGAACGGTATTTACGCGTGGTGTAACATTTACGTCATTGTTGGCGAACCGTATTTTGCCGGCTAAATATGTGTTTTTAATTGGTATGGGTTCTGATGAATTTCCGGGTACAAATAACAAGATTGCATTGGATCGGCGTTCGCACCTGGTGCAGATTGGTGATGATGATGTGCCATCAAAGAATAAAAACGCCTTTTTGTGTCAGTTTATGGGAACCACGGATGAATTACATATCAGTTTTGTTAACAAAGATTTGCAAACAGATAATACTTTTTATCCATCGTGTGCACTGGACATTTTGACGCGCCACGCCGGGGTTGCGGTGGAATCTGTTGGGATTGATGAAAAACGTGATTGGGACCAATTATACACGCCGCGCGAACGCATGAACAAAAAAGTCTATATAAATTTAAATGACACGACCCCGTCCCCGGCGCATCCACATGTGGCGCCCGAAAATCCCACGGCAACAGATTTGCCAGATGTTGTAAGATTAACAGAATTTCGATATTTTATTGAAAATCCGTTGAAATGCTATACCAATCGTGTTTTTGGTTTCGAAGAAGAAGATACATCATGCCAAGAACTAGAAGATGTAAAATTGGGACCATTGGAAAAATACAACTTGCAAAGACGTTTAATTAAACCCCTGTTGGATGACGAACGTCCGCGCATGGATGATTTTCGGGATTTGTTACCCAACGAACCGTTTGACAAAAAAGAATACGAAGCCGTTAAACAAGAGATTGAAGGACATATCGCGTTATTCAGGGCTGGAATCGCCTTGGCAATTCGGGATTGCAACATTGATATAAAACCAAACTATCCGATAAACGTTCGCCTAAGATGTGATGGCAAATCGTATGATTTGCGCGGTGATATTTTTATGTGCGCATACACAGAAAATGATGTGTTTTTATATGTGAACAGTTTAAATTCAGTACCCAAACATCAACATGAACTGTATGCGCTAATTGCACAAATTGCCGTGCCCGACCATAAATATAGGGCACATATAATCAGTAACGATAGGGGAATCCCCGCGCTGGCGGTAAAAATATCAAACATGACCAAGCAAATCGCCGAAGATAAATTGAATCAAATATACAGATCTGCGTTTATAGAAAATAATAGAAAATACATACCTTTCTTTGAACGGAATATTAAACAGGTTTCATCACTTGACGAACTTAAAAGGGGCTATTTTAATAATCCGTTCATTCCGTCTGCTATATCGAACAAGGATTTATTGGATCCGGATACAGACCTGGGGTTTTCCGCAGATAATTTTTACCAGGAATTCAAAGCGGCCCTGAACGAACACGATAAATTGATATCTGTCCCAGAAACCAAGGAATAAATTATGTCAGATAACATCAGAAAAATACACAGTATCAAAGATTTTAATTGTTCCACGGACACGGTCATAGAGGCATCCGCCGGCACCGGCAAAACATATACAATTACCGAACTGGTTGTTCCGTGGTTGTTAGAAAACACAGATTACAGCCTGTCTAACATCCTAATCGTTACATACACGAAAAAGGCCACCGGTGAATTACGCGACAGAATCCGCAAGAAATTAAATGAAATCTCAGATGCTTTAAACGGTCAAAATGATGAGCGTTCATTGTGTTACAAGGCAAAAATAGACCAAGAACTTGAAAAAATTGATGATGCACCAATATTTACAATAAACTCTTTTTGCCAGAAAACCCTGACAGAAAATGCCATATATGCGAACTGTACGCAAAATATGACGTTGATTGACGAAGGGGCGGAACTAAACACATTTATTGGAAAGTATTTACGTGATACCTTGATTAAGAATGAAGCGCCCGTTTTTATGTATTTATACAACACGCCCCAGCCGTTTTTATCGGCCATGACGTCTGCAATAAAAAAATATTATCTAAATGGTGCACATGAAAACCCAGACATTATTTCACTGGACAAATTAACCCCCGCCGAAGAACAGGGTTATAAAAAAGCCACCGAAATAATAAAAATGTTGCCCACAATAAGCGATGTCGCGGAACTGGGGCGCCAAAAAAAGGAAATCAAACCCGAAGCACTGCGCCGTTGGTTTGTGATAAAACACATCACAGAAATTTATCAGGCATGGCAACTGGAAAAAACAAACAAGAACCAGCAGACCTATGGCGATATGATTAAAATTGTTCATGATGCCATAACAGAAAAATCGTCCAAGTTATTAGATGTGTTAAAGGATAAATACAAATACGCAATTATTGATGAATTCCAAGATACTAATAAAATTCAATGGAACATATTTAAAAAGATATTTACCACCGACGCAGACCATCACATAACAATTGTTGGTGATAATAAGCAGTCTATATATTCGTTCCAGGGTGCCGACCCCGCGGTTTATGAAGTTGCCAAGACAGAAATTAGAAATAACACCAAACGTAATGTGGCGGTATGGGAATTAAACGAAAATTATCGTTCGTCTGAACCCATGATAAATGCGATAAACGTACTTGCTAAGGATAAAATTGTTGTTGGTGATATTGCAGATTCGTATCAGGATTCGACATTCCCAGAACCCAAAAATCCAATTATGCCGGCGAAATTAAATGGCAATGTAACACAACCCGTTCATATTATTTTACATGAAAAACAGTCCCCAGATGAACAAAAATATATCACGGTCGAAGATACAATCGTTTCAAAAATAATTGAATATTGCACGCCGGATAATTTTGGTCAAACCCCGCTACAAATATGGCACAAAGATAAAAATGCGTATTGCAATGCAACGTTTGGGGATTTTACGGTATTGGTTCGAAATCGTGATGATGCGGCCGGTTTAATTGAAAAAATGACGCATGCCCAGATTCCATTTATGTGGTACAAAGACGCATCATTATTCATGTCCAAGGAATCTGCGGATTGGGTTGCGCTGTTGTCTGCCATAACGGCCCCGGATTTTAATGCATCAAACCGCAACATTTTGCGTCGGGCACTGCAAACGGCGTTTTTTGATATTTCGATATGCGACATAAACAACGACAAATACAATAATATATTGTGTCCCGAACGCCAGATGTTGTTAAAATGGCACAACCTGGCGGAAACAAAACATTATGCAAAATTGATTAATTCTATTATCGAAGAATCAAAGATTTCAGAACGCCTGGCCAGTTATGATAAAATCCAAAGCCTGACAAAATATATCCAGGTTGGGAATTTTATCCTGGATTATATTGTTTCCAAACATGCATCAATTGCAACCGTAACCCAGGTTCTAAATCAACGCAAACATAAAAAGACCAATGACGAAGATGGGCAACTTGTGGAAAAGTCCACCGATAATGATACTGTAAAAATAAGCACGATTCACGCCGCCAAAGGGTTGGAATTTCCGGTAACTGTGTATTTAATGTGCGCAGAATCAGCACATAAAACATATGTGCATGTTAAACACAAATGTGATGATTCGGGCAAAGATACAGTACACCTGCATATTTCTGAAAAACAAGAACCAGAAAGATCAGATATTGATGCATTGCGATATGTTGCAATTACACGCGCATCTTCGATGATGATGATGATATGGTCGGGGTGTCCAAATATCGACCAATACAGCGCTATGCCGGATTTATTTGCACTTGTTAAATCTGATGCCACATATAATTGTGCGGCGGCAATTTTGCAAAAAAATGATGTTGTCGGCACGGACAGTGCGCCGGATGTGCCTGGTACAATTCCAATGTCGTCAAAGCGATTGTATAAGCATTCTTATACGTCATTATCGCATCACAAAAACGATACCGGCGAAGATATGAACATCTTGATAACAGAAAAAACACAGCGTATTGACAAAGAAGATGATTCCGGTGCCACGGGCGACTTTTCCACCTATCGGTACGATTGTGATTGTGGAGTTGCGATACGTGATGGTATCTATGACGCGAATAATATAATTGATGTTTCATCGGATTTGTATGGCAAACAATACGGAACAATAATTCATGAAATATTTGAGCGTATTGATTTTAATGTGTTTGAAAAATCTGATAATGCGTCGCGTAAAAATTATCTTAAACCAATCATAGAAAAATGCTGCAAAAAACATATGTTTGATTGCAAAAATTCTGAAATCATCAGTTACATTATCAACACGATGTCGGCGAAAATACCAGAAATTATTGGAAATCATCCAACTGGGAATAAATTTTGTTTGTCATCATTGACGAATCAAGACAGAAAGCCCGAGATTGAATTTGATTTTGGTTTTTACCCCGATAACAAAGATGTGCTAAAAAATTATTGTAATGGTTTTATCGATTTGCTGTTCGTGCGCGAAATAGATGGCCGCCGGGTGTATTCGATACTGGATTGGAAAAGTGATTTATTCAAATCAGACAAAGACTATGCAAACTATGAATCACTGAAATCACATACCGACGAACGATATGCAATCCAGCGTGTATTGTATTCATATTGTTTGATAAAATGGCTGGCCCAGTTTTATCCAGAACAATCTGAATCTGATATATTCAACAACCATTTTGGTGGGATTTATTATGTCTATGTTCGCGGATGTAATTCTGGGACCGGCAATGGAATATATGCGCATACCTGGGCCGATTATGACCGATTGGAAAACGCGTTCAAAGAAGTAATCAAAGGAATCTATAATGGATAATGGCTTCAAAGAAATTTTTAACGAATTAAAAGCAGCCAAGGCAATTTCCAATGCATGGGAATATGTTTTGATTATGCTGGCCCAGGAATATCATGTATCCGACGATATTATGAAATTGTTTTGTGTGTTTTTTTCGTTAATAGATGATGGGAATATTTGTATTTCACTTGATGAAAATGAATTAAAAAGAAAGTGGCATGAAAAATTGGCGGGTCTGGACGCTGCGACAATATCCACAGATTATGACACGGTCATATCCCGTGGGATTTTGGCGATATCGCAATATCCCGCGGATAACCCATTGGTATTTCGATATGACGCCCCCGGGATTGAACGCAAAAATAATATGTTTGTGATATATCGTGGGTGGCTGTTCACGGAAAAGTTTTTTAATGCCAAACAAATTGTCGAAGAATCTGTAAATTTACTGTTTTCAGAAAATGCCAACACGTCCCCCGAACATGGCGACGAAGACGCCGCGGTTGCGTCCATTAAATCCAAATATGATTACACAGACAATAACAGTGGTCGTAAATTTGAACTGGCCCCGGAACAGGCGCGTGCAATTGTTCGTGCGAAAAATGGCCGTAATTTAATTGTTACCGGTGGTCCGGGTACGGGCAAAACAACGGTTATTTGTTATTTGCTGTTGGAAATGCTTGCCAAGAACGGGGGATGTTCTATATACATGGCCGCCCCCAGTGGCAAGGCCGCCAAAAGAATGCGCGAAAGTATTGCCGGTGTTCTTAACGGTTTAAAAGACGAAATTAAATCAACGCACCGCGAAGAAATTGATATATTGTCCGATGTTGAACCGATAACAATTCATCGACTGTTGGGGTTGTCTGGTTTTAACACGCACGAAACAAAGAAATTTCCATCAGATTCTGTTTTTGTAATAGACGAAGCCAGTATGATAGACGTTGTTTTATTTGCTAAATTGTTAAATACAATAACGCAGTCGCATGAAACCCAGTGTCCACGCATATTTATCCTTGGGGACAAAGACCAGTTACCATCTGTTCAACCGGGGGCGGTATTCTGTGATTTGACACAAAAATATCGTGGCCGCGATTGTTTAATAGAATTAACAAAAAGCCAAAGATTTCGTGAAAAATCTGAAATATTCAATTTAAAAGAACATATTCGACACGGTGAACCCGTTGCGGTGGATTGGTGTGATTTTGATTGTTCAACCTGGCAAGAAGAATTAAAAACCAACCAGAAAAATTTAAAGCGCGGCATCAAAGAGTATCCCGTAAAATATTTAACAATATCAGATGAAGATGCCATTGATTGCGCGCCCCGGGAATGGTATGCCGCCTTTTATGATGCCCCAGAATATCAACGCGTATATTCTGATTTAGATTTACAATCTGGGGACATCTTGCGTGTTCTTGACGGAATATGGTCGCACCTGGAAACCGCAAAAATTTTGTGTGCCGAAAATCATGGCGCGCGTGGAACCGATAATATCAATAAAACGATTTGCCAATATGTAAAATCCACGCATCAACTTGAATCAGATACGGATTTCTTTGTTGGTCAACAGATAATTATAACCAAGAATCAAAACCTGTACGATTTAAGTAACGGCGATATTGGTGTTGTTGTGTCAATAAAAGGCACGAAATACATAATGATTAAACGCGTCAAAGAAAATAGTGATGCGTCCGATGGCGCGGTTCAGAATTTAATTCTGCAAATGGGGAACTATATATTTTATCCGTTGTATTTACTGCCAACCGATGCGATTGATTCTGCGTACGCGATTACAATACATAAATCCCAGGGATCCGAATATAATAATATATTGGTGATTTTGCCAGAATCTGAAAACAGTCCATTATTAAATCGCCAGATTTTATACACTGCAATAACCAGAACAAAAAACGCAACGTATATCATATCCAGCCAAGATAATATGAACCGGGCCATTGAAAAACCGGCCATGCGTGATACACAACTGTTTCTATAAAAATAACCATCGCAACAAAAATTAAGCCACCCAAAATCGGGTGGGTAAATTTCTGGCGGATGGTGAGGGATTCGAACCCCCGGATGGGTTGCCCCATCAACGGTTTTCAAGACCGCCGCATTCGACCGCTCTGCCAACCATCCTAGATTTTGTTTCCCATTTTTTTCTGGTCAACGGGGCGTATTGTACATTATTTTTTGCGAAACGCAAACACAAAAATCGCCATACCACAAAAAAATATTATTAACGACAACATCATCCCCATGGTTAGCCAGTTCCCAACCAAGAACCCAACCTGGACATCGGGGATACGAAATTGTTCACATCCAATACGCGCCACGGCATAACCCATACCCATTATGCCGGCCAATGCGCCGGGATGATTGCGCAATTTGGTTCGTTTATACAAAACATACATTAATACGAATAACAATATGCCTTCGGTTAATGCTTCGTAAATCGGGCTGGGGTGCGATGCCGGTATCAATACGTTTCCAGACTTATCAACAAATTCCACCGCCCACGGAACATCTGATGCGTATCCCATTAATTCCATGTTTATAAAGTTTGCAATTCGTCCAAAAAATAATCCAATCGGTGCAACAATTGCCAATAAATCCAGTATTCGCCACGAATTAATCTTGTTTTTCCATCCAAACCAGAACGTTGCCGCAATCACCCCGACTAATCCACCATGGAAACTCATCCCGCCATGCCAAACTGCAAAAATTTCCAATGGGTGCGCCACAAAGTACCCCAAATTATAAAACAATACGTACCCAACGCGGCCCCCGATTACAACCCCCAATATAATTGCCGTCAACAAATCGTCCATTTTTTTGTTGGATATTTCAATCCCGCTGTTTGGTTGATGCATCAGGTGCTTAAATATAAAATATCCCACAACAAATGCGGCAACATATGCCAATGCGTACCAACGTATATCCATGCCGAATATTGAAAATGCAACGGGGTTCATTTGTTGTATAACGATTGGCGACATAAAAAATCCTTTTCATCTTGAAATCGTAACTGCATTATATTATATATTCATCATACAACAAGGAGAAACTTAAAATGGTTACAAAAAAATCAAAAATCACCGATACCACGGCGCGTCGTATTTCGCGTAGCGCACCGCAAACAACCGGTATCGACGGATATCTGAAACGTATATTTGCATTAATGTTTGGTGCGGTTGCACTGACGGGTGTTGCGGCATTTTTGATGTTGGCCACCGGCGCATTTGTGCATTTGTTTAATGCATCATTTACTGGGTTTTCGGCAACATATTATGTATTGCTGTTTGGTGGATTGGCATTGTCCATCTGGGCCCAGGTTCGTGTGTTTCATATGAAGCCATCATCGGCGGCATGGTTATTGGCGCTGTATGCGATATTAATTGGTGTAACAATGACTCCATTGTTGGCGGTGTCATTATCGATTAACCCAGCGTCTATTTTATGGGCATTTGGTGTTGCGGCACTGATGTTTGCGTGCATGGCAATGTTCGGATATAAAACGGTCAAGGATTTATCGTTCCTTGGTATATTCTTGTTTATTGGCATGATTGGGTTAATTTTGGTTGGCGTGATATCAATATTTGTCCCATTGGGGACGGGTTTTTCCACCGTGGTCAGTTTGATTGGTGTCTTGGTATTCGCGCTGTTCACGGCATATGACATGCAGAACCTGAAAAATGCATACAATTATATCAGTGATGATACCCAGAAAAACCAAATGGCGGTATTGGGTGCATTGCATTTGTACATTTCGTTCATTGCGATGTTCGAATATCTGTTAAGTTTGTTTAATCGCGAATAGTAAAAAACAAAAAAAGGGATGTAAAAAATGGCGTATAAAATAGATAAAAATAAATGTATTGGTTGCCACAGTTGTATGGGCATGTGCCCGGTTGGTGCGATTTCGGTTGATGCCGACGGTAAATGTGTGATTGATGCAACGAAATGCATTTCATGTGGCACATGCGCGGCAATATGTCCGGTTGGTGCGATTGCCCACGAATAAAAAAACCGCCAATTGGCGGTTTTTATTTTTTTGCCACACGGTTTCTAAATTCCGTACTTGGGCGAAATGTTACGACATTGCGTGCGGTAATAACGGCCGGTTCACCGGTTTTTGGGTTTCGACCCATGCGCGCATTTTTGGATAGAATTTTAAATGTTCCGAAACCGGCAAATTTAACCTCTTCTCCGTTGGTCAAGGATTCACCAATTTCATCAAAGATTATATCAATTAACTTATACGCATCTGCCGACGTTAATCCAAAACGTTCACGCAGTTTATCTGCTAAATCACTTCTTGTTACTGTTGCCATTTTTTACACCCTTATTAATGCCGCCCCCCAGGTCAGACCACTGCCAAAGGCGGGATATAAAATTAATTGTCCACGACGTATTATACCATTATCAAACGCATATGCCAGTGCTAAAACACCGGATGCGCCACTGGTATTTGCGTGCTTGTCCACTGTAATCAAAATTTTGTCCAGTGGAAATTCCAGGCGTTCCGCACAGCTTTCGATAATGCGCTGGTTTGCCTGGTGCGGGATAATCCAATCGACATTATCCGCCGTGATTCCCGCGTGATCCATTATGTATCGTGCGGCATGTGGCATTGACATAACCGCGCGTTTATATGTTTCTGGGCCGTTCATTGCGATTTTATGATCGTCTGTCCCGTGCAGCATATCAAATCCCGCGCCATCTGCCATTACAACCGTATCGATAATTCCAGAATAACTGGATGTGGAATGTTCAAAAATCAGTGCGCCGGCACCATCGCCGAATAATACAGCCGTACTGCGATCGGTCCAGTCGATAAATCGCGACATTTTTTCTGCGCCAATAATCATGATGCGCCTATGCATGCCGGCGGTAAAAAATGCCCGTGCCGTATGCAGTGCGTATATAAATCCCGTGCATGCGCCACGCACATCAAACGCCGGTTGGTTTTTTGTTGCGCCCAATCGTCCCAATACCTGGACCCCGACCGATGGAAAGTCCAATTCGGGTGTTGTTGTTGCAACGATTAACAGGTCAATATCATCAATCTCCAAGGCCGCTTTATCCAACGCGCGCTGGGCGGCAAAAACGGCCATGTCGGCAACGGTTTCATTGTCCCGTGCAATGTGTCGTTCACGGATGCCGGTACGCGATACAATCCAGTCATCCGACGTATCCATAATTTTTTCAAAATCAGCATTGGTCATAACGCGTTCTGGTAGATATGCGCCATATCCAACAAGTTTATTGCCCATAAATTATGTTTCCCTTCGATTAAAAATGCCCCCGCATTATACATGGGTGAATTCCATCTTGCAATATTTAATTGTTGGGAATATTATAATGGTACGCATGTCCCCATAGTTCAATTGGATAGAACAAATTCCTCCTAAGAATTAGATACAGGTTCGATTCCTGTTGGGGATGCCAGATTGTTTGATTATCTGATTTTTTGGTTTTGTGTCATACACAAAATAATGTCTTGCTTGGATGACTTTAAGATTGGCGATGGCACACAGATGGATTTCATTTTTTGGCCGGCGTCTTTTTTTATGCGATTAAATTTTTTTGCAAAATTTTTCCATTCGAACATTAAATCTGGTCGTGAAATGCCGTGTCCATTCCACATATAGTGGAACATTATCTGTCCGTTTTCATTACTTAGATTATTTTCAGCCAGTGGCTTTATTACATTGTTATACATTTGAACCAGTGCCAGGTCATTATCTGGGATATCACAAAGAATATAATCAAAAATGTTTGACATAAAAATAAAGTCGTATTTTTGATTGTTTTTACCGGCTAAATCTTCGATGCCAGTATGTATAAAGTTAATTTTGTTTGGTAATCGTTTTGCCAGTGTTTTGTATTTTTCAGGGCTGGCAATATAGGAAATTTTATTAATGTCATATCCCGCCCATGTTGGGTTGGTTCCATATACGAACATGTGTCGCGGGGCACAGTTTCCCATGCAATAATACCAATCTATGTACAGTGCCAATTCACGCGAAAAATCATTATAAATTGGTTCTATAATTTTTCTGTCCATGAAATGCTTTCTTTCAAAAAAGAAATCCATAAAATCTTCGTACGGCAAAGATTTAATCATATGGCTTTTTAATTCAACAATTACTTTCTGGGCATAGTTAATATCAAACAAATCAACAACCTTGGCCCCGTTTAATAGTGATTCAAACGCATGATCGCCACCGGCCGCCACGGATAAAATGTGCCCCCCATGCATGTCCAGTTGGTTGATATATCCGCCCACATTTTCATTTGTGAACAGGTATGCCCGCCCAAATGCGTTATGATTATCACCGGCGGGTTTGATTTCACGATTAAAATCAGGCATATGTCGAAACATTGCTATCGCGTATGTTGTGTCATTGTTAATACGATATCTGGGGTGTCTGGTGATTGTGGAATATCTTGGCGGATTGACGGGAATGCGACCAAATTAATATCGTGTTTACATGGATTGAAATCGTCAATAGACTGATTTTTATATCGTGAAAACGCATTAATAAATTCTGTCCATTGTGGCAAATTTACCGCCCATGCATAATGAAAGCATATCTGTCCCCCATCCGTCGTCAGATTGTTATCCGCAATTGGGCATAATATATTGTTATAAAACTTTGACAATTTCATAGACGCGTCATTTGCTCCAGGATACATATATTCAAAAATATTAGACAGCATGACCAAATCATATTTTTCTTGAAACAGTGTTGTGATTTCTGTGATATCGCCCTGGACGAATCTAAGGTTGTCGGGCATTATCTGCCCCAGTTTTTTGTATTCAGATTCGCTTGCGATATATGAAATCTGGCTGATATCATAATCGTTGTGCTGGGCCGAAGAATATCGAAATAAACGATTGTCTTGGCTTCTGTAATACATCAACAAAAATGTGCGCAATCCCCCGGAAAAAGTTTTCCATATTGGGCGTATAATTTCGTGGTTAAAGAAATTTTTCTTGTCAAAGAAAAACCGCATAAAATCCGTGTATGATAAATGCTTGATTATCTTGGATTTTAATTCTACAACGTGTTTTTGCAGGTAATTGATGTCGAACATATCAACCCCCTTGGCGCCCGCCAATAACGCTTCAAATGCGTGGTCGCCACCGGCCGCCACCGTCAGGACTCGCTTGCCATCAATTGGCTTAATCTGCCCCAGGTATCCCGATATGTTTTCGTTTGCGAATAAAAATACAGGCGCATTCCAACTGTAAAAACATGAATTGTTTGGGCCGTCTTTTAATGCAAAATATGTTTTTAATTTTTCCATTGTTATCATCTTGTTTGTTTTTCTGTGCAAGATAATAACACAAATAAAAATATTGTCAACAATGATTTTTATCTTGTATTTTATAATTTACAGACGCAAAAAAAACATTATAATCGTCCGCAAAAGGGACCATGTTGTATGAAGAACAAAGCCGTAAAAATTGGAATTATTGCATCAATTGTGCCGCATATTTTTTGTTGTGGCATGCCGATTGCATTGTCGTTGATTGGTTTAATTGCGCCGGAATCTGCGCATTTTCATCTGATTCCACATTGGTTGGAACCATGGTTGTTTGTGGTTTCTGGGTTAATGTTGGTGTTTTCGTGGTATTTGGTTGCGCGTGATTGTCGTTGTTCGTGTGAACACTGTGGCGGGAATCGTTCGCACCGTCCCCAGAAAATAATCATGACCGTGATTACCGTATTATTTATCATCAGTGTTTTGTTACACCTGGCATCACACCACGGCTAAACCGGCGGGCGCCCTGTGTAATTTATTGTGTTTGAGCGGGGCAGGGGGCGTGGTAACCAAAGATATATATTGACAAAAGGCGTTTGTGTGTTATTGTTCTGGTATGGATATTGAATTAAAAAAATTAGATTTTGCATTACTTTGGCGACATTCGCATGATTTTTATCGTGTTTTGGATTCAAATCGTGTGCGCCTGGAATCTTACTTTTTTTGGGCAAATAAGAACGTTACCCCAACCCTTTCCAAGACTGTTTTGTTTATGGTTGCCTATGTGGTTGATATATATTATAAAAATATAAAACATAAAATAACAAACAGTGTACACGATGCGCCGTTTGTTATTATGCGGGATAATTCTGTTGCTGGGATGATTGGGCTGGATAATATTAGTCCAATATCGCACGATGCCGAGATTTGGTTTTGGGTTTCCCAAGAAAACGAAGGTCTTGGTGTTGCCACGCAATCGATAAAAAAAATAGAAGATTATTCACTGAATCAATTAAATTTACAATCATTATACGCCAGTGTTGTTCATACAAACGAAAGGTCAAAATCGATATTGGCGCGCAACAATTATACAATTGAAGATATTAAACATAATGTGCCAATATCCAAACGTAATCCAACAATTACAAATTTAATAAAATTCAGAAAATCCATTACAAAATAAAACGACCACCGTTTGGTGGTCTTTTTATTTTTGGCAGCCCCAACCGGATTCGAACCGGTGTTCTCGCCTTGAAAGGGCGGTGTCCTAGGCCTCTAGACGATGGGGCCAAAACTGCCGTGTTCACATCGAACGCCGGCAAATTATACATGTATTTTTTTTCTGTGTCAAGTTTTTATTCCGCCACCGCGTCACCCGGGGTTTCGTTGGTCGCCAATGGGTCGTTTTCAACCATCGTGAATACGATTTCGGTGCCGTCGCCCGCCGTCAGTGTCAATATACCATCGCGCAATTCGTATTTTTCAACGGTTGGCATAAACTGGAAATATTCTGTTTCTGCGGCCATCGCATTTGGTTCGCCCATCATCATTGTTGATGCAAAACCGTCAAATTTAATATTGTCGCCATCGGCGGTATATGTCCCATTATACAGGTTCACAACACGCCCATTAACGCGCATTTCGTCGGGTGCAAATGTTAATACGATTGTGGCGTCGGGCTGGTTCGCGACAAAGTATTTCCCTTTTAACATATCTGGGTTTTGTGCGCCCATATCGCACGCCGCCAGTGTTAATGCGCACGCGCCAATTGCAAACAGTTTAAATTTCATGTGGTCTCCTTTTTTTGTTTCTATCAGTACCAGTATTATAAACCATATAATATAATATTGAACAGGAAAAAACACCCCCCAAGATTGGGGGGCAAAATCAGAATTCATATCTGAAATTCAGACGTCCGGTCTGGGATGTATAATCGGCACGGGATTCAATGTCATAGTTTAATGACATTTCCAGGCCCATATAATTCATACCGATACCAATACCAACCAGGTTTGCAATCCGCGACAGGCGTTCGCCACCCAACACGTATGCATTTACACCTGGCATTGTAACCGTGATATTGTTATCATCCGACACCAGATCGTATTTTAGTGCATAATGCATCTGGGGGCGAATTATTAACCCATTGTTAAAATATAAATCGAATTCATATTTTGTACCCAGTGATGCGCTAAGATAGTCTGTATCACTAAAATGGTTTCTGATTCCCAACGAGTTTGTATAATCAGATGCATCCATGTGCATATATTCCATTGCGATTTCTGGGGTTATGCCACTGGCCAGGTTATATCCCGATGCAACGCGTGCGCCAAATATATCAACATCATAATCTGATGATATTGCAACCCCTAATGCAGATCCATCTTCGCTGTAATCAGACATTGTATAGTTTAATATGGCATTTGCATACCATGCGCTGGGTTTGTATTGTCCGTATAAGAACACGGTCGAAGAATCTATGTCGGTATCGCGACTGGCGCCACGCACATCGGAATGTGAAAACATATATCCCGCCCCCAGTGTCCATATATCGTTAATTGTTCCATCGAATCCGGCGGCAATGCCACGGGTATATCCATTAAATGCGTTGTTCAGTTTTGATTTGTTATATACCCCTTGGGCCCATACGCCACCAAAATCCATTGTGTTGTCGCCACCACTGCGCCCCAGGCCATCCATTGCCATACGGTTTGATATAATTGAAGCGATTGTTTTTTGAATTGACGTACCGACCGACTGTGATACAGATTCTTTTTCTGGGTTTATTGCACGTCCGGCCTGTTCAACGGCGGCAATATCGGCGTCTTTGCCAGATGATAATTTTTCTTGGAATAAAACGCCCAGGTTGTTCAGTTTTGCCGACGAAGAATCCGATGTTCCCGAAATAACCCGTGCGGTATCTGGGGTTACGTTATTCTGTTGGGCAATATCTGCAACAGATTTTATTGTTGCGGTAACACTTCCGCCATCCCATGCCAGATCATATACAGAACTGGTAATATCTACGTTATTAAATGTTTGGTTGCCAAAAACATGATATGTTCCAGCCTTGTCAAAGGCTAATTTTAATGTGCCGTTTCCTGTGAAGCCACCATCATTGTTTACAGTAATCTGTGCGTTATTCCCACTGCGTAATGTTGCCAACATCGTTCCGTCCAAGATAATTGCCCCCTGGGTTATATCAGATGTTCCAATATTAAACATTGTGCCCGACGCGATGTTTATTGTCCCGGTTCCGTTAATCCCACCAGAAATTTGTGTGTCGCCGTTGAATTTAATCGTACCGTTATTGAATATGTCATTTGCCAATCCACCTGCGGTGTTTCCGGTAAAGTTTGCGGTGCCATCAAATGTCATTGTATCGTTATTGTATATTGCGCCACCCAATCCATTGGCGATATTGTCTGAAAATGTGGTATCGCCATTAAATACGATTGTTGACGTGCCGGTTGTTCCATCATCACCCGCCGCGACCATGTTCCAAATTGCACCACCATCCAATGCGGATTGGTTGTTCGAAAACGATGTGTTGCCATTGATAATAATTTCTGCGTCTTGTCCTGCACCGTCAAATGCGCGATTAACAATTGCGCCACCATATGCACCAGAATTATTGGCGGTAAATGAATTTGTGTTGCCTGTGGTGCCGATAATTAGTGTTGCTGTATTTGTATTACCGCGATTGTGTATTGCGCCACCGCCACTTTTGATTGTGCCACTGTCATTGGCTGTATTGTTTGAGAACACGTTTGTTGTACCGTGTATTGTTATGTCTGCGGCATTAAATATTGCGCCACCATATCCAGCATTTGCGGTATTCTCGGTAAAAGATACGTTGGATGCGCCAAGCATTATATTACCGCCATTATCCAACGCGCCCGCTGTACTGGTTGTTGTGTTGGCATCAAACAGTATTTTCCCATTTGTGTTTGCTGTAACTGTACCAGAATTTTTCAGACCGCCGCCATTGCTGCCGGTGTTATTGGTAAATATAAAATCACCACCGGTCAAAGAAACAGTTCCTGTATTGACCAGTGCCCCATTATAATTATTCGTATTTTTGTTAAATGTTGCGCCATTGGCAAATGTAACACTTGCGTTTGCCGAATTGTTTAACAGTGTCCCAACCCCCGTGTTCTCGGAAAAATTAGCCGTACCTTTGAATTCCAGTTTTTTTGCCCCTTCGCCCAGATAGATTGCTGATGCACCACCTGCGGTATTGCCAGAAAAAGACGCATCCATATCAAACGCAGTATTCCCGCCCTTTATTGCCAATGCACCACCGTTTTTTGTTGCGCTATTGTTTTGAAAATTTGTTTGGCCATTAAAAATTATGTCGCCTGCGGTTATAATTGCGCCACCTTGGGATTGCGATTGGTTGCCGGTGAAGTCGGCCCCACTGTTAAACACAATCATGCCATTTCGATGGTTTATTGCGCCACCACCGGCATGGACGCTGTTGCTGGTTCCTGTTACTTGGTTATTAGAAAATGTTGCGTCATCATTGAATATAATATCGGGCGACGTTGCGTTCCCCATGCCATAGTTAAAAATTGCGCCACCACCGTTTATATTGTTGGTTGAGTTGTTATCAAAAGTTGTGGCGCCGGCAAAAACAATTTTTCCACCCTGGGTGTACCCCGATCCCGATGTCGAAGACAACCATCCATTTCCAATTGCACCACCCATACCGCCATTGTTTAGCGAATTTCCCGAAAACAGTGTGTCCCCTTCAAACGCCAGTAATACATCTGGCACGTCTTGCATATAAAATACACCACCGTTATTTGCGGTTGTTGATGCGATGTTTTCTGCGATTGCGTTGTTATATGTGGTATTTGTTGAAATTACCTGGCGTTGGGTAATTGTTTCAGACATTGCCGGCATAATAAACATTGCGGGTAACGCCGATACCCCAACCATAATATTGCAAAGGTGTTTTTTCATGTGTAATCCTTTTTTTTGTTTATTAACACATGTTCAGGTATACACATTATTTTATTGAAAATAACTAGGTACGTATTCCACGCATCCCATATACTTATCGTTTGTTGCCGAAACGCAATTTGCTAATAATTTGCATAAACAATGATGGTTCAGATTTTGTTAAAATCTGGGTCAGTTTTTGTTGTGAATTTTCGCTTAACACCATGCACCCGGTATCAATGGCATATTTTTTCATGACCATATCTTTGAAGTGTTTTTGCATATCATATCGTGCATTAAATTCATCTGGGGTAATATCTGGACTAATGTGATTGATGGCAAATTCATAGACATCATCTGGGTGAAATTTAAATCCAATACCCAAAATTGCTGCAATTATCTGGCCCCAGTTATCAGCCCCCGGGCATGATAAACTTTTTGCGATATTTGTGCACACCCCGGGGTTACACGCCCATAAATATTGGGCATAGTAATATGATATACGAAATGCGTCTCGGAGCATGGGTTCAACTCGTTTCATAGATTTTCTGCGATATTGTGCCGCATTTGCCATGGTTTGAAAGTATTCCATACAATATGCATCATTGATAATTTGTTCTGGTGTCAAGCCCGGCGTCCGATAATCATAAGAAAATTTATGTGTGGTATAAAATCCATTTTTGCGTAATTGTGTATCAATATTTATTGCGCTGGATTTTATATCGTTGTATTGGTTGATTCTGTACTGGGCGTACATGTGTGGTGAACATCGCAATATATCCATTATTTCGCCATCAATTACAATCCTTAATGGTGGTGTGTCGCCATGAACCGGCATAGATTTTTGTGCGGTTAACACTTCATCAATTGATGTGCGTAAATCAATCACAGAAAATTTATCGCCTTCCTGAATCATGCTGGAAATCTGGGTTATTTTTTTCGTGTTGCATATGCGTTCATTAATACAATATTTTTTGCCATCATATTGCGCCAGAACAAAGAATCTGCAGGGCGGCGTGAATCAATGTCTGCACGACTGGATAATACAAAGTTTTGTAATTTAAACACGTCTTGCAGTGTGTTGCCAATTGTGCTTGGATCTTTTGCACGTGGTGCCAATGACGTTGTTTGGTTTTGGTCGATATACTTTATCTGGTTGTCGCCACGTTGCACAAATATCCCGCCAACACCGTTTTCATAATCCAGTGAATGGTTCAACACATATGGCACATTAAATTCTTTGCTGGGCTTATAATTTGGAACGCCGCGATACATTGGTTGATATATGATTGTTCGTGTTGGCGATGCCTGGAAATCAGATACAACCGGATGTGTTGTCTTATTTCGACCCTTGGTAATTTCCAGTGTTTGCGCATTGCGATTATTGGTTAATTTCATTTTGTTATAGTTTGGGAACCCTAATTTATTGGATACCAGTCCAAATTCAGACGCGTTTATAAACACAAAATCATTAACAATTAATGCGAATACACTGGGGGATTCGACAAACAGTGGGGAATTTGTTCCAACGAACGCCAATCCTTCGCCAATATCCTTGAATCGTTCGATAATCAGCATACGGTCTTTTTGCCCCATACGACTGGCGATATGAAATTTTGGTTCGATTTTATCGACTTTTTTTGCCAGCGTCAGTTCCGATAACCATAACCCCACACGGATTTTATCGAACCAGTCCATCAGCAAACTAATTTGTTCTGCATTGACCGATTTTCCATCCATAATATCCAGTAAAATTGGTTTGACGGTGGCTTCCAGTTTTCCAAACGCATCATTACATGCCGTACACGCCGGAAAGGTCAGGGCGCAAAACGGAATTTGTGCCTTGGTAATAGATTCTCCAAATTCACAAACCTTTTGATATCGGTTTGTGTGCTTGCTAAGCCACTGTGGAATCACGTGTTCTTTGTTCTTGTTTTCTGGCTTGTTACCGCAAAAAATACAAAATTTATCCATCTATAATATCCCTTTGTCCTGGTATATTATAGGTTGACAAAAATATTTTTCAACAACTTTTTTAAAATTTTTGTCGCATTGTAAATTCTGCGGTAAATTTATCAAATTCGCGTTGCCATATGTTTGAATCGCGATGTGTATATCCCAATACAATCGTTGGTACAAACCCCCAAACGTCAAATTTGTTGTTAGATATTGATACAGAATAACGCTGGGTAAAGTCGCGTTCGGTTATCTGGGAAAAATTGCCATTATGAACAACCCATTTGTCATCATCATATGCCGTCCAATAGAAATAAGGTTCCGCATAAACATGAAATCCCCATGGTAATTCTGCACCAATCCCCACACCAAACCCCGGTTGCCAGTATGAATATTCGGGTGCTGTTGTATCTTCACGCGTTAGCCCGACACGCAACATAGAATACAGGCGTGCATTAAATGAATATGAAAACCGCATCTGTGCCGAATATGTGTCGCCTGACAGAAAATCATCGTATAAATCGTATGAATTATTCAGGTATTGCAGGTACAGACCGCCCGATAATTTGCGTGTAAAATCATAGTTTAAATCCAGTTTTACCCCCGCCGACCAGTTATATCGTTCCCAACCGTACCATCGGCGATTCCAAACACCGGCCAGCCAAACGTCCCCACGGTTCCAGATATAACGTGGCCCCGTTCCAACCGACAGATATAAATCATCATAATCAGAAATATCATAAATATTCGAATAAACAAATGCGTCTGATTTCCACCGCCAATGATCAGACAATTTAAACTCGTAATTACCGCCCAACGAAAAATTGTACCCAATTGCAGATTCCGGATCGCTAAGATCGCGGCACATTGGACCGAACATGGTATTCACGCACTCGGTCCCGCCGACGGCATTGTTAATGTTGTTATCCGGCGCCGCGCCAAAATTAAACCATACGTTCCAATTTTTATTCTGGCGCACAATCCACCGGTAATAGTTCATTATTTTTCGTACTTCGTCGGGTAAATCCGCCCCCGCCATGGCCAGGCGCAAATGATAATCCGCCCGATACCATTGTTTGGTATGCATATAGCATGTTGCCAATTCAAATCGCACACGTGCCAGGTCCGGTTGTGCATCCAATATTTTTTGATAAATTTTTATTGCCGTTTCAAAATCGCCTTGCTTTTGTGCGATTTGTGCCAATAAAAACCACCGTTCAATTTCCAAGGCAGGATTACCCATTTTTGGTGTTTTTGTCAGAATTTGTGTTGCATGTTCAATATCCCCACGGTCCACCAGTGCGCCCGCCAATTGCATGGCCTGGGTTGTGGTCATAGTGATTTCTTTCACACCAGATTCAGCCCATACGCTAAATACGGGCTGAATCATTAACAACAAAAATACCAATATCCGTTTCAATGGTTATTAATCAGCTTTTCCGCCAAATCCGATATATACAGTTTTATTGTTGTTTTTAATGTCTTCAGAAGGATTTATCTTTTCTTGATATTGGAATAACGCAGTCGCTTCAGAAGGTGTATTATTATCACCATAATAATTTGCATTAAAATAACTATAAGTGGGATTTTCGTTGTTTAAAATGAAATGTTCATCTTGTGTATGCTGTGTATCTAAATTCATACCTGTTTTAGATATAGATACTTCATACCAATTATTAAAGTTTGCGTGTAAAGTTTCTGTTCCATTATTAAAAGTTAATGTTGCGGAGTTATCAGCAATAGGCAAATAATCGTTATTTTCACCTGAAGCATATTCAACAGTTCCTTTGGCTATACCAGTAAATTGTGTTTCTCCTTCAGGCATTGTTATAATTTTTTTATCTTCATAACCCGCTATAAAAGGGGCATCAAAATGGTCTCCCTGATAATCTATACCTATCACTCCAAAATCGGTATATCTTAAGTTAAGATCGTCAGCATATGTTTTATATTCCATATCTGCACCATCTTCAGTTCTAAATTTATTGTCTGTGGTTCTGTCAATTTTGCTTAACCATCTGTTTGGTATATGTTCTAACGTATTTCCTTCACCCGCAGCAAACGCAATGCCATCTATTTGTCCGTCTTCTTTTACGAAAAATTTCATTGTATCAACTTGTCCTGGAGTAATCATAGTTTCAAATTTAACATCGCCCAGTGTATATTCACGATAATGGTTTTGTTCATAGAAATTATTCCAGTTTGTTTGATTTGAATCATTATCAAATATTGCTAATACTTGGTCTTCGTTATAAGAATCTATATTACAGCCACAGAATATCTTACCCCAATATCTAACCATATCTGGTTGTTCTCTATAAAAATCACGTCTTTTATCGTGTCCCCAATTCTTAAATCTTTTTCCGCCCTCAAGGAAAAGATACGCCCCTTTTTCTTTATCAGTATGGTGTCCTGGGGCCCTCAATGTCGCATGTCTGGCTGAGGCACTACGATTTATCACGTTAGATATATTATCTGAATCACTTGCAATACTATTCAAAGCATCTGTTCCAATAGCAGACTCGACAGCGGATGCCATTTCACTAATATTTGTAACACTACTATCCATACCTGTTACAGAGCTATTAGAAGTTGCAGCAGTGCTTGAAACACGTGATGTTGGTAATTCTATATTCCCTAAAGCAGAAGTGTTATTGTTTGAAACAACAGGGACACCGCCAGAACCACCACCACATGCAGCCAATGCCAAGATTGAAGTTAAAATTGCAAGTTTTTTCATACCGTCCCCCTTTTTTATCAAACAGATATATGAATCTTAGTCCCCTTTGTGATTAAAATCAATATATAAAAACCCGCAGTTTTTGCGGGTCTGTGGGAATGTTTGCGTTGATGATTATTTTTTGCGTGTGTTTGTCTTTTTTTGTGGTGCACGGGATTTGCCCGTTGATTTACGTTGTGCGCGTTGTTGTGATGCGACAACATTTTCTGTATCCATATCGTATTCGTATCCGTACATCGTATCACCGTTTGATTTACCAATGATTTTACCAATTGTTTGGTGAATATTTGGATGATGTGCGGCATACCGTTGCACCCCCAGAATAATTGCCGCCACGATAAGTTGTTCTAGGACCCGTGGTGAAACATCGTTCAGTTTTTCGTGTACATTTGTCGCAATATCCCCCAGTAATTGTTTCGCCCGATTAATAAATTTGCGCCGCCGCCGTGCGCGAACAATTTCGCGAATCCACATCCACACCAGGTATGCCAGCAACGGCACGGCAATTGCCCCGGCAAAGTACTTAAAATCACTGTCGCAGAATCCGGCACTGAACATTGCGTCGCATGTGCGTTGAAAGTGCAACAAACTGATTGCGATGATTTCGTATATAACGAAAACAGTAAAACAAATTTTAGATTTTATGAACATGGCTTCCTCTCTCCTCTGTGCTAATAATTGTGCACGATTCGTCCCCCAAACGCACCAGGAACCATTTCCCCATGTTTGTATGCGAATTAAAATCAAAAAACAACCCCACCGACTGGTGGGGAATAATCCTGGCGGAGCGTATAGGACTCGAACCTATGGACCGAAAAATCCGGTCACAGATTAGCAATCTGCTGCATTACCACTCTGCCAACGCTCCGTGGTGTGCGTTGGCTATTATATAGAATCATAAAATTAATTGCAAGTTGTAAAATTATCTTTTTGTTCATTGACAATCGGGTCCTGTGGTATAAAATGCGGCATATGAAACGCACGAAAAACAAGCGCTTTTTTAAATTGGTTATGATGAATTATTCGTATTTTACCGATACGTATAACATCACATCCCCCGAAGATTTATATCCAACCCGTCGTTTTTATGCCCGTGGTCGTCGCTTTGATTGGTGTTCACACACGGATGCAGATGGTTTTCTGGCGCCGGACGTTTGTGTATGGAACGCGCATCCCCTGATTCATTTTTGTGATAATGCGATTGATATGCTGATGTGGTATTGGGTTGGTATGGACGATTACCCATCTTTTAGCGAGGTTTATTTCTATGAAATCGTCCCATCATTGCCATATTACAAAGAACGCTGTAATGATAAAAATCAGTTTTTTCAATGTGGTGCGCGTGCGATTCAGGTTATTCGACAACTAAGCACCGGGGACGTTATGCGTATTGCCGCGCGTGAAATAGAATCCGATATGGATGAAATAATTCATCGCTATCCCGACCAGAACATGATGAAATATATCATGCGCATCCGCGAAAACGTAATCCAGAAATAAAAAAACCGCGTTTGCGGGGATTTTTTTATCAACAAGCAAAGTACAAATATGGAAAAACAAGCACTGTCGTCATACCGGCGTTTAGGTCTCAAAAAATACTTAACTAAACTTTTATTTATTGTGGTATGAACAGAATTCAGCACTAATCATCCGGCACTTGCGCTAGCCACCAAAAAACATGAAAATAATCATGCTGAATTTAAAGGTGTAAATTTATGTAAAAACAATATGTTACCTTAAAAAAAGCATGTCGGATTAAAACGGTCCTTTTTATTCTTGTACCAATCGCATGTATTCTATCTTAATTTTCTGAACGTTGTCAATGTAAAAAAATGCCGAAAAAAACTCACCGTTTTCCTGTATGCGTAAACGGACCAAAGGAGGAAAAATGTTCAAGAAAATTTGTGCGGTATTATTGATGTTGCTGGTTCGTGTGTATGATGCATGGGCCATATATAGTATGCCAAAATTGGTGTGCCAGATGGGAAGTGCGTGTGGTGGCACATATCTTTCAGCCAACACAGATGCAGCATGCAGTCAATATTGTAATGCAAATGGCTATCCAAAGTATTATCGGGGGATAATTTCGCAAGTCTCTATGACTTCTATTTTTTGTGCGTGTTACAGTAAAAATTCTGTATTAAATGCAGATATGTGTGATTGTGATATGATGAAATGTCAGTCTGGTACTGGGGCTGTTGCAGGTACATATAATTCACGAAGTGGCGAGGTTACAAGCCTGTATTGTTCGATCTGCGCTTCGAAATCATGTAATTCGGTCTCTGGCTATGAAACGTATTTGACAAAGTATGCGCGCAAAAAACATCAGTATTGCAGTGTTGATGCCGGTGCTATCTGTGTTGAACATGAAACGCTTTATGATTATGCGTGTGCATCGGGATATTACGGATTGCCACGTTGGGGTGTTGCGGCATCGTCGTATCCAACATGTACCCGTTGTGAGGCATTAGATGATGTGTATCCAACCACAACACCTGGGTATAACAGCTATGCATCGAATTGTGTTTTGTATTCTGGAAATTATAGTGGTACGTCTGGTAAATTTAGTTTGACCAGTGGTTGTTATCCACAGAAGAGCTAATTATGAATATACCAAAAATATCGATTATTATACCGAATTATAATAATTCAAAATATTTATCTGATTGTCTGGCATCGGTTCGGTGCCAGACATTTTCAGACTTTGAATGTATTATTGTTGATGACGTTAGTACGGATGATTCTGTTGCCGTTATCCGAAAACTTATTGCCGACGACAATCGATTTAGGTTAATTGTACACGAAAAAAATATGGGTGTGTCGGTTGCCCGTAATACCGGTATTGATGCGGCGCGTGGACAATATTTTGCTTTTTTAGATTCCGACGATTGTTATACACCAATTGCATTGGAATCAATGTTCCTGGCGGCGAAAAAAACAGGCGCAGATTTGGTTAATGGGGCGGCTGTAACCGTGCCTGATAATTTCAAGTTTGAAAAGAAACTGCCAAAAAAATTGACCCTTAACAAGGCCCAGCCAATAATGATTTCAGATGGTCATGAAAATGTTTTGCGCAACTTTTGTACGTCGTATAATGTGTTTGGTGAAAATTATAAAAATGTATGGATTTGGCATCAATTGTTTCATCGCAGTATAATTGACAGGGTGCGTTTTGTGCCTGGATTGTGTCCAGGGGACGATATTTGTTTTATATTAGATGTATTTCAGTATGTGAACAAACTGGTGATGATTTGGGCGCCGATAACATATCATCGTTTGTCATCAACATCGGTAATGAATAATGGATTAAGCGCGGGTCAAATTGATTTCTTTTTGCCGACGTTGGAATATATTCGCGATAATGTTGTGAATAAGTATCCTGCATGGTTTATAGATTCGTTTTTCTATTCATTTGCGGGTTATTTTTTTGATTATATGTTATTGGTACCCTTGCATCAACGTATGTGCAGAAATATCGCAGGTAATACATTAAAAGAAATTATAAGACGAAATTTGTTTCCCAAAAAATATTTTGGCCGTTTTCAGTGGTTGTTATTGCGACTGATGGCATTTGCATATTCGTCAAAGAAGGGTGAAAAACATGACAAAACCAAAAATATCAGTGATTATACCAATTTATAATGTTGCGCCGTATTTGGAGCGCTGTATGCATTCGTTGCGTATGCAGACATTGGCAGATTTACAAATTATATGTGTTGATGACTGTTCAACGGATAACAGTATGAATATATTGGAATTGATGGCGATCAAGGATCCGCGAATAGAAATTTATTCAACAAAGAAAAATTCGGGCCCTGGCGTTGCGCGAAATATCGGTTTAAAGCATGTGCGTGGTGAATATATTGGATTTGTTGACCCCGATGATTGGGTTGAACATAGTTGGTATGAAAAACTATATAATGCTGCCCAGGTGGATGGGTGCCAGGTTGTTGTTGGGAATATGAAAAGTGTTTGGGCGGATGGCAAAAAGGTTAAGCTGGAATCAGAAGACGGTGAATTTTTGTTTGGTGCGCGTCCATGGCGCTGTATATTTGATGCTAAATTTATATCAGATATTGGGGCCAAGTTTGGTGATGGATATTTGGCCGAAGATACTGTATTCGAATTGCCCGTCATTTTAAAGATGCAAAGTGCAAAAATTGTTCGTGATGCGTTTTATTTTCATTTCGAAAACCAAATGTCGTTAACGCGCAAGCGTGCATCGGATCGTCAGATCTTAGACATTATAAATATATATCCAAAAATGTGGGATATGATTAATGGTGCAACGGTTTCGTGGGATGCCTATCGGTATATTATTGAAGATAGATTTTTATTCTTGATTGATAATTTTTATTACCAGGTATATGATCCGGATAAACAACTGTTGTTGGCGCGCTTGATAATAGATTTGTATAAAAAAACAAAGAATGCAGATAAATTTTTGGTGCGCGATGAAATATTGAGTGATCTTTTGGAAACACAAAACATAAAAAAACTAATGGAATATATGGATTTGCGTGCCAAGAATTATGTTTATAAATATCGTTTGTTTGGACTGATTCCGTTTTTGCGTATTAACGATAGACATCGTACGCGATCTGTATATTTATTTGGTTGTTTGGTGTATCGACGTAAGTTCTTTTGGGGCATGCCCAAAAAATGATTCTTTTATGCTTTTTATCCTAATACAAAACGGTTGATTTTAGCGCCCCAATCCATTATGATTCAATTCAGAAACGGGGCGTTTTACATCGCGTAGATACACGAAACCAATTCCCATTAGGTGTGTTTATGTCTGATTAAAAATTCCCCATTATTGTAAAGATAACCCCAGGACGCACACATTGTGTTATGTGTGTTTGCCGGCGCATTTTGCGTCGGTGTGGTCTGTGGTGTAACGCATATGGGGATGGCCATGCCACGTGTATCTGTTTTAATGCCGGTCTATAACACCGACGAAGAATTTTTACGGCCCGCGATTGAATCAATCCTGGGCCAGACGTATCAGGATTTTGAGCTTGTTATCCTGAATGACGGTTCAACGAACAATGCGGCATCGGTTATACATGAATATGTCATCCGTGATAATCGCATCAGATTTATTAACAATCCCAATAATCGGGGTGTTGGGGTGGGGCGTAATGTTTTATTGGATGCGGCGTGCGGTGAATTTATTGCATACAATGATTCTGATGATATTTCATATCCACATCGCCTGGAAACCCAGGTTAAATTCCTGGATTCTAATCCCGATATAACAGTTGTTGGTTGCGCGATGAAAACAATCCCATCAAATCGCGTGATAACATGCCCACCAAATCCAAAAATTCTGGATTTTTATATTGCAAATATGGTTGCAAATCCATCTGTGATGTTTCGCCGGGCAGATATTAATTGCGCCAATATTCGGTATAATCCCGAATATACCACCGCCGAAGATTATGATTTCTGGGCGCGTGTTGCGCGTTGCTTTAATATCCAAAATTTATCTGATGTATTGGTGATGTATCGCGAACAAGAAACCAGTTTATCCCACAACAATCCTCAAATGTTTCATAACAATCGTATTATTCAATCAAAAATTCTGGATTATTTAACCGATTGTCCACAGTTGCGATTATTTCTGGCGCCATCGCATCGCGTGTATGTATTTGGTTTTTTGCCAGTATTAAAGATAAAGCGCACACGCATATATCTGTTTGATGTCCTGCCGTTGTTCAAGTTGCGTGGTAAATGGTGGTGTTTGTTTGATGTAATTCCAATGTACAAGCGGGGAAAATAATGAAAAAGACCAAACGTTTATTTATATTTGCGGGCTATGACCGCGATAATATTGTTGATGCAACGTTAATATATTACCTGAAATCATTATCCGAATTGGGGGATATTGTGTTCACGATGGATAATGATTTATCGGAATCAGAATTAGATAAAATAACCCAAATACCCAATGTTCTGCATGCGTCGGCCATGCGCCATGGTGAATACGATTTTGGTTCGTACAAGCGCGGATATATCTGGGCCCGTGATAAAAACATATTGGATAAATATGATTGGGTTTATTTGGTAA
>JAGBHZ010000003.1 GCA_017935245.1 Alphaproteobacteria bacterium | reverse complement strand
TGAAAAAATTTCAAGTGGTTGGAGGTTCGAAACAATTATTGTGAATTGTGGGCTTATTTATATATATCGCCACCCTCCAACCCAGTTGGATTGGCAGGTTCAGACATATCTATAAAAAACAACACCACCCAGACAGAAATCGTCTATGTGGTGCCGAAAACTATATCTATGTCTGTATTTCTATGTTGCACGACGCAACATCACAATAACGGGTTTCGACACCCCGCCCATGGGAAATCCCCATCGGCTCAGTAATTATATGAAAAATAATAAATCAACGCAAATACAAAATTTTGCTTCTATTTACTTAGATTGCCACGGTCGTTTACACTCCCTCGCGATGACAATGGGGCTGGCCCCACCGTGGCTTTTGCCTGCAACCCAAAGCCTTGGCGGCGGGTTGTCATTGCGAGCGCAGCGTGGCAATCCAGTCCTATATATTCCGCATTAGCGTACCCAAAACATATCCTGAACACTTAAATCCAGCCAATCTGGATTTATATTTTCAATTAAATTTAATTTGTACTTTCTTGATTGTGCCTTGATATGTTTTTCACGTTCAATCGCATCATTTACATATTGAAAATCTTCCCAGTACCCTAATTTATCACAATTATATCGTGCAGTGAACGAATCGGGATAAAGCTTATTTTTATGTTCCCACACACGTTTGACAATATCATTTGTCACACCAGTGTACAATGCGCCATTTCGCCGATTAAACATAATATAAACATAAAACTTTCGTTCTAACATTTTAATTCTATTTACTGGATTGCCACGGTCGCCCTGCTCCCTCGCAATGACAAATGTGTTTAATCTTCTGGATTCTTAATCCCCTTGTCATTGCGAGCGCAGCGTGGCAATCCAGTACTATGTATTCCGCATTACCGAACCTTGCTATGCTTACAGGTTGCACGACACCACGCCAACGCATCTTTATACAGGTAATCTGCATTCCATATTTCAATCGGCAGTTCGCCAACAAGATTCGCTATTACACTCTTACTAGCCGTCAAACTACAATCATGCACTTTTACACCACCTGCATATATTACTGGTTTAACATAAAAGTTCTGCTTACCGCTTTCGGGCATAAACTTTTCATCTCTTACATTTAACTGCATAGAAAGTTTGCAATGCGTGTCACAACCGTTACAACATAAATCTTCCGGCAACTCAGGCTTTGGCCATTCACAATCGCTTATATCTTTTGCAAAATTACGTTCATATGCCATAATACACCCCTTTTACAAATCCATGATGCACCCAAACAGCACCGCAAAGAAGAAGCACACACTGCCCCCGATTACAAACAGGTGCCAAACGGCATGCGAAAACTTCATCCGGCGCCACAGATAAAATATCACGCCAATTGTGTACGCCAATCCCCCCGCCAGGATAAACCACAATCCGCGCATTGGGATACTGCGAATCATCGCCGGCAATATAAACAGCAATGTCCACCCCATCGCAACATACAGGCCCACCATCCATTTTGGCTGCTGCTTGGGATTACGGATTTTCATGTACGACCCGAACAATACAATCCCCCACAGGATTCCAAACACAATCCATCCAACCAGTCCCCGCAAATTCACCAACAAAAACGGTGTGTATGTTCCCGCAATCAGGGCATAGATTGCAACACTGTCCCAGACCTCAAAAAAACATTCGTGCTTTTTACCAATTGTTGCATGGCACATCGTTGACCCGAAATACAGCGTTATCATTGTTACACCAAAAATCGCACACGATACAATCGCCCATGCATCGCCCTTGATGCCCGCAAACACCACCAACAATGTCAGTGCCGCAACCGCCAATCCGATGCCAATACCATGTGTTAAAATATTTACAATTTCTTCGGCGTGTGTGCTTGGTTTTTCCCAGCGGAACAATCCCGTCGCACGTAAAACCTTTAATAACTTTGATGCATGTTTATCTTTTTTAACGGCCTTGATTCTGGCCCGTTTTGTCTGTGTCATATCACAATCCCCCTGTTTCAAAATCAATTAATTTTATTGGATTAATTTTCAGCCCATAAAAATCACCGCGTGTATTTGGCATATCTGTAATATATTTCGGTCTTCCCATCATATCAATCAGTGCCAACCGCTGTGATTCAAAATGCCCCGAACCGAATATCGCAAACACAACATCATATTTGTTCAATGCAGTGGCTATGTTTTGCAACATAAATTTATCACGACCATACTTGTTTAATGCGATTCCCATTTCACCAAATTCACCATTTGAACGAATCGGTCCCGCACGCAAAACCTTGGTCAAATCCGCCGATTCAAATATCCGATTCGGATATTGCACCCGCAACACATTTAACATTTGTTCATCAGACAAATCCGCAAACACCACCGGAATATTTTGCTCTGTTGCAACCGCTGCGGCATACATCAAAGAATTATTTTGCATCATCCCTGGCATCACATCACGACCAGAATTTTCAAATTCCGTTACCAAGACATCTGGTCGTGGATACATGCCGGATTTCATGCACATATCAACCATATCAAATGATTTGTTTGCCCCATGGTCATCACACATATATACCAGTGTCTTGCCATCTTTTTCAAATACGGCGACACATGGATAATGTTTCAGTTTTTCTGCATCTTCCCATGCCTGCAACAAATCAAAGTTAGGCTTTAATTGCATTTTGCACCCTTTGTTTTACGCGTTCACCGCCCATAACCGACATAATGGAATACAGGTCTGGCGTATTTGTACGGCCCGACAATGCCACACGCAGGTTCATTGCCACATCACCATTTTTAACGCCCACCGATTCGGCAATCGCAACAATTTTTGCCCACCAAGTGTCTTTGTCATCGGTCGGATTATATGTTTCCAAAAATGCTTTTAATGCGTCCCTATTAAATTCATATTCGGTGTTTGGAACAAATAAATCATCCCAGAAAAACGCAACATTTTCTAATGTCTGGGACCATGTGATAAAGTCCTTGCGCACACGTTTTGGATTATCGCGTTCAATTCCCAACACACCGGTCAGATATTTAACATCCGCCACCTGCATTTTATTGACATCCGTTCCATATTCATTGGCCCACGTGACAACACGCGCAACCAATTCCGGCACCGGCAGCGCCCCAATAAATTCCTTGGCCCACCATTCCAGTTTTTTCATATCAAACAAAGAACCAGATACCGGCATTTTCTTTGGTCGCATTTCATAATCCCAGAACGATTTAACCGCACCCTTCATCTTGGATTCTTCGTAACCCGGTGCCAGGATATTCCCCAAATATTCAATAACCGATTCGACCGGCCATCCCGCCTCCAAGAAAAAGGCAACATTTGCCTCTGGGTCTTTACGTTTTGATAATTTACGTTGTTTACCCGTTTCTTCGTCTATTTTATCCAATGTCGCGATATGAACATACGCCGGCAAATTCCAACCCATCATGCGAAACATTTGAACATGCATTGCAAATGTTCCGAAATACGATTCATCACGCACAACATGTGTTGTATGCATAAAGTGATCATCACATAAATGTGCAAAATGATACGTTGGCAAACCATCCGTAGATTTTATCAAAACAGTATCTTCATTATGTTCCGGCACAGATATCGAACCACGCACCGCATCTTTACAGAAAATACGCTGTTCTGGATTACCCATTGAATACAAACGAATCGATGGAACCAACCCCCGGTCCAAATATGCGATAATTTCTTCTTCGCTTAAATCTCTATCGCGTGCCCATTCACCATAGATACCGGTTGCGAATCCCGCCGCCTTTTGATTTTCACGGATTTCATCCATTTCTTCCTGGGTTAAAAAACATGGATACGCCAACCCACGCGCCAACAAGTCCGCCGCCACAGAATGATAAATATCCTTGCGTTCTGATTGATAATACGGACCATACGTTGGATCATTTTCATATGTGATACCAAATTCAGCCAATGAATTTATAATAACATCAACAGCCTCTTTATTTTCACGTTTTGTATCTGTATTTTCGATACGCAACAAAAACACCCCATTTGATTGCTGGGCCAATTTATAACTAATCAACGCACTGTATAAATTCCCCAAATGCATATATCCCGTTGGACTGGGGGCGAAACGCGTAACCATTGCGCCATCCGCAAGATTGCGCGCCGGAAATTTTGCTTCTAATTCATCCAATGTATATTTTGGTGCCGCGCCCAACACACGTGCGATTAAGTCTTTTGATAAACCCGTTCTCATTTTTGTTTCCCTTTTTCCCATTCTGATTTTAATTTGTGATACTTTTCCCATTGATAAAGATAACTTTTCGGGGGCCAAATCCAATGCACATTTTGCAATCCCGTTGGTCTCTCTAGCCATTCTGACAATGTTTTAGAATACACAACAATATCATGAACCACACCCGACGGCATTTTTTCCGCCGCCGGTAAAATACATTCTTGTCTGTACCCCAAACGTTCTGGAATCCGACGCGAGCGCTTATTTTCTGTGGCACAACGAATTTCCACTTTTTTCGCATCACCATACAAAAAACATAACATTTCAGCCTTGCCCACAGCCCACGTCATAACCCCATGACCATTATATCGTGGATCATGCCAATATCCTATTTCCATCGTCCCGGTAGTTTTATCTTCACGAACAACGCCAACCACGCCCGTCAACCAACCGTTCAGTCGCAGATAATATTTACATGTCGTTCTGTCGGCCAATGATTCCACAATTGGCATTTCATCTGCCGGACTTTTCACAGAATCAACCCATGGCAACCACGGTCTAAAAAAATCACGGTTCGCATTTATGGCACCATACAATTCGTTGGCAATCATCTGATTAGCCCCTATTGGCTTATACATTCCACCACTAAAATCACCACGAACACAGTAAACGGGTTCTGCATCATTCCAACCACTGTCTATCAGTCTAATAGCTTTTGGATACTCTACCACTTCTACATATGGATACTCGGACATTTCTATATATTCCTTGTGTTTTTAGTTACTCAATTCTATACTAAATATATGGAAAAACAAGAAATAAGAACATTTGGTCGCCGTCACGGCAAAAAATTATCCGCGCGTCAATCGGCACTGATTGACACGGTTTTACCAACCATAAAACCAACAACGGGCGACATTTTGGAAATCGGCTTTGGTGCGGGCGAACATGTGCGCGACCTGGCACGCAATAACCCAGATAAAATTATAATTGGCGCCGAACCATTTATGAACGGTGTGGCAAGTTTATTGTCCGCAATAACCGACGAAAAATCGAATCGGATTTTGGATGAATATACGGGCATTCGTATTTGGCCTGATGATGTACGTGATTTTTTGCGTGAAACAGATTCGAAATTCGAACAAATCTGGGTCTTGCACCCCGACCCCTGGCCGAAAGCCAGACATGAAAAACGCAGATTACTGTCCGCTGAATTCCTAAATCTGTTATCAAAATATTTATCCGAGAACGGCGAAATAATAATCGGCACAGATCATTGGGAATACTTTGATTGGATACGTGAACAAATAAAATCAACATCCCTGATTGCGACCGTTCCAGACATGGAAATTATTCAGACCCGTTATCAGCATAAAAACAAGGCGGGCACAGATGCCCCAAAATATTTAATCTTAAAAAACGCTTAGTAATTTACAAAAAATCGTAATCCCGACATTAACTCGGGCCGTATTGATTCGACCAAACGTCGTGCCTGGTCGATTCGTTCGGGACGATTTTCCAGCGCAAAATGTAACGCGCCACCAAATTCGGAATCCCACGCGTTCAGCAATCCATACACCCGCCCCACAAAGTCTGATTTTTTACCCGCATCTTTTGTTAAGACAAAACAAACCGCCGATGCATTTATTCGTTTTAATTCACGAAACAAATCCACCCAGTCATCCGAATCGACATCCCCGATATCCAATCCCACAACCAAATCCCGATTAAAGAACAAATCATCACGCACAAACGCCACCTGGTCCACCATGGCCGATAAATTTTTATATCGCACAAAAACCATTGCGCCATTTGCGCCGTACTTAAACGATTGATTAATTTTTATCGTTAAATCTGACAATGACGAAACATCTATTTTTTCATCCAGATAAAATCGCCCATATATTTTCACGCCTGAATTTTCCAGCCACGGCCACACCGTTGGCACCACATCTGGCAATACCGACACCACATGTGCATTATGTTGTGTTGCAACCTCTACCATGCGGGCTAAATCGACACCATTTGTATCGCCACCACACCAAACATCAACGTTTGTACCGACGCCATTAAAAAAAGAATCTAAATCTATCATTGCGCTTTTTAGTTTATCATAAATATGATACAATAAAAACATAATGAACAAGAAAATTGATAATATTTTAATTGGCGTCCTGTGGTTACTTGGGGTAACACTGGGGACATGTTTTTGGTTTAATACTCGATTCGGTTTTAACCTGTTTTCGAATGCGCATTGGCAATACCTTGCCACGCAACAGGCAACACGCACCCCGGTCAGTTTTTGGTTCTATTTTTCATTGGTTGCATCTGTATTTATTGGTCTGTTTGGATTGTATTTATTAATCCGTCCACGTAAGCGCAGGATAAATTTAACACCCCATCCGGCGCCATCCCCAACACAAAATAAAACACCGGATACGACGCCGGCCCCACTGGGCGCACCAACAACATCGGCCCCAATTTTATCACGGCCACCGCGCCTAAACATTGCGCCATCAAACACATTTGCCGCGGCGCCACAAACACCGGTCGTTGCAACACCGGCCACACCCACACCGGCCATTACCAACACGACAAACGCCCCCGCACCAACCGCCGCCATTGATTTATCAGAATTGCGTGAAATATTTTCATCGGCCCATTATGTCCTTAAACGCGAACCATTTATCAATGGCAAACGCATGGACATTCTTGCCATTGGCACCGGCGAAGTTTTATATCTTGGCGCATCCAATATATCTACATCTGACATGCAATCATGCGCGAATAAATTGGCCCACATATTTTCTGACACACTTGACGGGGTTGATATATACATTACCGCATTTGTCATTAATCCAACCGACGGCGCATCACCGTCTGCACCCGACATTTTAACATTTGACAGTATTGAAAACCTGGGCCAATATATGCGTGAACATCCAAATCCGCCATTACCGGCCGATGATGATGGAAACTTTGATGCGTATTCTGATTACATATCAACGGTTATTGAATACATAGGGAAACTGTGATGCAATTGAACCAGGCAACCGCCGAAAAAATATTGGCTGATATGGGTATGAACGACATGCCAATAATGGAAATCGTGCCGACCCCGACCGCATTATCCCCCGATTGGTTCAAGAAATACAAAGAATTGTGTCATAATTTTGTTACCAGTTTAACTGATTCCGTCCAAGAACTGGCATTTATGAATCTGGACCAGGATGAATTTATGTCCCTGCTTATGGGCCAAAGCATTCCAAAGAACATGTCATTTCGCTTTCGTATTCCATTAACATGGGGTGGGAAAATGGAAATCGACAATATGTTTATGTGCTGGACATTTCCGCACGCCCAAAAACTTGACCGATTTATAATATCCCAATCTGGCGCGGAAAGCATATGGCTGCCCAATCCTGCGAAAAAAATTTATATTCCCGCCCATACCACCGGCGGTGGTGATGGTGGGAACGCAACCGAAGACAGATTGGCCCAAATGGCGGCGCAATTGGCGGCCGGCCGGGAATAACGGGGGAAACACAGGCGATGACATGTCATGAATTTATATCATCAATGCAATCACGTGGTGCAACAATTGCCCCACCGGCCCCCCAACATGAAATTATTCAAACAAATTCCGTGTTACAACACATCCGTGCGGCGATATTACCAATGTTTATGATTGAACTGTATTCGCACGCCGGCGGCATCGCAATGGACAGTGGATATATATTTGGCCCAAACGAATTTACCAACGGTCCACGCACACCGGTCCCTGGTCTGGTTGAAATTAATCGTGATATATCTGGATTACCCGGAACGACCGGCAAGACCATATTTGGTCGCAACGATTTGTTTTGGTTTGCATTTGATGCGTTTGGCACATGCTATATGTTGGATAATTTAACATTGCGCATATTGCGTAAATACGACGATCCATATCGCGCATTAACCGATTGTTTAATTGCCGGGAAATTTTAAGTATGAAAAAAATATCTGTATCTTTGTCGGGCCATCAAACCAGTATTACCCTGGAACCAGAATTTATTGATGTACTAAAACGAATCGCCGCCGCACGCGGTGTATCGGTCGCATCGATAATTTGTGAAATTGATAACAGCCGCGCGCCAGACACAAATTTATCATCCGCCATCCGCGTTTGGATTTTGAACCAGGTTATAAATGGTTAATTATCCTTATCAATCACACACATCGCCAGTGATGAAATCGACGCAAACGCCAATATGATAATAAACCACCAATTCATACCAATTGCCCGATATGGCGTCATATGCGCCCCCCACACAAAACCATCAATATGTCCCGACGCACCAATTGGCATACTTTCTATTATCACGCCATCTGCACCGACAAACGCGCTGATACCTGAATAGTTCGCGCGAATAACCGGCAAACCTGATTCAATCGCATAACGGCGCACCATATCCAGATGTTGATATGTTCCCGGCGTTTTCCCGAACCAGTTATCATTTGTAATATTTATAATTGCATCTGGATTTAATCCCGCCCCATTTGGTATCAGTGAATCCGAGAAAATAATTTCATAGCATACCGCCGGCGCGAAAACAAAATCACGTCCTGCGATATTCAAACTGATTAATTCTGGGCCATTACCGGGCGCTAAATTTGCCGGTGCCGGCAATATCCCCAATGGCCTATATTCCCCAAACGGCACCAGGTGCGATTTGCTGTACACGCCCAAAATCTGGCTATTTTCATCAGACACAATTAATGAATTCTGTAATCCAACCGATGGATTGTATGTTGTTGCACCAACAATTACATTTGTCCCCAACGCCACCCCCAACGGCATTTCATCCCCATCAACAACAACACACGGATACGTTGTTTCTGGATATACAATCAAATCTGGTGTTGTGTCCCCCACCCCCAAAAACAATAATTTACCCAGATTTTCTTCTGCATTTTTTATTGCCATCGCGCGATTATGTGTTGCCTTTTGCGATTGTGAAAACGCCGGTTGCACCACACGAATTAACTGGGGATTTAAATCGGCACCATTATCGGCTATACGCATGTTTTCATGGCCCGCAACACATCCAACCAGCAATAAAACAACAAACACAATCATTGTTTCAATCACCGTACGATTTTTGTATTCGCGTAAAAACTCAACAATCGACGCCATAAAACCAACAATAACAAACGTTAATCCCAACGCCCCCCATAACGACATAGAATTTGCCAAAATTGGAAATGGCATTGCAATATTTGCAATTGGATTCCATGGGAAACCCGTGAACAACCATTCACGCAACCACAACACTATTACCCAAACAGCTGCAAAGAAAAACGGACGCGCCGCAGATTTCATGCGCATAGCGCGTAATATTGCAAACGGCACACCAAATATTATTGCCCCCGCCAATGCCAATCCGACAATTCCTGGGACGGTCCATATTGCATATTGTTGCGTTAATTCCGGCACAACATAAATTGAATTCAGCACCCACCAAAACATTGAAACGCCATACATTGCACCAAATGGCATTGTGCGCAAAAACGCCCCCCATAAACCTATTTTTTTCGTTGCGCGCACCGTCAACCAATACGCCCCCATAAAACATAAAATTGTCAGCCACCACATATTAAACGGTGCAAACCCAAACGCGGCAAACGCCCCAAACACTGCGTACAGCGCATATTGCCAAAATGAATCTTCGCGTATTTTTAGTTTATCCAGAAACGCAAACACCCCCGCCCCCGGACAGCACGACGCATCACAACACACAAAATCACCATCATCGTCCAGATATGGATTTTTTATTCCCATTTTTGATAAAATTTTAATTTCTTTGCTTTCCATTTTCTTGGCCTGAATATCATCTAAATGGTCATACCCCCCCAGGTGTAATACACCATGCACAACCATATGTGCGGTATGTTCTGGGACGGTTTTATTTTGCTGGGCCGCCTCGCGTCGGACGGTGTCTAATGATATATAAATATCCCCCATCAGCACATCATCCCCCAGTTCAAATGATAAAACATTTGTTGGTGCGTCTTTGCCACGGTATTCACGATTAAGTGCATGAATTTCCGCATCATCGACCAATACAATCGACACTTCTGCATTTTTGTATTTTGGCAAATCAATTTCATTTACGATTTTTTCAAAATCGATTTTATATTTTTTCCACCGCTTATCATGCACATCAACAAAGACCTTCATGTTATATATTACCTCCAAAAATTCAAACTATGCATTATCATTATTTCTACGTTGCACCTCTTCCAGATACGACAGGAAATCCGCCGTTTGTCCATATGATTCCACACGTCCTGCGGCATCATTAAATGCAACTTTTTTTGTTTTCGTCTTATTTTTTATTGCCCGCATTACACGTTTCAAGTCATCTTCGGCATTTTGGTTTCCATTTGCCACAGCCAGTCTGTAATTTTCACATGCTTTTTCCAAATCACCCATTTGTTCATACGCAAATCCTGCATTATATTGTGCCGCCCCATATCGTGTTTTATCACCAATACGCCACACAATTTCACGCACCTGTGCAATTGCATCTTCATATCGTTCCAGATGATTATAAGTTGCCGCCAAATCATTGCGCAACAATGCATTATCTGGATATTTTAAAACCAAGGCTTCGTACTGTCTTGCCGCATCTTCAAAGTTTTCTTTCTGATACGCTTCCAGTGCCGCCGCATATTCTTGTTCATATCCAATTACATAGGTTTCTTTTTCGACAATTTTTTGTTTTTTTGTCTTTTTATACTTTTTAACTTTTTTATCCAGTTTTTACATTATCCGCCATACACATTTGCACCGCATCTTTTGGCATAACATCACGAACCCGTTGTTTTTGTGCCAACGAAGTCCTTCCATCTTTTGCCACTGGGTTTTTCACCCACTCCCTAAACCTGACAACGGTTTCCCTGTTCACAGTTCTTGTTTCGTTGGCTTTTCTTTCATTTTTTACTATGAACCAGTTTTTTCTATCTCGACCAACCAAATCAAAGAAATCCGACATATAATTCACGGGGATATTTAATATCTCTTCGACCGTAATATCACCCGTCATAATACATGCCTCTAACCATCGACGCCACCTAATTCCATCACCATCCTTGTCTACGTTTATATACCACCCTGCACCATCTGCGGCATCTTTGACACTGCCCCCGGTCAACCAATGTTTTCCAACATGTGCCATATCTTTGATTGGATATTTTTTAAAAATCGCCTTGATTTCATCTTCGCTCAACGCGTCGCCACGTTCTTTGTGCAATTTTCTAATTTCTTCAAAACGATTTCTTACATTCGGACCATCTTTTTCCAGCACCAATATTCCACCATTATACATCATCGACGCTATTGCCATGGCTTCTGGCACAGAATTAACATTTGCATCCTTGCACGCCACCTCATAACAATACATCAGCAAGAAAGTCTCTTTATCTTCCAGATGCCAGCGCACCCATTCCAGTGCTTCTTCTGATGTGATTGGTGGCGAATTACTGTCTAATTCTTTTTTATCTTTTCTAACCGTATTACCATATCCCTGGGTTGCCTTGCCCCTTGGGTTTTGGCCCGGTCTCAGCGGCTTCATTGTCGCATCATCATATACGACATGCATACCATTTCTCATAACTGCGCCTTCCATTGCGACAATTTCTGCCACAATCATTGGTACCACGGGTTGCATACGCGCCCGATATTCACCATATGTCCCCGGTATAACACGAATCTCTTCTGTTTTTTCTGATGCCCCGAACAAGTTTCGCAACCAATCGCGCGCGTTACGTAATACACCGGGTTTATCATCACTGCCTGTTACTTCGACATTTTCAATTTTATCTTTAACTTCATCATCTTGTTTATCATTATCATATGCGCGCACCCCCAGCCATGTTGCCCCAGAAACCATCGCCACCAACACATAATACACTAAATGCCCAACCAGATTGGGATGCTTGATTTTCTTTTTACTGCCCTTTTTATTCGTAAATAATTTTTCCAGTTGACGCGTTAAATGATTATCCAATGTTAAGTATTTTGCCGCCCAAAATAAAAACTGTCCCAACCCTGTAACGGAAATTCCGGTCGCCCTGATCCCTTTTTTAAATTCCTTTTCGGGTACAGGTATCGTTACTGTTTTGTCCTTGGTTTCTATTTTAATTTTTGGATTTTCGCCTTCTATCTTCCATCTCAATAATTTATCTTTGGCCCGCCCAAAGACTTTGTGTGGCGCATTTACAATTTTTTCGAATTTTTTTGACATATTACTTTTTCCCCAATCCTGTTTTCTTTGCAATACGTGAACGCTTGCGCGCATATGCGGGTGCCACAAACGGATAATCCACCGGCAGACCCCATTTCGCCCGATATTGTTCAGGCGTCATATTAAACCGACGCTTAATATATCGACGCAGCATTACATGCCACGTCCCATCTTCCAGACATTGAATTTTATCTGGCTGAATTGAATCTTCGATTTGTTGCGGTGTAACAGACGCACCGCGTAAAATTTCGCGTGCATTTTTTACCGCGGTTTCCATATCCAACGCTGGATTTGCCGCCATTGCCGCCGCCGCCAGGTTTGCCACCGCCAACGCAAATTCAGAACTTTTATTTATATTTACCAATTGCCAACCCCATGTTTTTTTAATAAAATAATTATACCATAAATAAACACTAAATAAAAGCGAAGTAAAACCATGACACGACCCCTTGCCGATTTAATGCGTCCCAACACAATCGCGGATGTTGTCGGGCAAAAAACACTGTTGGGTGAAAACGGTCTGGTTCGTCGTATGGTTGATAATAAAAAGTTATCTAATTTAATTTTATGGGGGCCACCCGGATGCGGAAAAACAACAATCGCACGTGCATTGGCAAATTCGGTCGATATGGATTTTGTTCCAATGTCTGCGGTATTTTCTGGCACGGCGGACATAAAAAAGGCAATGGATGCCGCACGTATGAATCGCGACATTGGCCGCAACACATTGCTGTTTATTGATGAAATTCATCGCTTTAATAAGACACAACAAGACACCCTGTTGCCATATCTCGAAGATGGCACGGTTGTATTTATGGGCGCAACCACCGAAAACCCCAGTTTTAATTTGAACAACGCATTATTATCGCGATGCCACGTTGGGGTCTTGCAACCATTGGACACCGAAGATTTATTGACATTAATAAAACGCGCCGAAGAATTTTTAGAAAAAAAATTACCACTGGATGAAAATGCACGCACACACCTGGCCCAGATGGCGGACGGCGATGCACGCTTTTTATTAAACACGGTTGAATATTTAATCCATGCGAATTTCAAACACGATTTAACCCCCGATGAATTGGACAGCGCGGTACAAAAGCGCGCACCACTGTCTGACAAAAGTGGCGACGAACATTACAACCTAATATCGGCGGTGCATAAATCCCTGCGGGCCAGTGATACGGACGCCGCATTGTATTGGACGGCGCGCATGATGACATCCGGCCAAGATCCAATGTACATATTCCGGCGCCTGACCCGCTTTGCGGTCGAAGATGTGGGCCTGGCCGATCCAAACGCATTGCAAATGGCAATTGCCGCATGGCAGGCTTATGAAAGATTGGGCAGTCCCGAAGGGGACCTGGCCCTGACGCAATTGGTGATTTACCTGGGCACCGCCCCAAAAAGTATTGGCAATTACAAAGCACAAAAGGCGGCATATGCCGTGGCCCGCGAAACAGGTTCATTAATGCCACCAAAAAATATTTTGAACGCACCAACAAAAATGATGAAGAATCTGGGCTATAACGCGGGATACATCTATGACCCCGATACCGCCAATGGTTTCAGTGGCCAAAATTGTTTCCCATAAACATTGGGACGGCAAAAATTTTATTATCCCGTTGAACGCGGTTTTGAACGCGAAATAAAAAAGCGCCTGGATTATTGGGAATCCCTGCGCCAGAAAATAAATTCAGATGACTAGTTCGGAATCATATGATAAACAACACCGTTATAATTTAGATTAATTGTACCGGATTGTTTGCCTTGCTCTAAATCCATATAACATGTTGTATTATTATACCTAACACTTAGCGACGGATTTGTTTGCCGCGTTGCATAAATCGGAAAATCAACCCCAGCCGATGTTTTCATTTGTGTTATCCCCGCCCCGCACGCCAATCGCACCAGCCAACACACCCCCGATGAATCATTTGCACAAACATTCTGCAAATCATGTGCAACATAGCCCGCGGGGCATACCCCAAATACCACTGGGGCAAAATCATCATACGACACCGCCATCATACCACTTGGACACGCCACAGCATTCGCAATCACAGGCATAATACCGGCATAAACAATAAATATTTTTTTCATGAATTTTACCCCGATCCTTGTGTGCAACTTATCCCCAGGTCAGCATACGGATTACACTTAGAAAACCCACATCTTGGCACAAAAACATGTGCACAAAACTGACCACAAGACATTCCGGCCCACTCACTACACACATTGGGTTCAGGTAATGGCAATAAATACTGTCCCACAACCGGATGCTGCATTAAACAATTGCAGTACGCCGTAAAGTAAACAATCTCTTCTATATCATAAGCAAAACCCGCAGATGTTTTTTGTCCTGGGATTGCTATTCCAGAAACCTCAACCCCATTACAGTTCACTGTCCACGTATTTTTTGTATAACTAACAACTGTGCATTTATCAGACATCTGTGAAAAATCCGGCACGCACATTGTTGCCGCATTTGCCGATACAGTAATTAGCATAAACAGCAATAAAATCTTCCGCATCATTTCCCCCACGCAATAAAAACACCGCCACGGGAATATGGCGGTCGGGGTGTTCAAAAAATCAACAGCAATTTTGACCCCGCCGGTTTTCGGGCGCAATGCGCCCTGTTGTATAACCGACGGCACCCCGACGTACGAAAGTGGTCCGTGCGACCATCGCACGAATACATCGGGTTATAAACACAAAAAAAGACGCATTCCGCGCCAATTTTCATGTGCGGATACGGTACAAATTTTCTTGCACCGATTGCTGATGGGCTTTTTGACGACCCCGAATCCACATCCCTGTGAACTCAACACATATTATAAACCATTTTTCACCAAAATACAAGATACTTATTATATATCGCAGCATTAATATTAATTATTAATTGCACTTTGAAATTTAAAAAAATCCCCGCAACTGCGGGGATTTTTTAATCTTCGGAACCTGTATCCTTTTTCCAACTGCGGATATTCCATGTATCTTCGCCCTTGCCTTTTACATCACCATCCAATGGTATTCCCATTGCATTGCGCAGACAATATTCACGCAACTGGGTTGAATCCTGGGTTGCGCCGGCGCCCCATTGGGGGGTAAAGCCCGCCATAGAACCGGTATATGCCCCGTTCAAGATTTCATTTAATGTTACAACGTTACGACATGTATTTGTTGTGTAATCTTGGGTATTGGCACAGTCGGTTGCGTCTTCTTCGTCGATAACCGCACTGAATTGTGCGCCCGATGGTGTACAAATCATTTCTTCGTAACAATGCGGTATATTGGCAATCTGGGCACAGTATGTTTTAATACGTGAAGATGTCCAATTCTTTTCACTTTGTTCGGTTTCGACATAGCATTCATATATCTCACTTAAACATTCGTTAAAGTTTGCAGACGCCGTCTGGGCCGATGCCAGAATTGATTCGCGTTCTTCGGTTGCAAATTCCAGACGCTTTTGTTGCAGGGCCTGTTGGGCGGCAACCTTTTGATACCCAATATTTTGGGCGGTGGTGCGCAATTGTTCGCCATATGCATCACAATCCGCATTTGCATCCAATGCATATTTTTGCATAATGCTGCGGCGGGCATCGGCAACCGGACCACGCAATGACGCATACGGATCACCCGATGCAGATGTATAACCAAAGCATCTTGCAGAATTAGATGCCGTGTAATCAGTATTGGCCGTTATGAATTTTAGATTATATTCACCACTTGATGTATCTACTGAAATCTTACTGTTGTAATTATATGGACACTGGGTTGCGCCATTACCACACTTATTGGCATTTTCACCTGGTGTACCACATGCCTCGTAAATACCGTTAAAGCATGAATCCAAAACGCGTGAACATACATTGTTGTGCGCATATTCAAACAATTCATAACCCCATGTTTCCGCCAGGGAATCTTTTAAATCATCTGAATTTGCGATTGCCCCACTGATACCGGCCATACTGTTAACCGTACTGCTGATTATCCCCAGGCCCGTCATCAGATTTTCTGTATCATCTTTTAGGATTGTGATTGTTTCATCCTTGGCCGCGGCCCATGCCTTTAACGACGCCAGAATGTCCGAACCCGACCCATCCAATTCAGAAATATCAAATCCAAATGTATTGCCGCCATTGCCCGTTGTTGAACAATATGCCGGGGCGCTTTTTTCACTGCACGAACCGTCAAAGATTCCATGTTCCGCACACCAGTTACCAAAATCTTTGGCATCAATTGTGCCATTATTGCTGGCTTCGCGCCATGAAACACAGTTCATAACCTTTTCAGCGTCGGTTAATTTAAACGCATCGGATACATCCTTGCCCTTGTTCGCGATTAGCAATGCCAATTCGCCCGACACCTTTATCAATTCTTCGTTTGCGGTTTCCAGTTGGGCTTCGGCCTCTGCAAATGCTTTGACACGGCCGGCGCATGCACAGCGACGCTGGGCCGCGTTACGTGCGGTACAAATTTCGTCCATACATGTGTAATATGATTCCATACAGTTATTGAACGCTTCGGCCGAAATTAAACCGGTACTGGAATCAATAATGTTTGAATAATTACCCGTGTATAATTTATTGGTTAAATATGTGTAATTTGATGTTGATGCCTTGGACCCGCGAATTGCAGCCCCCTGCAAAGATACACGCGACGTGTCCGCATTACGCGCACGAACCGTGCGCCCCGAACGATTTGCCGTTGTGCGGGTTGCCGCCGTTGTTGCCGTACGCGACACAACGTTACGATTTGCAACCGCACGTGATGGCGCCCCAGTTGTTACCGACGCGGTTGTCGGACGCGTGGTTGTACGTGCCGCAACACCACGCGATTGCACCGCCGATGACGTGCCACGGGACACCGTTGTTTTGGCAGATGTGTTACGTGGACTGGCCCGGCCGGAACGAACAGCATTTCCCGCACGTGTTGCCATTGGCGATAACGTGCCAGAATTTACCGGCGCAATTGGGTCTGCAAATGCAGAACGCATCGACATTAATGTCGAACATGTTAAAAATGCCCCCCCCAGTAAAAATATCGTGCCGACTGCATTTTTACAACAAACTAAAAAATTACGACGTTTCATATGTATCCCCCCGCGACTAAAACAGTCCAGATTTCTACGCATATGCGTGTATAAAGTACTTCCTTTGTTATAAATTATAGTATTTTTAATGCAGTGTTGTAAAGCACAAATAACACACACAATACAACCACATTTATGCACAAACTACATCATGTACAATGTATATAATTCACCACTAAACCACATTAATACACATACAACATTATTTAAAACAAGACATTTACACGCGCACCAATATGCACATCATCATGTTCAAATTCATAGTCAATATGCCCAATATATTGCGTACGACCAAATTGACGCACCAGTTTTGCCCCAATCCACTCTTCGTTAAACGATGGTGTTGTTGCCTTGCGCAGGGTTGCGTTTAGTCCCAAACGCCACTCTGGGTCAAATCTAAAATAAGCCTCGGGCACAAAGTCGATATACGCCATACCGCGTGCATCATCAAAAATCCAGTTTGACTGAATTGTTCCGGCCAATGTTACCCCGGCCCATTGACGACCGAAACGCCACCCAACATAATATGTTGAATCGGCATACCATGGGGTACGAACCTGGCGACTGCCCCCAAATTTAAATCCCGCCAAGACGTCTGATATAAATGTATCCGATGCCCCCGCACGATATACAAAGCCTAAATCCGTACTGGTAAAACCATCGTTTGTATCAACAAAATCTATTTGATAATTAACATTTGCCGACACTGTCAACCTGTCGTTCAAACCATATGACAACGTTTCACCAAAACGCAGAACATCACGCCCATATGAAACGGTTGATTCTGACAAAATATCTTCTGTTTTCAGCATATATAATGGATCCGACGTATCGAATTCCACCACATTTGCATTTGCCGAACACGCCAATGTTGCCCCAAATAAAACGACTGATAAAAATTTCCACATGATTAAAATCCTCTCTCCGGTCTAACAAGAAACACCGCCCCCATTAACGGGGACGGTTACATATTATATTCTTAGAAATGGAATATCGCCTGAACCCCCAGGGACATTTCATTTGCATTATCAACCTTTGCTGTACCAATCTGGGTCAAAGAATCCAATCCCATATTTGCCTGTTGCAAATATACATTTAAATCTTTGTTATCGGCACTGTCATAGATTGATGATTTTGCATACAAATTCAATGCAAACCAATCATTTGGCTGCCACCCCAGGGCCGCTTTTACCGATGCCTGGTTATGCCAATCATATGCGCCAAAGATACCTTCGACATTTAATGTCCAGTCTTCGCTTAGCACACTGAACACACCAACTCCGCCTTCGAAATAGAACGCACTGTCAACATCTGAATCATATGCAACATAGAACACTTCTTCGGAATTATCGACAACCGCACCATATGAATTTTCATCAAAATCCAAGTACCATCCGCGCGCCAAACCATAGATTGTTGAACGTGCAACCTTGTACCCGGCCTTTAAATCCAGAACCAGATTATTTGAAAAATCCTTTTGATGCTGATAATACGCCGACGCGGTTGCAATCCATTTTTCATTATCAACCATGCGCCACTGTGCACCAATACCAAAAACATTTACACTGCTGTCATCCATTTTTGATTCTGCGGCATCCCCATTACTAAAATCATATTTGAATTTATAGTCTGCCATGTCATACTTGGCCATTGCAACCAATGCGACACGATCGGTAATACCATAACTAAAATCTTCTTTGATTGAAAATGTTTCAGATTCCCATTTTCCACCTGCAAACGACATCTGAATTGCCGGATCCAACGTACTTACCAACGTCAATGGCATATCAAAATCAAAAGAATTCTGGTTATACGAAAAATCCGTTATTGAACCAAAATTACCCGCCAATGGTTGAAAGAACGGATGCGCCAGATAATATTTACGGTTCAACTTTGTAATAATTTTTTCAGCGCGACTGGTACGAACTGTGTTCTTTGTTGCACGTGCAGAAGATGATGTCGCAGCATCATATTGCTTGTACAAATCGCTGCGCTTGGTCGGTGTGGCATAGTATAAATCCCCACCATCTGATGCCTTGTACGTACGCGTTGTGGTACGCGTCTGATACTTTTGATAGTTCACATTTTCACGTGTACGTGTGGCGGGCGCCCCGGTTAAATCGGCACTGGATCCCGCACGCACGCCCCAGTTTGTTGCCGCCACGGCCGGATTTACAGCCAACATCGCGCCCAGCAACGCAAAACAAGATAATTTCTTTGTCATAAATATACTCCTTTTGAAAAAAGTATAGCATAAACATCCCCAAAAAACAAAGATAAATGTATTTATGGATATTTTCATAAAAACACCTGTCAGCCAAGCATATTAACGCCCCCGACATACAGTCGGACAAAATCTTTGATTACTTTTTCATAATGCGCATATTATCACAAAATTTGTAAAAAACAGGGCGATAAATTTATCGCCCTGTTTTATTCACTGTAATAACAGTTCTGGCCATATTCCCACGTTCCAGAAGAATCTGAAAATTCTGTACCAGATGGGATATAGCATTCTGTAATACTGGTTGCGCCACTGGATTTTGTCGTTCCATACACCTCACCCGACGACGGACAAAGCTTACATTCCATCTTATCCCTATAATACCCCTGAATACAGGTAAAAGTGTCATTTACATAATCTATATTTTCCATTGGGCCATCTACTATCTCTTCACAGGTAAAAGACCATTCACTGCATAGCTTAAATGGACGCGTTCCATTGTAACACGTGCTATTCCCAGGGGTACAATCCCCTATTCCAATACAGTATGTACGTCCTTCTAAAGAAATTATTTTACAATTTTCAACAGTTGGGTCACAGTCAACATATTCATATTCTATATACTTACTGCAAACCTGTGTTCCCATCATTGCCGGACTATCTTCATTTTGATTACAAAAAATGTCCCCATCACTATTTACGTAACATCTATAAGCACTGCCCTCTATAGTCAAATTTATTGGTCGCACTTCTGCCCAAGAATCGCCAAAAGCAGCCCCATACAGTATTCCAGAAATTATAAAGATTTTAAATTTATTCATTCTTTGACCTCCTTTGATTTTCACGAATGAAAAAACCGCTTAGAAATTCAAGCGGTTGGAGGTTCATAGCTATAATTCGGTATAGTGTGCTTATTTTACGTGATAAACACGTATTATTCACAACCCTCCAACCAAACGATTGGAGAACGAATATTTATCACCACATAATTAATACATGGCGCCGAAATCACGGGCTATGACACCCCATTATGGCAAAACCACCATAACAATAAAATTATAACCAAATGTTTCTATTTACGCAAATACTTATATTAACATTTATTTATCGTGGTATTTGTGTGTATCGCCAATTACCACTAATCACTTACACTAGCCACTAATAAAAAATCCCGCCAATTCTGGCGGAATTTTTTATTTCTTCATCAATCTCCATTTTACGATATCGGCAACAACCATACCAATAAACGCCCCCAGCACAACATCACTGAACCAATGCGCACCAACAAAAACACGCGATGCACCAACAATAACCGCCAATGTCCATGTCAACGGTTTATATTTTGGCGCCAGCATACCAATCATAACCAATCCTGCAAACGTAACCGTTGTATGCCCCGACGGCATTGAATGCCACGCCCATGTAAATCTGTCAAAATCTGGAATAATTCCCGACATTACGAACACCGGCCGCAGACGTGCAATCAAAACTTTTAACATCCACACCGTAATACTGGCACAAAAAACACTTGATAAAATCAAGAACGCATTACTGGTCCGGGTTTTGTTCCACGTTTCTTTTAAAATATCTATGATATGAAATCTCAGTTCTCGGTTTTGAATTGATTGAATTGTTTTTATAAATATTTTTATACCATAAACCGCAAAGACAATTGCCGATACAACAATCCAAACCTTGGCATCAAAAACGCGTCCTAGAATCGACCAAATTGCCCAATCACTAATTCCACGGGTCGCAATATACATTGGTACATCAATAAATATCATACCCAACATTACAAACAAACCCGTCCCCAGCGCACCCCACGCCATACGTTTCCATTTTATTTCATTATCTGCGGTTAAAAACATATTACACCCCTAAATATTCCCTATTCTGCAATTAATCGATTATAAACTTTTTTATCTGTTAAAATTTTTGATGCAACCGCCGCCGACAACGCATCTTCATCCGCGCCATTTATGATAACTGGACATCCACGGCGAATAACATCTGGGTCAATTGACGTATCTTTATTAAAATCCTGGGCACGAAAATCATTGTTTAACACGTTCAAGAAAAATGCATTTTGTTGTTGTGATGAACGAATATTTGATAAACACACAATTGGGAAAACACCCCGCCCGTCTAACACATGTCCACTTCCTGTTTTTATTGATTTATTTAATAATTCCAACGCCCCCCCATTACTTAATGGTATCTGTGTTGCAATACGTGCATCACCGGCCGTTGGTGTTCCAACCAAAACCCCACGACCATTTTCATAGATTGCGCTGACCAATGCTTCGGATGTGCCACGCGTCATATTAGACATCAAAACAACCATTGGTACATCTGTTATTGCACTGCCACCGGGGACAACCTCTACTTCGTCCATTGCGGTTTCAACAATTCTCATTACTGGTTTTTCACCGATAAATAATCCCGCCAATTTTGCCGCCGCCCGTTCATCATCACCCGTTGCCGCCCGCAGGTCAAAAATAATTCCATCCACATCTGGATATTTCGCCAATGCTTCGTTCACAATTGCGACCGCATTATCAGACACCCGATGCACAACAATTTCCAGCAATCCACCCGAATCTGGTGATGCACGATGAATAATATCTGCATCTGCGACCACAATTGTTGCGCGCCGCAAGACAACATCCCGTGGTCCCGCCGGGCTTATAACACGCACCTTGGCGGTTCCCGAATTGAATCCCGACAACGCCGCCCCCAATTGCCCATCAGACATTTTTGCAACCGGCACACCATTTATCTCAGAAATCAAATCCCCTGATTTAATTCCAGCAATATCGGCGGGTGCCCCTTTAAAAATTCCTGCGACACGGAAATTACCGCGTTCGTCGCGCCCCCCTTCCATACCAACACTGGTCAGCAATCGTCCATCTTCATTAATTTGTGCTTTTCTGGAATATATATACCGTCCCTGTTCATCGATACCCTGCATCAGGCTGCCTACAACGGCCTGATAAATTGCACTTTCGGACAAATTACGTAAATTTGCATCAACGCCACGCATTTTTAAAATTAGTGCGGTTGTAATTTCACCAAACCCGTTCCAATCGCGGGCCGCGGGCCGCGGATAATTTGCAATGATATCATCCCCCCAAACCAAAACCACCCGTTCATCCGTTGCCGCAATATGCGCACGTGAATTTAATTTTTCCAGGCTTTCAATTGCAACATTAATATTTTTTCCGGCCCAATTAATACCGTCCAATTTCTGATAAATTTCCGCAAAGTTTTTTGACACATCAAACACATGAATCCCATCTTGGATGGATTCGTCTTCGAAAAACAAACCATCTGCGCGCGCGCCACCGACCAAGCATATTGAAATCACCATCCCAATAAATATTTTCAGCATTCTCATCAAAATCCCCCTTGGCCGATTTTGGCGCGCCACGCCACAGTTTTTTTTATTATTTACCTTCGCCACGCAAATCAAAGTTCAACAGTACCACGTTTGAAATATAAATACTTGTGAACGTACCCATAATGATACTGAACGTCATTGCGATTGCAAATTCACGCAAAACTTCACCACTGAACAAGAACAATCCAACCATTGCCAACAACGTTGAAATACTGGTCATCATTGTACGGCGGAACATTTCGTTAATAGACAGGTCGATTAATTCTGGCATTGGCATTTTGTGATATTTTTTAACATTTTCTTCGATTCGGTCATAGTTCACAACCTTGTCATTAATCGAATACCCAATCCCCGTCAAGATAACTGCAATCGCCGTCTGATTAAATTCCAGCCCCGTGATTGAAAAGAAACCAAACATCAACACAAAGTCCAAGAATAACGACACCAGCGCCCCAACGGCATACCCCCCGCGATAGCGCACCCAAACATAAACCGCCATCATCAAGAACGCAAATAGAATCGCCAAAATACCGCCACGAATCAGTTCGCCACCAATTTTCGGTCCAACGATTTGGACCTGGGCATATTGAACATTATCACCCAAAATATTTTTAATTTCTGCGACACGTTCATTTTGCTGGGCGTCTGTTACGCCTTTGGGCAAACCAACACGAATCAGAATCGCGTTGCCATCAATCTGTTGCAATTCTGGATTAAATTCAGACAATTCCGAACGCATCTTGTCAATGGTCATTGTTTCGGCAACGGGTGTAACCTCCATCGATATACCACCCGAAAAGTCAATACCATAATTGAACCCACGTATCAGAATCGACAGCACCGATATCAGCAACAGCGCCCCTGAAATAATATACGATAATTTTCGATATTTCATAAAATGCAGTTTCATAACATTTCCCCTTTGCATTTATTATTTAACAAAACCAATCTTTTTATTTTTGCCGTTCATGTACCAGTCAATCAGCACCTTGGCAAACCATACGCATGTGAACAATGTTGTCAAAATACCAATCGACAATGTAACCGCAAATCCACGGATTGGACCGGCACCAAACTGGAACAACACCAACCCACAGATAAGCGTGGTCAGGTTTCCGTCCAAAACCGTCTTTAACGAGCGATCAAATCCCATATTTACCGCACGCAGTGTTGGAACACCGGCTTTAACCTCGTCCCTGATTCGTTCAAACGGCAAGATGTTTGCGTCCACCGCCATACCCAAGGTTAACACGATACCCGCAATACCCGGCAACGTCAGCGTCGCCCCAAACAGCGCCGTTATCCCCACAATCATCCCCAGGTTCACCAGCAATGTTGCACTGGCCAATACACCAAACATACGATATGTAAAGATAAGGAATATAAATATAAAGATAACACCGGCCACGGCACCAATTTTACCACGTTCGATTGTGTCCGCACCCAATCCCGCACCGACGGTACGTTCTTCGATAACGGTCAGTGGCGCCGGCAAAGCACCCGAACGCAACAGTACGGCCAAATCTTTTGCGCCCTGTAATGAAAAGCCACCAGAAATCTGGCCACGTCCACCCGGAATTGGTTCACGAATCGTTGGCGCCGATAATACACGTCCATCCAATACAATTGCAAATCGTTCGTTAACATGTTCGGTTGTCAGACGTGCAAATTTACGTGCACCCGTTGCATCAAACACGGTTGTTACAACCGGCATATTATTTTGGTCATAATCTGCCTGGGAATCTTTCAGTGATTCACCCGACACTTCTACCCTGGAATATACCGGGACAACCTGGCCTGGCATATCCATATATGGCAAAAATTCTGTACCATTTGGTGCACGTCCCGACGCAATCTGATCCGGCGACACATTTTCATTTACCAAATGGAACGTCATTTTTGCTGTCTGTCCAATCAGATTTTTAATATGTTCTGGATTATCAACCCCGGGCAATTGCACCATAATATATTTACCACCCTGACTTTGAATAGATGGTTCCTTGGTCCCCAGCGCGTCAATACGACGACGAACAATTTCAATACTGCGCGCCAGTGCATCTTTGGTCATTTCTGCCTTTTGCACATCGCTATACGCCAGTGTAATTGTTTTTCCACTGGACGTGATATCAACCGTATTTCCAAATGTACTTTTCAAGCGCCCCTTGGCATCGGCAACCTGGTCTTCATCACGCACAACCAATGACACCACACCATCATGATTACGCAGATTTGAAAAACGAATAACCCCCTTGTCGCGATTAATCAATGCACTTCGCGTTTCTTCGTACAATTGTTCTGCCTTTTCTTGGAACATGGTGTCTGTATCCACCTCTAGCAACAATTGCGCCCCACCCTTTAAATCCAGCCCCAACGGAACCGGCCCAATCCAAGACGGGAAATACGGTGCCAAATTCGGCGACATTGTTGGCACCGCCAACAGAACACAAAACACTGCTGTGAAAATAATAGCCAGTTTTTTAAACATACCCATACCCTTTTATTGTTCAACCGCCGCCACGGCATTTTTGTTAACTTCGATAACAACACCCTTGGCAACTTCCATTTCAATTGTTTTTTCGTTAATTTTTTTGATTGTACCATAGATACCCGCGGCCATAACGCGATTACCCACCTGTAACGCATCCAGCATTTTTTGATATTCTGCCATACGTTTTTTGTTTGGGCGCATAATCATCAAATATACAATCCCAAACACAATGACCAGGTATAATAACATACCCCACACATCCCCCTGGGGGGCGGCGGCCGGTGCGGTTTGCACCGCATTATCGACAACAACTGCTGCTTGATCCATACGATTTCTCCTTGCTTTAATACTGGCACAGTAGTAAAAAAACCTAGAAAAGTAAAGGAAAAATCACTATCTTTCAAACCAATTATCAATTTCATCAATTGGGAATATCTTATAGACCGGGCGCCCATGATTACATTGCCCCGCCCGTTCGGTATTGTCAATATCACGCAACAATGCATCCATTTGATTTATGTCCAATTTTTGCCCCGCCCGCACCGAATGATGACACGCATAGTTCGCCAATTTCAAATGCAGTTTTTCATTTAACCCCGATGAATGACCGTTAACGCGTACCTCGTCTGCGATTGATTTGAATACGGTTGCCCAATCTAAATCCCAATCGGCGGGCTTTTCAAAAATTGCAATTGCATCATCCCCAAACGCATCAATATGCAACCCCGACGCGCGCATTTCATCGGCAATTGTCAATACCGCCGCCACATCTTCTTCGCGCATATTGATTACAATCGGTGTCAATAATGGTTGTGTCTTTATTGCATGCGTGCGCAGTTTTTCATATGTTATGCGTTCATGGGCGGCATGTTGGTCCACAACAATCATTGCGTCCGCCGTCTGTGCAATTATATACTTGTTTCCAACCTGACCCACCACGCGTCCCAACAGACCGGTTTCAGGCACCTTTATATCTTTATCCAATTCGGGCTCTACGCATGGTTCCGTGGGTATTGACGGTTTTTCATACTCACGCGATGCAACGATAAATGCCCCCGGTGTTATGCCAAAATCAAATCGTGCTGGCTGTGCCACACTTGATCTAAAAAAAGTATTAGCGGACACATTTGCACTTTGCTCATTACTCTTTGCGCGTGGCACAACCGGCGCTTGCGAAACCATTGTTTGTGCCAATCTGTCCCGTAAATTCTTGATTATAAAACCGCGTACATGCGACGGCTCTAAAAAATGCACATCGGTCTTGGACGGCGACACATTAACATCAACCGATTGCGGATTCAGACTTAAATACAGTGCACACAGCGGAAATTCCCGTGCATGCATAACATCCATATACGCCGCACGCAATGCACCGACCAATACCTTGTCCTTGACCGGGCGCCCATTTACAAACAGATATTGATCCACACTGGACGCGCGCCGCAATGTTGGTTCAGAAATAAATCCAGATAATTTTAACCCCGAATTTGATACCGACACCGCATCTATATCCAACATACGTCCACGCACGTCATCACCCATAACGGCCGCAATACGTTCAATTAATTCCTGATTTTTCGGGAAACGCCATTTATTATTCAGTGTAAAACCAACATCCACCCGCGACATTGCCAAACGCTTTACAACATCCAGAACACTCATCAATTCTGCCCTATCCCCCCGCAGGAATTTCAGACGCGCCGGCGTCCGTCCAAACAGGTTTTTCACACGTATGCGCGTTCCGGCATCCCATGAACTGGGGCTTATTTCCATTGTATTACAATCCAGATGCCATCCATTTGAATCCGTTCCATTGCATGTATCAATTTCCATATCTGATACCGACGCAATTGATGGCAACGCTTCGCCACGGAACCCCATAAAGTTAATATTTAATAAATCGTCGGTCGGTAATTTTGATGTTGCATGTCGCATAACGGCGGTTGCCAAATCTTCGCGATTCATACCCGCGCCATTATCAATAACACTAATTAATGTACGTCCCCCATCAACGACATCAATAACAATCTGATCCGCCCCCGCGTCCAGTGCATTTTCCACCAATTCTTTGACCACACTTGCGGGACGTTCGACAACCTCGCCGGCGGCAATTTGGTTAATCAGAAAATCGGGCAAAACACGTATCGCCATTATTTTTTTAGTCTTTAAATTTTACATCCAAGATTTCATATTCTTTTTCCCCGCTGGGCAATTTAACAATGCATGTATCCCCAACACATCGTCCAATCATTGCACGTCCCACCGGTGATGTACATGAAATAACCATACGTCCATCTGATTCAATATCTGATAAAATGCGACATTGCATTACATTACCATCTTCGTCTTCGGCGGTAACCCGTGCACCAAACACGACGCGATTTCCCGACAAACTGTCCACATCGATAATAGTGGCGTTTTCAATAACCCCCTCTATAAACTGAATACGCTTATCGATTTGGCGTTGTTTTTCCTTTGCCGCGCTGTAATCTGCGTTTTCAGACAAATCCCCCAGCGACCGCGCCCATTGTACCGTTTTCAAGATTTCAGGGCGCTGAACCTCCTTTAAATCTTTTAATTCTTTGATTAAATTATCAAATCCTGCGCGTGATATTGGCTTTTTTTCCATAATAAAATCCCTATTGTTAATGTATGGATTATAAGAATTCATTTTAATTTTGCAATTAGGAAATCTTCGGTCTATAATTTTACCCATGTTCAGAATTAATATCTTAACCAGATTTTTAATGCGCCGATTTTTTTCAGGCTTCCTGTTGGTAATGCTTGTTGTATGTGGGATTATTCTGGCGGTAACGTTTGTGGAACGCCTGCCATCAAATCCAGATGCAATCAGTGCCCTTTATGAATCATGGGTACGCCTATTGGAATACGTACCACTGTTTTTACCATTGGCGGTATTTATGGGCACATTATTGGCATCATATAATCTTACAAAATCCAGCGAAAGCATCATTGTTTCCAGCGCGGGCCAATCCCCGTTCCAGGCCGCCCGCCCATTTTTAATCGGTGCCGCAATTATCGGCATTATTGCCACAACAATCATAAATCCATATTCGGTCAGTATCAGTGCCAAAAACATAACCCCTGATCACCTGCAACTAATCGACAATCAGATATGGTTACGCGAATCATCACCGGCCGGTTTTATTACCATGAACGCAGATGCCATGCATAAATCTGGCAATATATTAATATTTGAAAACGCAACTATATTTTTCCAAAACCCATCATTTAAATTAATCGAACGCATTGATGCAAAAACAATGCGCCTGTCGGATGATGGATTAAACGCAACGGCGGCAACCATATGGGATAACGATGGCAACATGCGAAAATCTGATTGGCATATGGAAACATTACTAAATCCACAAACGGTCCTGGACAGATATTTACAACCCGACCAGATTTCATTTTGGCAATTACCAAAATTCATCGAAAAGATGTCCAAGATTGGCGCCCCCGTACGCGGTCATTTGGTTCAGTTGTGGACACTGCTGTTTCTGCCATTAACGATGATTGCCATGGCCACATTGGGTGTTGCGTTTTCCCAGACCAAGCAGCGCCGTAATTACAGTTTTGGTATAAAATTCAGCATTGGTATCATCACATGTTTTGCAATGTATTTTATAACAAATATGTTTAATGCACTGGGGGCGACGGGTGTGTTACCACCACTGTTGGCAATAATTGCACCACCGCTAATCATTATTGCCGGTGCCGGTATATTTATTACCAGTTTTGATACAATATAACACGGGGGATATAATGCCATTAAAAAAGAAAAAGAATCCAACCCTGCGCAACATACTGATATGGGCCACGATAATTGCGATAATCATATTAATGATAATATCATTTGCCCCGGTTCAACATATAAACGAAATTGTGGTGTATCCATCGTGAATTACATAGACATTTTTTTAGAGGCCCTATCTGCCGAACGTGGTCGCAGCCAGAAAACATTAATGGCATATGAATCAGACCTGACCCATGCCGACAAAAATATTCCACATGGCCTTATGGGGGCAACCCCAAACACAATCCAGGAATATTTGTCGTCTTTACCGGACAAGCCGACATCCATCGCCCGCAAGGCATCTGCCCTGCGTGGATTTTATAAATTTTTAATGCTTGAAAAAATCATATCTACAAATCCGGCGGCCAACCTGGAATTACCGAAACGCGAACGCCCCCTGCCAAAGTTTCTTAGTATGGATGAAATCGATTTACTAATATCATCGGCGGGCGACATAAAAACATCCACACGCCTGCGTGCAATGATTGAATTGCTGTATGCATCTGGCCTGCGCGTATCAGAACTGTGCGAATTACCAATGACGGCAATTTTAGGCGACAAATTATTAATTCACGGCAAAGGCGCCAAAGAACGCATTGTCCCCATGCACAGTGGCGCGATTGACGCATTAAACCGATGGTTAAATGTACGTGGCGACGACGCTTCAAAATACGTATTTCCATCACATGGTGCATCTGGCCATATAACACGTGATGCATTTTTTAAATTATTAAAAAAGTGCGCTGTACTTTCTGGGATTGCCCCAAATCGTGTATCCCCGCATGTACTGCGACATTCGTTTGCATCGCACCTACTGGCGGGTGGTGCGAACCTGCGCGTGATTCAAACAATGCTGGGCCACGAAGACATTTCCACAACCCAGATTTACACACATGTAATGCCTGAACAATTACGCGAAACCATTGAAAATTGTCATCCATTATCAAAGCCCAAGGATATATAAACATGATAAAAAAATGCGATAAACCCGGTTGCACCAAGGCCGGCACATGCCGTGCCCCAAAATCACGCGATTTACGCGAATACTGGTTTTTTTGCACCGAACATGCCGCCGAATATAACAAGAATTGGAATTATTACGCCGACATGACACCCGACGAAATCGAAGCAGATTGGGAACGCGAAACATTTGGCGCCCCATTAAAGGACAAAGCCAGCGCCAACACCGACGCCGACAATTACGCAAACTTCATCAATGATTTTATAACGGGCCGTTCCAAGTTTGACCGCATTCCTGCAAAAAGTAAATTACCAACCAATGTTGTATCATCATTAAAAGTATTTGATTTGGGCATATCTGCCACATGGCGTGATGTCGGTGTAAAATACCGTGCATTGGCGAAAAAATACCACCCCGACACCGCAGATGACAAGAAAAATGCCGCGACCGAATTTGCGCGCATATCCGCCGCATACGAAATATTAAAGAAACATTTTGGAAAAAAGTAAAAACACCCCCAGCAAAAAAACTGGGGGATTTTTACTATGACATTGGGCACGCATCTGTAAATTCGTATGTACCAGTATCGTCTGTATATGACATCCCCACCGGCGCATACATTATGCATGTTCCCGCGGGATTGGATACCAGGCACGATTCCGCCGTACCAACGGAAACATAGCCACTGGGGCATGATGTTGCAATTATTATATCCGGCATGTCAATTGCGATATAACCCGATGGACAACTGACACTTGGTGCGGCGGCGTGCGCCAAAATCGGCACACACATAAGAAAAAATATAATTCGTTTCATTCGCATTACCCTTTAATTAACCAGGTTTGACAATATCACAGATCGTAATCCTGAATCCGTATCCGCAAAATATTCCGCACAGGTGTACCCGCAACTGTGTAGGCAGTTTGTAGTATTCTCACCAGCAAACACCCACCACGATACCGCAGGTACAGTCATCATACACCAACAATATATGTTATCTGTCGCATTATCTGATACAGTTAAGGCCCCAATTGGTTCACCACCGGGTCGATCAGAACAGGCCGAAACACCAGATACACCTATAGTTGCACCGGTGAATACATCACACGCATTACTCCAATCAACATCACCAAAATTAGTTCCACCATTGTAACACCAATTCATATCTGTATCTGGTCCGTCGTTCAACGCCACGCATTTTTGAACTGCGCCCGCGGGTACCGCAAAAATCCCACACAACGCTGTTATTGTTAAAATTTTTTTCATTGTTTTCCCCCTATTTTGTATTATTAAAAAACCACCGAATAAATTCGAGTGGTCAGGAGGTTAGTAACAATTATAAGGAATTGTGTGCTTATTCAATATATTCGCAACCCTCCTGACACGTAATACATCAGGAGTTTTTTTATCGCTTGGACCCTATACGAAAAAACACGCCACATGGCGCGCCCGAAATTCAGGATATTTCGTTATTTTCATCCAGACGCCTTATATCGGGTTACTACACCCCATTATGGCAAAACACCATAACACACATATTATAACTGAATATTTTAGATTAGGCAAATGCTTTGATAAATAAAAGTTTATCGCAGTATTAATATTAATCATTAATTGCACATTGATAAAAATCCCCGCAACTGCGGGGAATTTTTTAATGAACACCAACATTAAATTCATCGCCCCATCCGGCAACGCTTTGGCCACCAATCACACACTTTATATCTTCAAAACCTTCTTCTACCTGGTGCTTTTTTACAACATGACTGGTTATTAATCCACCCGCCGTACCCAATACAACACCCGCAATCGTATCCGATGCCAAACGCGCCGTATTAAATTTACCATCCGCGGTTTTCCATTTGCTGACGGCTAAATCAGACAACGCTACATCCAATGTTGAAACCGCACCTGTAATCGCCGATTCACGACGGCGTATTTTTGCATCTTGGGTTTCTACACACGCCGTTTTATCAGAATTCCAATCTGTATTTTGCCTGTCTATGCATTCACATGTACGTGTTACAGAATTCCAGCGTGCACCATATTTTTTATTACATGCATCAATTTTTGGCTGATCTGGATTCATAATTTTTATATCCAGTTTTGAATCTTCCAGATTCTTGAACAAATCATCATCTATTTCGACTTCTTCATCGATTATTTCTATATCATCATCCAAAACCGGAATAAGTGGCAATTTATTTACCACAAAATCATCTTCCTTTAAATCACGGAACAAATCATCATCTATTTCGACTTCTTCATCAATTATTTCGATATCTTCATCCAAGACCGGCAATTTAACATCTGGCACACATTCCAGCGATGTCTTATACCCGTCTGTTACCAACTTCTTACCCGCCCCACAATAAGAGTTATCTTCGCAATATCCCATGAACGCATTATCTTTACTGTACACAAAATATGCACCGGCAATACATGTTGTCGCTTCGCACTTATCTGTTTCTGGATTAAATTTTGCGGCACTGGCCTTTAATTTTTTTAGTGTATCCGCCCCACACTCAACCAATGTTGCCCCATCCAGTTCATTACTACAATCCAACACCACACGCATCCCGGATGTTAATTTCAATGTCTTGTCCTTGCACCCAACTATCGAAAACAGTGCCATACCATCATCTGGGAATTGATCGGTTGGAATTGTAAATTTTCCATTAACATCTGTTTCATAAAAATACGAAGAATTTGTACGATCTTGACTGGATAAAATTGTAACAAATGCCAATGGCGTCCCACTTTTATCAACCACGGCGCCACTGTAACTGGGGACACAGCCCGTATAATTTGCATTAAAATTATACCCCGGTTTGCATGATGATACCGTACATTTTTCCCAGTTTCCCGAGTTACACGTACATGAACATGATGCAGTATTTGTCGCATCAATTCCCACCATACCATCACAGGCAACCGAACCAACCTGGCCTGATTTGTAATCAAAACTAAAACCACGGCATTTTGCATTTGTATCTGTACCATCTGCAAATGCGCCCGAAACAAAACATGACAAAAACAACACATATAAAATATGTTTCATAATAAAATCCCCACTACACAGTACAACTTATTATATCATAAAAATACGATGGAACAAAACCGTAAAAATTTTGGGATAAAGATAAAACAAGAAAAAGAACTGGTACAAAAAACCGTTGCCCCAGTGCACCAGTCGCCACACAAGCCAACGGTTTTGTATATAGATGAATTATTATAATTGATTTAAATATGCGATTGCATCCATGGCGGCACTGCACCCCGTCCCAACCGCCGTTGCAATCTGCATCTTTAAATCTGAATGCACATCACCTGCAACAAAAATACCCGCCGGCATTTGACATGGGCTAAGGCGTCCCATACCATCACGCGCGACATCTTCACTCAAAAAATCTGTGTTCGCTTCGTGTCCAATTGCGACGAACAGTCCATCTGTTTCAATCTGTGCACCATCGGTTGTTGTAATGATTAAGCGACCATCTGCATCCCCCGGTTTTTCTTCGATTTTTGCCAAATCTGTATTGAACAGGCATTCAATATTTTCGCGCTGTGCCACGCGTTCACGCAGAACGGCCTCGGCCCGGGTAAATGCCCCCTTGCGATAAACGATTTTCACAGACTTGGCCAAATCCGCCAGATACAGCGCATCGTTCAGCGCACTGTTACCGCCACCCATAACGATAACATCTTTGTAACTATAAAAGAATCCATCACACGTTGCACAATATGAAACGCCCCGCCCCATTAATTCGCGCGCGCCATCAATTTCCAATTTGCGTGGCGATGCACCGGTGGCAATAATAACCGTTTTTCCAACATAGTGTTTGCCATTATCGGCCAAAATATTAAATCCTGATTCTGCATCACCATCGATACTTTTTGCGGACACAAAAACAACCTGGGCACCAAAAGATTCGGCCTGGGTCTTCATAAATTCGGCCAATTCCATCCCAGAACCGCGCCACCCCGGATAATTTTCCAGTGTTGCAATTCCCGCCATTTGACCGCCCAATCGGTCGCCACCCAAAACAATTGTCTTTTTATTTGCGCGTCCCGCATACAGCGCCGCCGTCAGCCCCGCCGGCCCCGACCCCAAAATAATCACATCATACATATCAAATGATTCAGACATAATAAAAACCTTTCCTTGTTAAACTTCGGCCCCAGCATACACAATTAAATCCCCTTATGCAAACAAATTCGCGCCCACGATTTTATTGCAATTGATAAACAAAAGGCTTATAATACAACCGATATGAAAACCCGTTTTACTTTTTTTAGTTCATCATCATCCCCCCTGGGGGAATAATTTATCTGTGTACTTTTTCATAATTTTGCATACAATAACAAACAATTAATCTTAATCCACAAGGGGGATAAAACATGTTGGATATTAAATTTATTCGTGAAAACCCAGATGCCGTAAAACGTGCATGCGAATTAAAGGGAATCGAAGACAGAACCGATGAAATCCTGGCACTGGACGCACGTGTACGTGAACTAAAAACAATTACACAAACCAAAACGGCCCAAAAAAATAAAATCACACGCGAAATTCCGACCGCCACTGACCGTGCGCCATTAATTGCGCGTTCCAAGGAAATTGCCAACGAAATCGCAGCTGATATGGCGGAATTGGCGGATAAAGAGGCCGCATTGGATGATCTATTGCACCGCGTTCCACAAATCCCAAGTGCAGACGCCCCAATCGGTCGCGATGACACAGAAAACGTAGAAATCAAACGCGTTGGCACACCACGCGAATTTGACTTTACACCACGCCCCCAGTGGGAATTACTGGAAATGAACGGTTGGTGGAAACCTGAAAAAATCGCATCCATTTGTGGCACACGCACATATGCATTATTTGGCGAAGCGGCCGAACTGGAACTGGCCATCCAGACATACGTTTTGCAAAAATTAATGGCCAAAGGCTTCACATTTGTGAACTGTCCATCGATTACCAAGCCACAAACAATCTTTAACGCGGGCCACTTTATGGGTTCTGACCCAGCGGTTATGGCAAACGACGTATTTATGTTAACTGATACCGACCGATGCCTGGCCGGGACGGCGGAAATTATCTTAAATTCCCTGCACGGGGACGAAGTTTTAAACGAAAAAGATCTGCCAATTAAATACGCAGGATTTTCCCCATGTTTCCGTAAAGAGGCCGGTGCCGCCGGTCGCGACACCCGCGGAATCGTGCGTATACACCAATTTAACAAGGTTGAACAATATATCTATTGCACCCCCGAACAATCGGACGAAATGCATGAACATTTGCTAAACAACCTGTGCGAGGTTATGGCAGACCTTGAATTACCATATCGCGTGATTGCGGCATGCACCGGCGACATGGGCTTTAACAAGGTTAAAATGCACGATGTCGAAGCCTGGTTCCCAAGCGAGAATGCATACCGTGAACTGGGGTCATGTTCTTCGATTGGCCAATTCCAGGCGCGTCGCACCAACACACGTTACCGCGCGGCGGACGGTTCGCTGCAATTCTGTGCGACATTGAATAATACGGGGATTGCCCTGCCACGTGCGATTGTACCAGTAATTGAAAACCACCAGAATCCCGATGGTTCGGTAAATATTCCACGGGCCCTGCAACCATTAATGGGTGGCCGCACAAAAATCGGTGGCAAACATTAATAATAAAAATCCCGGCAATACCGGGATTTTTTTAACGTCCTATTTCCTTTTTAACCGCGAACTTTTCCGCAGATTTAAACAAAAATTGTATATCCTTGAACAAATTCTTGGAATTTCTGTATGCGATTGCACGACGCGCGTTTAATAACGCGGTTTGTGCCTCTTTGCGATACCATTCATATTCACTATCCAAATTACCCATATGATACAAGACCTTGGACAAAATTAAATATGCACTGTTATCGTGCGCATTTGGCATAAATGCATCTACCTGGGGTTCGATACCATCCGCCACACGCGCCGCATAACCCGCATATTTTGATGGATTTGCCGCAATTTGTTTTATATCTTCACGCGCCTTGCAGATTTTTTGATATTCAATTTCATCTTTTGCAAACGCCACACGATTATCCAGGAATTTAATAACTTCCATAAAGAATTCCTGTAACGTCGCCTTATAATCCGTAATCATTGTTTTCTTCATTGCCAAACTCCTTTGGTTTCAATCAAACTCACACCCATAAATATAGACAAAAACTTACAAAAGTCAATATTTTTGATATAAATTCTTGAATTTTGGATTTTTTCATATAAAATTATCACCCGACACAAAAATTCAAGGGATAATACAAATGAAAATTCGCAACATTGCAATTATTGCACACGTTGACCATGGCAAGACCACATTGGTTGACAATATGCTGAAACAGGCGGGCACATTCCGCGAAAACGAACACATTGACGACCGCGTCATGGACAGTGGTGATATCGAACGCGAACGCGGGATTACGATTTCGGCAAAACCCACATCTATTCAATGGGGCGAATACAAAATTAACATTGTGGACACACCGGGCCACGCAGACTTTGGCGGCGAAGTAGAACGTATTTTATCTATGGTTGATGGGGTCGTCCTGTTGGTGGACAGTTCCGAAGGTCCCCTGCCCCAGACCAAATTTGTATTATCCAAGGCATTAAAACTGGGACTGCGTCCAATTGTTTGCATAAACAAGATTGACCGTTCCGACGCCCGCCCAGACGAAGTATTATCCGAAACATTTGACCTGTTTGATAAATTGGGTGCAACGGATTCTCAATTGGATTTCCCATATCTGTATTCGGTTGGCCGTGATGGTTGGGCGGTGCGCGATTTAAATGACGAACGCAAAGATTTAACCCCCCTGTTCCAGTTAATTGTTGACCATGTGCCGGCCCCCGATTGCAATGGCACACGTTGTCAATTGGATGCACCGTTTACAATGTTGGCCACAACCCTGGAAGCCGACCCATACGTTGGCCGCATTTTGACCGGGAAAATTGAATCCGGCACCGTCCGCGTTGGCCAATCGGTCAAGGCAATTAATATGAACGGCGAATTTATCGAAAACGCCAAGATTACAAAAATCATTGAACACCGTGGCGTTGAAAAGATTTCACGCGATACCGCGTCCGCCGGCGACATTGTCGTTGTGGCAGGTTTTTCCAAGGCAACCGTATCCGACACCCTGTGCGATCCATCGGTTACCGAACCAATTCCGGCAATGCCAATTGATCCACCGACCTTGACCATGACGTTCTTTGTGAACACATCACCATTGGCGGGGAAAAGTGGTAAAAAATTAACATCCCGTATGATTGGCGAACGCCTGTTCAAAGAAGCCGAAACCAACATCGCCCTGCGTGTTGAACAAAGTGAAAACAACGAAGCATTCGAAGTTTCCGGTCGTGGCGAATTACAACTGGGGATTTTGATTGAAACAATGCGCCGCGAAGGCTTTGAATTGTCTGTATCTCGTCCACGCGTTGTAATGCACACCGGTCCAAATGGGGAAAAACTGGAACCAATCGAAGACGTTGTAATTGACGTTGATGACGAATTCAGCGGTGTTGTTATTGAAAAAATGACAAAACGCAAGGCCACAATCACCGAAATGAAGGCATCCGGCAACGGCAAAACCCGCATTGTATTTTCGGCACCATCACGTGGCCTGATTGGATATCTGTCTGAATTCCGCACCGACACACGTGGCACCGGCATTATGAACCGTGTATTTGCCGAATACGGCGAATACCGTGGCCCAATTCAACAGTATCGTCCGGGCGTTCTTGTATCTATGGAAAAAGGTTCGGCCGCGACATATGCGCTGTTTAACCTGCAACCACGCGGAACATTGTTCATAGAACCCCAGACCGAGGTTTATTCCGGTATGATTATCGGCGAACACAGCAAAGAAAATGATTTAGAGGTCAATCCGATTAAGGGCAAAGAATTAACCAACATGCGTTCGGTAACGGCGGATGAAAAATTATTCTTGGCCCCGCCACGCCGCATTTCACTGGAAGAAGCGCTGTCATACATCCTGGATGATGAATTGGTAGAGGTTACACCCGCCACAATTCGTCTGCGCAAAAAAGAACTGGACAGCAACACACGCAAAAAATTAAAAAAGCACATTGAAGAATAAAATCCCCCATCCGGGGGATTTTTTACGACATTGGACACGCGTCTGTAAATTCGTATGTGCCACTGTCATCGGTATACGATACCCCCGCCGGCGCATACATTATACAATCCCCCGATGGGCTGGATACCAGGCACGATTCCGCCGTACCAACAGATACCGTACCCGACGGGCAAGATGTCGCAATTGTTAAATATTCTTCATCAATCGCGATATATCCCGATGGGCAAATGGTGCTGGGTGTGGTTGCAAATGCTGGACACATAAGTATATAAAAGATAAAATTGAGTTTTTTCATATTGATAACCTTTAAACTGTGGTGAACGAATATACTGCATCACAAGCTAGAAAGCATGGCCTGTCTAAAAGTTTGGTCGTTTACAAACTCATACGCACATTGATACGCACAACTGTCTGTGCAGCGCCATGCATCCTCCATTTCTGAATCTGTTACTGAAAATTTGAATGCAGAGACCCACTTGGATACCGCGGGTGAAATTATACGGCAAAAGCATCCTGTTCCAGGGGATACGTAGAGTTGACCATTTGTCACACGATTTTCACCTAGCCAACCATTACTACACATAGTTACACCATGGACAACAATCGTCTTTCCGTTGTTGGTACAGTTAACCCGCCAATCTGATTCCATACCCACGTCTACAAAACTTTCATCGATAGAACACGAAAGGTTTTCTGGGGTTAATGCCACGCATTTTTGGACGGCCGTTGCGGGTGCGGCCAGCATCGCAACAACTGCGGTTAAGGTTAAAAGTTTTTTCATTTTTCTACTCCTGTCTGAAGCCGCTACCTTAGGAAAACGGTCCTTTTTTTTCGACACAAAATCACATTGACGCGGGGCGGTTTTTAAGATAAAATAAGGGACAGCAAGGTAAGAAAAAAAAAGGACCGTTTTAATTCGACGGTATTTTTTTGAATTAATTCATTGAAATTACATATATTTTAACCTTTAATTTCGGCATGTTTTTTTTAGCGGGGTATTAGTGTGTTCCACAATTGCACTTTGAACTTTGATAAAAAAATCCCCCATCCGGGGGATTTTTTATTTATTAACAAAGTGCTTGTTCATATATGTACGATATCGACCACGCCATATGCGCCCCGGTATAAAGCATGCTGTAATTTTAACAATCTTCTTTTTGATTTTTAATTTCGTACTGCCGCCATGGGTTGCATTAAAATCACAAACATCTTTTCTGTATTCCGCCATCACGGCATCATCAACATCTTGGTCATCCTGTGAATATTTAAATTTATTTTTGTCCAAGAATTTTTTCAGATATTGCGTTACACCAATAATTTGCGGCGCATGATCACCACCATGGGTGGAACGCACCTCTTCTATTGATGCGTTAATAACATCAAAATCTAAATCCCCTATCATGCACAGACGATATTGAACCGCGCCACTGTCCCAAACATCATATGTTCTGCGCAACTGTATAACACGCCCACCCGGCCGCATAAATACTGATAAATGCAGTGCACTGCCGGCACATCCCGCCAACACCTTTGCATTTCCGACAATTGCCGCCTGTTGCGCCAATGACAATGTTTCCGGATAGATAACATGAAAACCATTTTTTTCAAAAATCTTTTGAATTTTTTCTTCGTTATAGACACGCAAACGCCCCGGCAGTTTTGCCCGCGACACATACACCCGTTCATAAACATTTTCCACCGGCACATTATCACGCATTGCCCCAAACGGCAAAATAAATTCTGGCGCATACCAATTCCCAGATATATTCATTGTTTGCCATGGAACAAACACACGCTTAAAACGAATCGTTTTATTCAAAATAATCACGTCAGATTTTTTTATTCCCAACATCTTTGTAAAATCAAACAGCCACGATTTCGCCCCCACACCTGTATTATCAATAAAAACATATTTCATGCCGGGTTTCCCAGCCCGCACGACACCCCATGCCCGGTTCAAATGTTCCATCAAGAAATGTCCAAAATGCGGATATGCATTTCCCAAGAACATTACATCACAATCAATATATTCATCCCCCGACACAAACGATGGTATAAACTGATGATTTTTACCACGATATTGCAGGCCCGACTTTACAACTTTTTTATTTTCATCAAAAATACCATACGCGTGCGTTTTTGTATTAACAACAATTGTTGCATTTTCAACCACATCAATATGCGCATCGCGACGCGTTAACTTTTTTAATTCATCCCCCAGGTGCTTTTCATACACATCATCAATATATTTTACAAATTTCATATTAAACCCCTAAAACCTTGCAAAATGACAATAAAACATGTAAATTATATAGTATAAAGGATAAAAAATCTATGACTAAACGCCTGTTTTTATTCGCAGGATATGATAAACACGGTATTATTGACGCTTCATTACTTATGTACGTGAACGCATTATCAAAACATGGCGACGTTGTTTTATGCATGGATTCTGATTGCGCTGATTCTGAATTAAAGAAACTAACAAAAATAACATTGCATGCCATGGCCACACGACACGGCGAATATGATTTTGGTTCTTACAAGCGGGCATATAATTGGGCATGCGAAAATCTGGATATAAACAAATATGATTTTATTTATATGGTGAACGATTCTATGTATGGTCCCCTGTTTGATTTGGCGCCATATTTTAGCGATATTGAATCACGTAACCTTGACGCATTTGGGATGGTAAAAAATCCACATAAAACATCCCCACATATTCAGTCCTGGTTTATCGGGATGCGGGCATCTGTATTTACATCTAAATGGTTCAAAAAACTGTTACAATCCGTCCGCCATCATGATGACAAGGGCAGCATTACCGTCCTTTATGAACACGGATTTACCAAGCATTTAATTGAAAACAAATTATCGTGGGATGCGCTTTATTCTGCGCCGGGCCGATCAATATATAACCGCGTAAAATATTTTTACACGCACAAGATGCCATTTATAAAGAAACTTGCCTTTTCGCGTCATAACGGTGCACTGGGGCGGCAACTATCATATATTTTGGACCACGTTTCACCCGCGACACGTAATGCAATCATGGAAAACGCCAACCGTATATATGGCCAAGAATACATATCAAAAATGCTGACCAAAAACCCATTTAAAATCATGTGGCGCAATATAACATATACAATTCATAAACTAAGGAATGATGGCATATGAAACAAAAACCATTAAAACGAATCGCCGCCATAACAATGGCCCGCAATGATGAATTCTTTTTATCACGTTGGATAAAATACTATGGCGACGCGATTGGCACTGAAAATTTGTATATATACTTGGACGGCACCGACCAGACGATACCTGAAAACATCGGTGCCGCAACCGTAACAAAATTACCACATACCGACATGTCGCGTGCCGCCGGCGATAAATACAGAATTGGATTAATGTCCAAGTTGGCTAAAAAGTTATTAACCGAATACGACATTGTTATTGGTTGTGATGCGGATGAATTTTTAATTGTTGATCCAAATTGCAATATGGGACTGGCCGAATATTTATCGAATAAAAAAATCGATACCACATTATCTGGTCTGGGGCTGGACGTGGGCCAGCATATGGAACACGAAAAACCACTGGACACCACAAAGTCATTTTTATCCCAGCGCGGATTTGCATTTATTTCCACCCGATATACCAAACCGGTTGTATTAAACAAACCGGCCGATTGGGGTTCGGGCTTTCACCGGGTCAAGAATCACAATTTTCATATTGATAAAAATTTATACCTGCTGCACTTTGGTGCGGTTGATATGGATATGTTATTGGCCAAGGCGGCCAAACGCGGCGAAGATTGGGTCAACCATCTTAAACGTCGTGGCAATGGAACAATAAACGATGTAACCAATCGTCCGGCCCGTGGCGAAAGATGGATAAAAATCGCCCGCATGATTCAGCGCTTTATTCGTGCGCCATACGCATGGAACAAACCGAACATGTTGGGAATAAAAATTGTTGTAAAAATACCAGAACGGTTCAAGAAATCCGACGTTTAGTTTTAATACGTCCTGCAACATCGGTTGCAATCTGTACCGCATCAAAACGTGCCAACGATTTTGTTGCGGTATTTTTTAATTTTTCCACCGCAATCTTATTGTTCCAGATTTTATCCATATGCTGGGCCAGTTCATCTGCATTTCCCGGCGCAAATAATAAACCCGCATCCCCATCTAATAAAATTTCGCGTGGTCCATTTTTACAATCTGATGAAATATTTACGGTTCCGACGGCCATTGCCTCTAACAGAACGGTTGGTAATCCTTCGCTATAACTGGACAAAATATTTGCCATTGCGCCCCGCATAAAACCCATTGGATTTTTCTGGGCCCCAACAAATTCAATTTTTTCATGCGCACTTAGTTTATTTGCAATTGCACGATATTTATCCACATCGCCCCCACCAACAAACACCATACGAACATCTGGATTGTTATTTTCATTAACAAATTTATCAAATCCACGCAGCACGGTTTCAATATCTTTATCCCCCGCCAATCGGGACACACATACGAAATAGTTATCCGCCCCAACACTTGGCGCACTATTTGCACGTGCGCGAATTGCATCTATGTCCATTGGATTATACATACGCACAATTTTCTTTTTATATTGTGGCCAACGCGTTTTAAATTCATCAACAAACCCATCGGTCAGCGTTACAAACAAATCATAATATTTAACATAGTTTATATAACTGGCCCGGGCTAAAAATTTATTAATTGACGAATGCCACCATGCAATTTTTTTTGCACTCACACGTCTTAATTCCTTGCGAAATCCAAAATCATAGTAATCAACCACCACATCAACATTTGCCAAAATTTTATGACGCAGAAACACACGCCGCGCCCACCGATATACATCACGCATGACATGCTGAACAAAACGTAATAAAAAGAAATGTCTCAGTTTTGTTCCCAACCACGGACACGGATAAAGAACATATCGCTTTATTTCTGGATGTACATTGAACCAGTCAACATATACCGGTTCTGTAATTTTCACATATGACACAAATGAAATTTCCATATCATCGCGCTTTACCAATTGTTCCAGTGTTCGAATCATCACCGATTCCACACCCCCCAATTGCATATCACGCAGACAAAATGCGACCCTTACCTTACTTTTTCGCGACATTTTATTACTTTCCTATAAACTTCAAAATATCATCACGTGTCTGAACGGCCCATTTATACGGCGGATTTGACAGTGCCCCAATTTTTTCCAAATCAACAAAGCATTTCCGTGCCGCCGCCATATCTTCGTCCGTTGACAAGTATTTAATCTTGCGAAACGCCCACCTGATAAAGTACCACTTGAATTCCGCATTCCATCGTTGCATTTGATAATCGGTTGCATTTTTTTCATACGCCACATATGCATCCGCGATACCGGTACACAGACTTTGCATAATACGTAATTGCTTTGCACTTAACACAATACCACCAAAATTTGGGATATAGAAATACAGTGGCAATGGCGCAATTGTAACACGCGGATTGCGTAACATAACCCTGCTCCACCATGGGAAATCTTCGAACAAGATACCCTTAATAAACAAAATATCTTCAATTAATTCGCGCTTATACAAATTCTTCCACACCTGGCAATGTTTAATCAGCCATTTGCGTTTCGGATTAAATTTATTATGCGTACGTTCGGTTGCATATTCAAACACATCATCTGTTACACGCGTTTTAATCTTGTCCAGATTGTATTTTTTATGCATCCGCATTGGCACAACATTATCCGTATCCATTTTTAACACATGACGCACCATTAATTGCGGACGATAAATTCTGTCATACGTAAACGATACAATATCTGACCCATCGCGTATCGCCAACGAATAGGCAATTTCCATTGTCTGGGGATGAATAAAATCATCACTGTCCAGATACATAATATAATCACCGGTTGCCTTTTTCATCCCCGCATTACGTGCATCCGACAACCCACCATTTTTCTTGGTAACAACAACAAAGCGCGAATCACGTTTTGCATATTCGTCCAAGATTTCGGCACTGTTATCTGGACTGCCGTCATTTACACAAATCGCCTGCCAGTCTTGAAATGTTTGATTCAGCACACTGTCCAGACATCTGCGCAGATATTTTTCAACATTATACACTGGGATAATTACGGAAATTGCTGGCATAATAAATCCTTACATTTTAATCATTTCATCGGCAAACGAACCTGGAATTGGATTTTTCGCCTGGTGATATGTTGTTTTCTGAAAGAAGGCCCCACTGGTAACTTCATCAAACGTCTTTTTATCAAACGGTTTATCATGATAATCCCACCACAGTGCATGCGTTGGATCTTGGTCAACATGTGGCATTTGGGCAAAATATTTTTTTGCCCGCGGATCATTTTCAACCATTGTCTTGAACAGCAATTGATGCATAAAATAGTCAAAGTTTGAATTTTCATGCATCCAGTAATCTAATATCATCGCACGCCACGCATCCAGCAAATATGCCCCCTTGCGCGAACGGATGAAACAGTTTTGCATAAAACTATACGGACTACCAACCTTTTGCCCCGCCATATAAACAAAGAAGTCTTGGTCCGCAATCCACTTTGGAATTGGCGCGGTTGCAAAACCGGTTGAATCCAGCCAGTACCCACCATGATTATACAACAATTCCACACGACAAATATCGGCAAAATGCGCATGTCCAATTTTACCGGCCTTGTACTTGTCAACAATTACCTGGGGCAATGTGATATAGTCAAACACAGAATCCATATCCAAGACAATCAATTCCTGTTTACAATTTTTTCTGATATTTCTGAAACAGGCCTTTACCAATGGTGGCGCTTTGTCCTCGCCCTGTAACCACAGTGTGAAAATCTTGTCATTTTTATCATTTTTTTCAACTTTACGTTCAACAACCGCGGCCGCCGCTGGCAAATAACGTTTAAAATATTGCGGAATAATACGCGAAATAACATCACTTCTGACGGCGCGGCGATGTTCACGCGAACGCCATGGCCAATTTAGTATATGCCCAAAAACTGCGATTTTAGTCATTGCCCACATACGCGAAATATTCATAAAACACCCCTTTGTTTTTATTGTTATCTGACAAATAACCCCCAGCAACGCAATCGCCAACTGGGGATTAAATCACTACCACTCATCTGATTCTTTTTTTACTTTTCGATAAATATATTCTGTTTCACGCATCATCCACTCCTTTTGCTCAGCCATCCATATCGTTTTTCATATTCAGACTCCTTTGGATTTATTCTTCTAAATCTTTCATATCATCATCTTCATCAATTGGGCCGGTTGTCATTTCTTCGGCAATACCGGATGCACGTGCCATAATTTTATCCAACAGTTCTTTTTGTACATCTTCATGGTCTTTCAGCCACGCGCGGGCATTTGCTTCGCCCTGGCCCATACGTTCACTGTTGTATGAATAGAAACTGCCTGCTTTCTCAATTAAATCATATTTCACACCCATATCCAAGATTTCACTGATGCGACTAATCCCTTCGCCATACATAATTTTGAAATCAACCGTACGGAACGGTGGTGCAACCTTGTTCTTTACAACCTTGACCCGGGTTTCGTTACCGATAATATTTTCTTTATCTTTGATTTGACCTGTGCGACGAATATCCAGACGCACCGACGCATAGAATTTCAGCGCATTACCACCCGACGTTGTTTCTGGATTACCGAACATAACACCAATCTTCACACGAATTTGATTAATAAAGATAAGCAATGTATTACTGCGCGAAACCGACCCCGCCAGTTTTTTTAACGATTGACTCATTAAACGTGCGGTTGTACCAACAAACGAATCCCCAATATTTCCTTCTAATTCTGCCTTGGGCACTAATGCTGCGACCGAATCGATAACAACAACATCAACCGCACCCGATTTAATCAGGGTATCTGCAATTTCCAACGCCTGTTCACCGGAATCGGGCTGTGAAATAATTAAATTTGCAACATCAACACCTAACTTTTTCGCATAACTTGGGTCCAGTGCATTTTCCGCATCAATATATGCACATGTACCGCCTTTTTTCTGGGATTCTGCAACCGCATGCAATGCCAGTGTTGTTTTACCCGAACTTTCTGGACCATAAATTTCAACAATACGTCCCTTGGGATAACCACCAATTCCCAACGCAATATCCAGTCCCAATGACCCCGATGAAATCGCTTCAATATTTTGCTGGGACCCATCGCCCATTTTCATAATTGCTTCTTTTCCGAACTGCTTTTGAATTTGTGCCAATGCTGATTCCAACGCTGGATTTTTAGCGGGCGCCGCATCTTTTACAACATCTTTTTTCGCCATAATATTTCCCCTTTATTTTCTTAATAAAATCATAGCGGGGATATCCAAAAAAATCAAGGGATTCTTATCTTTTTTCGGCCAACAAAACAATTGTTGCCAGCACCCCGACGGCGGCACTTATTCCCCATACTGCGGCCGTTGCACCAAACACCGAAATCACCCCTGCGGCCAATGCCGGTACGATAACACTGGGCAAATTTACGCTTGTTCTAAACACGCCATAGAATTTCGTCTGTTGTGATTTTTTGACCCCATCAAAGAACAACAAATCATGCACCGATTCCATCAACGCCCCCGATATCTGCCACAAAACAAATATCGCCAACAGTGGATATCCCGTTGCAACGGTTGCAATTGCGGCCAATCCTGCAAAAGATAAAAACCCCAGCGTTAGCCACAATTTATTTCCATAATTTTTTGCCAATTTTCCCATCGTTTCACTAAGCAGTAAATACGGCACAATCCCCAGCGTCAAAACCCACCCCAGTGTATCTTTGGTAAATCCGGCCTCTATCACCATAATTGGCACATATAACACACGCAGCGCCCGCAATGAATAGTATCCAAAATTCACCAAATATGCACGCGTCATCCCAGGCGCCTTGAAAAACGCAAGCGTATTTTTCCACAATGCCCGAAACGTACGTCGTGGATTCACAGGCTTTATCTTTTTATCTTCTTGCACAATGGCAAAGTATTTAAACACCCCCCACCCTGCAAGATAAATAATTGCCGATGCAAAAAACGCCGAACGATTTGTTCCGAAATAGTCCGCAATTGCAACCGCCACCATTGGTGCAAACAACGCCCCGATATTTAGCCATAAGTGATATCGTGCATTTAATCGCGCCATACCAATATTTCGTGAAAAATCCGACATAAACAATGGTATCAGCATCCCAACCAACGTCGCGGCAATACCACTGGTATAATCCAGAATAATAAACGTACGTGGTAATATTGAAAAACTCATCATCACATAGCACGCCGCCAACATCAGCATAACGAAATAAAACACCCGCACCTTGGAAAAGCGTCTAAAAATTTCGTTTGCAAATAATCCAACAATTAAACAGAACGCCGAATACAGCGCCACATACACACCAACAATTGCCGACGAACGAAAAATATCTAATATAACCAGTGAATACACCGCATTATAAATACCGTCTGCAAATCCCGTGAACAGCCCCAGATTTGCGAACGAAAAACCACTAACTTTATTATTAACTGAAATATATCTATCTTTTGCCATACGGCTAATTATATCATAGAACCAGAAAACTTGCTAAGATAAATAAATGATTTAGATAAAAGCAAATCGGGCATCGCAGTGTACAAACGCTACGTGAGATTCCCGAAACAACCCAACCTCTTGCACTGGATAAAATTAAATAGAATGATTTAGATAAAAAGAATTCGGGAATCGTAGTGTACAGACGCTACATGAGATTCCCGAATTCTTTTTAGATAATTTATTATATTTAATTTTTATTCGTGGCGATCTGGATATTTACCATCAATCAGATTCTGACGCACAATGTGGTGTTTAACCTTTTGCGTACTGGTCAATGGCAAATCTTCGGTGGTCATGGCATAATGCGTAACCCATTTATAACTGGCTACTTTTTTATTTGCCGCCGCAATCGCCGCCGACAATTTTTCCATTGTCATATCTTTATCGACGCTGAACACACCATAAGTAACGGTTTTATCTTTAACCTTGTGTTCAAATACCGCAACATTTTTAACACCTGGGATTGTGATAAACAGTCCTTCCAACTCGTCTGGATAAACGTTTTTACCACTGTCCAAAACAATTACTTGTTTTTTGCGCCCCGCAAAGTGCAATTCACCATTTTTATCCATGGATACCATGTCCCCAGTATTAAAGAACCCACGTTCATCAAACACTTCGGCATTAACACCTGGGTTATTCATGTAACCACCAAACACCTGGTGTCCACGCAGCCACAGAACCCCAACACCTTCTTCGTTTTTATCACGAATTTCACATTCGTTATTTGATGTTGGGCCACCAAATGCAAATGGGAAACGTTTTTTCGTTGGTTTTGAAATACAGATTGGTCCAACCGTTTCTGTCAAACCATATCCTTGGATAAATGTTAGGCCCAAACGTTCATAGAATGTTTCAACTTCTGGCTTGGTTGCGGCCCCACCCGCCACCAACAGGCGTGCCCGTCCACCAAACACATCCAGGATTGGTTTTTGCACCTTGCGCACCAATGCGCCCAATCCAATTTTTTCCAGTGTTTTACCGTATTTCAAAATAAATGATACCAGCCACCATTTTTTCTGGGCCTTTACATTATCAATGATTTTGTTACGAAAAACCTCCCACAATCTGGGAACGGCTGGAATAACCTGGGGACGAAACTTTTTAAAGTCCGCCATAATTTCCTTTGGATTAACCGTTGGTTGCAATATAACGCCGGCACCAAAATGTAACGTTGCCAATATTTCAACGGCAAACCCAAACACATGATACATTGGCAAGAATCCGTACAAATAATAGCCCGGTTTAAACCATTCGGCCATATCTTCCAGCGAATTTGCACACTCGGTCAAATTAAAGTGTGTTAATGGTACAACCTTTGGCGTGCCAGTTGATCCCGATGTAAACGACATTGTTGCCACATCCAATGCTTCAACCGCCGCTGGCTTTAAATCTGGGTTCGGCTTGCCATCTTTTTTGGTTATATCATAGAATTTAAATTTATCTGTTTTATAAACAAAAGACTTTTCCGCACAAACCATTTTACATTTTGTGATTTCTGCCATATTGTCATATTCAAACGGCGTCAGGTTTGTATCCAACAACAACACCGTCGCCCCCAGATACCATAAAGCAAACATAGTAATTGGGAATTCTGGAATATTATGGGATAGAATACCAATAATATCCCCTTTAACGACACCGGCTTTGTCCAGGGACGCCGCACGTGCCTTAACCAATTCGATAAATTGTGCATACGTAACATTTTCACGCACCAGATATAAATTATCTGGATATTTTGCCGTGGTCTGTTCCAGTAATTTGTACATATTCATTTCAAAAATTTCCTTGTTGTTTTTATATTGGACTGACGCTATTATACCTAAGAATCACAGGAAATCAAACATGAAAATACTTACTTTAAATATCAACAGCATTCGCGCGCATGCGCAAAGTTTCTTGGACATTTTGCGTAAAAATGAATATGACGTAATCATGGTCCAAGAGATAAAGGTTGAAAACGCCATGTTCCCGCACAACCTGTTTGATGAATATGGATATAATGTAAAGGTTTTTGGTCAAAAATCTTGGAACGGCGTTGCGATATTTTCAAAATATTCTATCGAAGACGTCATTTGTGGCATGCCAAACTATGCCGACCCCAGTGCCCGATTTATCGAATGCGTAATCGATGGGCACATACGTATAATTAATGTATATATGCCAAATGGCGATACGGTTGATTCACCAAAATTCCCATATAAATTACAATGGATGAACGCATTTACAGACTATATTTCGCAATACACCAATTCCCCAGAATCCGTAATTATTGGTGGTGATTTTAACGTTGCAATCGAAGACCGGGATATCTGGAAACCTAAAAATTACGAAGGCATTGCAATTGCGGCACCGGCGGCCCGTGAAATTATGACAAAATGGTTGCGCATGGGCTGGGTTGATGCATGGCGCACCCTGCACCCGGATGAAATTGATTATACATGGTACGGATATCGTGGCCGTGATACAGTTGGCAACAAACAGGGTTTGCGTCTGGATTACTTCTTGTGTAATAACGCGGCAATGAAAATGGTAAAAAATTGTGAAATTGATATGGAACCAAGATTGGCGGACAAACCCACCGACCATTGCGGATTAATGCTGGAATTAAAATAACGCACATGGGATTCCCGGGAACACCCAACCCCTTGCACTGGATAAAATTAAATAGAATGATTTAGATAAAAGCAAACCCGATGGCGAAGCGTACAAACGCTACATAAGATGCCCGAAACCACCCAACCCCTTGCACTTGAAGCAGAATAAACAAAAAATGATTTAGATAAGAACAAAACCGATGGCGTAGTGTACAAACGCTACACAAGATTAAAAAAACACCCAACTCCTTGCACTGGATAAAATTAAATAGAATGATTTAGATAAAAGCAAATCGGGCATCGCAGTGTACAAATGCTACATAAGATGCCCGATTTGCTTTTAGATGAATTATTATATTTAATTTTTATGCTGCGGCGGTGAAGACTTTCTGCACATCATCATTCGCATCCAGCGCATCAACCAACTTTTCAAGTTTTGCATACGCTTCATCGTCCAGGTCCATTGGCATGTTTGGAATCCAGGTTAATTCGGCCTGTTCCGGTTCACCAAGTTTATCGGCCAAGAATTTCTGGGCATTGATAAAGTCTTCGGGTTTGGTTGTGATGATAAAGCCTTCTTCGGATGTTTCCAGATTGTCGGCATTTGCATCCATAATGATTTCCATCATTTCATCTTCGGTTTTGCCGATTGATGCCGGATACATAATTTGCCCCGCGCGTGTGAACATAAATACAACCGACCCTTCTTCGCCCATATTGCCACCATTTTTGGCAAAGATATTGCGGATTTCTGGAACGGTACGACGTGGATTGTCGGTCAGGGCCTCTACAATAACGGGCACCGCACCGGGACCATAGCCTTCGTAACGAACGGCTTCGTAACTTTCTGTATTTGCACCCGATGCCTTTTCAATTGCGCGTTTGATATTGTCGTTCGGCATAGAATTTTTGCGTGCCGTTAAAATAGCCAGACGCAAACGTGGGTTATTATCTGGGTTTTTATCGCCCAACTTGGCCGCCATTGTAATTTCACGTGCCAGTTTTGTGAACAGCCCACTGCGTGCGGCGTCGGCTGCGCCCTTTTTATGCTGAATATTATGCCATTTACTGTGTCCACTCATATTTGACCTTTTTATTTATTTGGATTAAAATTACCCCAAAAGGATAACAGATGATTGGCAAATTGCAAGGCATAGTTGACTATATCGGTGATGGTTTTATAATTTTATTAACCCACGGCGTCGGGTACAAGGTACACACAACCGAATACCTGACCCATAAAAGTACGGTTGAATTGTGGATTGAAACCGTTGTACGCGAAGATTCAATACGCCTGTTCGGATTTACAACATTGGCCGCCCAGAATCTGTTTAATATGTTGACGGGTGTGTCGGGTGTGGGCCCCAAGGTTGCAATGGCAATCCTGGGGACAATCAGCGCCGATATGTTAATGTCGGCCATTGCAACGGGGGACGCAAAAACAATTGCGACCGCCCCCGGCGTTGGAAAAAAGGTCGCCGAAAAAATCATCGTTGAACTAAAGAACAAGGTTGGTGGGGCATCGGCCACACTGTTTGCACCGGACACAGGCGCCACGGGCGCGTCGTCCGCCCTGCCCGATTTATTGATGGCACTGGAATCATTGGGCTATCGTCGTTTGGATATCTTGGAAATGGCCCAAAAACTGGTTAATCAAAATCCAACCGCCGATGTATCAACCCTGGTCCCAATGGCATTAAAAGAAATTAGCAAAGGGAAATAATAGATGAATAACAACGATACAATCTTTGCATTATCCAGTGGGCATGGAAAGTCCGGCGTTGCGGTTGTACGCATATCGGGCGAAAACCTGGGTGATATATTCGCACGATTTGTAAATAAAACGGACATTAAACCACGCCGCGCATATTTTACAAACCTGCGCGATAACGCGGGTGAACTGATTGACCAGTGCCTGGCAATTTATTTTCCCGCCCCACACAGTTTTACCGGCGAAGACGTAATCGAATTACACACCCACGGCGCACCGGCGGTAATCAGCGCGGTATTTGAATACCTGGGCACATTGGGGATGCGTATGGCAACCCCCGGTGAATTTTCACGACGCGCGTTCTATAACAACAAAATGGATTTGGCGGACGTTGACGGATTGGCGGCGCTGCTGGATGCCCAAACCGATATCCAGCGTAAACACGCCCTGCAATCTATGCTGGGCCGGGACAGTGAAATTTACAACACATGGCGCACCCAGATGGTTGAAATATCGGCGTATGCGGCGGCCATGCTGGATTACAGTCCCGACGACCTGCCACCAAACATTGGGGACACAATTCAAAATCGGACCCAGAAATTATACGATGAAATTGGTGCGGCCCTGCGTGGATATCGCACATCGCGCGCAATTCGTGGTGGGATAAATGTCGCACTGGTTGGTGAAACCAATGTTGGAAAATCTTCAATATTTAATCACTTGGTCGGTTCAAATCGTGCAATTGTATCGGATATTGCCGGCACCACGCGTGACGTTGTATCCGCAACAATCGATATTGATGGATATATGGTAAATTTATCAGACACCGCCGGCATTCGCGAAACATCTGACGAAATTGAATCAATTGGTATCGAACGCACAAAAACCGAAATAGAAAACGCAGACATTGTTGTTCGGGTCTATACGCCGGAAAATATACCTGACAGCAATTGCAAACCGAATGAAATCATTGTTATAAACAAATCAGATACTGCCAAAAAGCGTTCTTGCAAAAACGCCATATACACTTCGGCGCATACAGGCGACGGTATGAATACATTGATGGATATGTTACGCACCAAGATTCACAAAATGTTTGACGGACGTGAATCAGATTTATCAATAAACGCACGCACAAAATCATTACTGGAAACGGCATATAACGAATTAGAAAACGCAATCCGTGCGGGCGACAACTATGACATTTTTGCCGAACACACACGTCGTGCATCCGACGCCATTGGCAAGATATTGGGAACAATTACCGCAAACGAAATATTGGATATGACGTTTGGTCAATTATGCCTGGGGAAATAAGATTATAAGACACTAGTCCCTAATGCGTGCCAAATCATCATAGGCCTTGTATTTATCATCACCGGTTTCACGATATTCATACGGTGCGCCACCCACGGTATATATATTAAACAGTTCTGTTACCTTGGCAACGGCGGCATCTATCATTTTCTGGGTGGTATCTGCATCATATTCAATATGCTTTACATCACCATTTTTTAACTGTAAAAAAGACATTACCGGTGTTTTTGTTACGCGTACCCCATACGGCAAATCAAATCCCCCCGATTGTAAAATCAATGCTTCGATTGGCAACTGGGGCATATTACCCGCCATCAGTTGGGATCGATTCGGTGGTGTACCGGTCTTAAAATCCATAACCCCATCATTCCAAACCATATCTGCCCGCGCCCGCACCGTACGATACGATTTACCAACAGGTATTTTTACATGTCCCCCAATTTCGCGATATTGATTTGGAATTTTTGATAACACATCTGAAATTATCGGTGCAATTTCCACAAAACGCTTGTACCAAAAATGATACAACACCCCACCCGTCCCCAACAATCCGCGCGCCCGCATATCCATTTCTGCAATTAATCTATTTGGATTTAAATCATTTGCGTCTTTTATCACATCATGGACCAGGTTTCCAAACGCCCGTGCATCAACCCCCATCCACCAATCGTCTAACACACGCAACTTTAAAATATGCCGAACATAGAAAGAATACGGATTATGTATCAAATGTTCTAATTCTGTTACATAGACATCTGACCAATCGGCCGGCGCAACCGGCGGCGAATAATCCAACCCATCCGCCACGGGCGCATCACGCATATTTACACAATTCAAAACATCCACACCAACCGCCGTATCAAATATAGCACGTCGCGCATTTAAGCGGGACAAAAATCGCGATTGCATTGTTTGAACACCACCCGACACACGACTGCGCGTCCAATAGACCTGGGGACCACATGACAAATTCATAAAATCCAGTGCCTGTAATGACACCTTTCTGTCGGCCGATGGCAAACCAATTTGTTCCGCAATTCGCCGTGGCAGCCACGCATTTTCATATCCCCGTGCGGGAAACATCCCTTCGTTCAATCCTGTTAAGATTACAATATCTGCGGTTTGCATACGTGATTCAATTGTACCAATTACCGACACACACGCATCTGCATTTGGTGTATTTCGCACCGACACACCGGACAAAACATCTGCGATAAATGCCCGTGCATCATGCACCGACAATTCAATTCCCGCCGCATTACATGCGTCTGACAAATTACGAATTGCGCCCCACACCATAACAGACACATCATCATCAATAACAAATTGCGGTGCAAAATCTGGATAGTAAACCTTTACAATTTCTGTGATTGTCGCAAACAGGTTTTTATTATTTTTTACATATATTTTATCAAAAACATCTGTGGCACCTTCTATCCATGCATCAAGTAAATTCAGTATTGCCCGCCCCACACATGTCATTGTTGCCGATATGCCCCCTGAAAAATCTGCTGTGATATTTCGCGCCCCCAGTGCGGCACCAATTCGTTGGTTTGCGGCGGCATCGGGTGTTATAACCAACACAGACTTGTTCTGTGCAATGCCACGTGCGGCAATTTCTGCGACGGCGGCGGCTTCGGCGGCCTCGCTTGGTGCGTCTATTAAATGACAGTGTGATAAATTTTTATCCCCCGCATAATCATCTGGATTATTACCAAAACAAAAATTCAGGAAATCAATTACCGACCCCCCAACATCAATTGGAACAACATCCGCCACATCACATCCAATCCGCGCCAAGAATTTTTGTTCTGCATTATACGGATTTGTATTCAGTTCAAAATCTTCTTTTCTTCCATCTATTTTACCCGACAAAATAATTCGTCCATACGCCCGTTGTGCGACCGCCACCATTAAATCTGCGGTTGCAGGCACACTGGCGGTGGAACCACACACAATAACCAATTTATATTTATCCAGCACCCCACACCACGCCCGAATATCATCATTTCTTTTTTGTGTCTGGGTTACGCGTCCCGCGCCAAATTCATCCATCACCCGCGACATTATATTTAGCATTTTTGCCTTGGCCTGGAAATGATTTGCATATTTATCATCCACCAATGCCCCCCAGTCTATATCACTGGCATTAACCCCTTCGTTTTCCATATAATCCTGCATACGCACCAAATCGCGCGCGATTGGCAATGCCATCCCCAGGTTTTTTATATCCGCATCCGCGGCGAGCAACCGCGCAATAACCGCCACCCGTTCCAGATTTGTAATAACATCCACCCCATCAACATCATCGATAAATTCTGGGTCATCCACCCCTTCGCCCAGGGCCACCAAATGCGGCAACAAAACCGCCCGCCCCAACCGTTTTACCAACGCCATTTCAACGGTTCGCACTGCACGACGACTGGGCAGGAAAATCAACATATAGCGCAAATCCACCCCTGATGCATCCAAAATCTGAAACAGTGCATCAATCATCTTTGCCGGATTTGTCGCACAAAAAACATTTTTATTTGATACCAATTATCGCCCTTATTGGTTCCAACCCAGATTTTTTTTCGGCCGATGTTTCCAGGATTTCTGGCACCATTGCCCCATGATCTGTGTGCTTTATTTCCAATTGATTTGCTTCACGCACTTTTTTATCTTTTTTTGTATAAACAATCTGATAACTGATTGCATTTGCATCACAGAAATCCATTAAATCCAAATCAGAATCCCGCACACCAATTCGCGAATCGATTAAAATAAACAACCGCTTTAATTGCCGACGTGTTAACAAATATTCTTCTAATCGTTGCAGCCACCGCATCGCATCCGCACGTGACACACGTGCATAACCATATCCCGGCAAATCAACAATCATAACCCGATCATCAAGATTAAACATGTTAATACTTTGTGTACGTCCGGGCGTATTTGACGTACGTGCAATTGGCGTCCCAACAACCGCATTAATCAGGGACGATTTACCAACATTACTGCGCCCGATAAATGCATATTCTGCAAATTGCGTCCGTGGCAAAGATTTAACGGTTTCAAAACTGCCAACAAATTTAATCATTTGCCCCCCCTTGTTCCAATAAACGCTTGTACGCTTCTTTTTTTGAAATACCACTGCGCGCGGCCAGTTCTGCGGCGGCACTTTTTGTACGCCCCCCAACAATATCATTTACAATTTCAGAAATTTCATCATCAGACATTTTTTTATCTGGCGCCGGCGCCACCACAATAACAATTTCCCCACGTGGCGGCTCTATACGCATTAAATCTGCGGGATATCCAATTATGACCTGTTCATGAATCTTGGTAATTTCACGCACAATTGCAATTTGTCGTTCGGGCATAACACGCGCAAATTCTGCAATTGTTTTCATGATACGATTTGGACTTTCATAGTACACAATTGTATGACGTATTTTATTATCATCACGTAATTTCTTTTCGTCCACGAAACCACAGAACGTAAATCTGTCTGTTGGGAACCCAGATAATACCAGTGCACTAATTACCGCGGTTGCCCCCGGCACAACAAACACATCCACACCCGCCGCGCGTGCCGCACGCACAATACGAAATCCCGGATCACTTATCCCCGGCATTCCCGCATCAGATACAACTGCAATCGATTGTCCACCCTGAATTTTTTGAATCAATCCATCAACAACATCACGTTCATTATATTCATGACATGACACACGTGGTGTTTTTATATCAAAATGCATGGCCAGTTTCCCAAACACCCGTGTATCTTCGGCCGCGATTAAATCCACACTGCGCAAAACATCGATTGCACGTGGCGACATATCTGATAAATTTCCGATTGGTGTGCCAACAATATAAAGCCCTGATTGCATTAGAAATCCTTTTATAGTAAAATAATACAAAAATAAATGGATATTTCAATGCATATGAATACATTTTTTAAGATTTTCGGATTGATTGCCATACTGTCTGGGTGTGCACCAACGACATCTGACACGATTGATTGGTTTGATGGTTATGATGCCACAACGGTCGGCACACCAACCGCGATGCAGTATGGTCGCCCCGCCGATGAATATGGCACACACCAATACGATGAAAATGACATACGGCGTATGGCGGTATTACTGCCAACATCTGGGCCAAATGGTGAAATTGGCAAAACGATTCGCACATCGGTTGAAACCGCCGTGTTACAACAAAATCGCCCAAACCTGTATGTATCGTTTTATGACACCGCCACAAATCCAACCGACGCAATCACTGGTGCATTATCCACAAATCCCGAAATAATCATTGGCCCATTATTTGCAGACAACGCACGAATTTTACGTGATACGAAACCAACAAACACCCCCGCATTAACATTTACATCCGACGCAACGGCGGTCGGCAATGGCGTTATAACCATGGCATTAATGCCCACAAACAGTGTTGAAACAATCGTAAAACAAATGCGCGACGATAATGTGAACGGCTTTATCATTTTGGCCCCTGATAATCAGTCTGGCCACCTTATGGCGGGCACGGCAAAAAATGCGGCCTCAATAAATAACGTTAGCCTGCGCGGTATATTTTATTACACCGCCGGCGATGCCAATTCTATCAAAGACACATCACAAAAGGCATCATTAAACGCATCACGCACCGCGGCAAACAACCGTGCCCGTGAAATATTGGGGGACATATTAACAAATGAACGCCTGACGGCTTTGGAATATTCTAATCTTAACGCCCAACTTGAAAAGATTTCCCGCACCGACACCCTGGGCAAACTGCCATACAATGCGATATTATTCCTGGGGAACGCAGACGACACAAAAAAACTGGCATCATTTCTAAGATACTTTGGCGTAAATTCACGTGATGCATCATATTATGGCACCGCCATGTGGGATGGCACAGACATCACATCTGACATAACAATGACTGGGGCAAAATACGCGGTATTACCGGCAATTGATGACAATTTTGCCATTTTATATGAAACAATATCTGGCGCGACACCAAATCGCCTGGCAACAATTGGATATGACGCCACAAACATGGCAATCGGCATGATTTATTCCGATAAATCTGATGCATCATACCTGCTGGACCCCAGTGGTTATGTCGGTACAGACGGCCTGTTCAGATTAAAGCCAACCGGCGACAATGAACGCGGATTGCGTATTGTAAAAATCAATGGCGATGGCACAACATCTGATGTTCGTTCGGCCCCAATAAACTTTATAAAACCCGTATATAATATTGAACAGCGACACATTGTCCCCGCCCCATCAATGGATATTGAATCAACTGGTATTAATCCTAATAACTATATCCGTATTCCTGAACGATTTTTGGAAAAATATAAATCAAAAACATATGGTGCCAATATCACGCACACCGCCCCAGTATCCCGCACCGACGCGATAACAATTTTACCCGAAGATGACCGCGACCCCATAACCGTATCTGAATTCACACCGATAAAATTGGAATCTGTTAACCGTTCATACATCGATGAAATAGAAATCGAAGAATAACATCCTTTTGCGATATATCTTGTCCCCCGATACAATGGGCAAGATATGCGAAACATATGTTTGATTTTTTGTATTTTTGCAATTTTTTCACACAATGTTTGTGCATCCGATAGTCTCACATCATATATTGATACCGTTCGCAAAAATCCATCCAATTTGGATGCACGATATGAATTAGCAAAACTATATTTCGACACAAATCAATATTCCGCCGCGCAATACAATTTTGAATTTGCCACCGCACAATGCGACGCACCCAACGATATAAATAAATACCTGTCAGATATTCGTCGATTAAAAAAATGGGATATTGAATTTGGCATCGGCACCATCCCCGACAGCAGTATTAATTTCGCCCCATCCAATCGCCATGAATGTATACAAACCCCATCTGGGCCCGCTTGTTCCGAACTAGAACCAGATTTATCTGGATTTGGCCTAAACATAAATGGCGCAGTAAATTATTACACAAATATATATAAAAACTTTGGCTTACGCACAACATTTGGTGGCGCAATTTTAAACACATCAAACGATATTCCGACGGATTATTCCGCCCGATTTGCCATCGGCCCACGATATATATTTTCCCACGGTGATGTTTATATCCAGCCATCTTTTGGCACCCGCTTTTATAACAATCACCTTTACAATACAACGTATGGCGCGCGCATTGGTGGCACACTGCAATTTCCATCCAGATTATTTACAAACATCGCCCTGGATATTCAAAGGAACCATTATCATAGCGAAAAAATAAACGATATTCTGTCTGGATTTGATTGGACATTCTATGTGCACCCAAAATATTACCTGACCAATCACAGTTTTATTTCATTTACCGCCGCCATATCACATAATGACACAAGCCTTTCCGCCCTGGGGTTTGACACAGGCCGCATTGCGATTGGATATTTTTACAAGATTCCATATGGATTTAATTTCTATATAAACGCCATGTATTCACATAACACATACCATACATCTGGCACATTTATCCTGGACAACACATTTCATCACGCCACCAGACGCGACAACACATACCAAATTTACACCCGAATTTATAACAGTTATATAAACCTTTATAACTTTATTCCCGCATTCAGTTACACATACGCATACCAAGATTCCAACATCCCGACATACACCCACCACATGCACCAGGCAATGCTTGAAATCGTACGTATGTTTTAACAAAAAACCCACACAATGTGGGGTATTTTAATGGTGGGAGTGGCTGATTCCCTCGGACAAATGTCCTGCGGGGCATTCGTTAGCACTCGAACTGCGCACTGCTTGTTCTCGCTTACTCATTGTCGAACCGGCAATCTTATGATTGCGTGGTTTAAATCCATGAACCACATTCACCAAAAATAAAACCACCCCGAATGGGGTGATTTTATTTCTGGTGGGAGTGGCTGGATTCGAACCAGCTCAGGCTTAAGCCAACAGATTTACAGTCTGCCCCGGCTCTCCAACTCCGGCGCACGCCCAATCTGTCCAAAAAACATATAAAATGTTTTTTGGTGCGGGCAGCGGGAATCGAACCCGCATTTCAAGCTTGGAAGGCTTGCATACTAGCCTTTGTACTATGCCCGCAACAAATTCAAAGCTTTACGATTATATATTATCTAGACATAAAATCAAGTGTTTATTTATTCATGTTTTAACAAACTTTGCACCGCCAATGGGAAATCGGGACTGTTTGCTAAATAAGAGCCACTAACCAACAAATCCGCCCCCGCATCCCAGCACATCTGGGCCGTCTTGTCATTTATTCCACCATCAACCGATATCAAGAATTTTAATCCGTACTTTTTACGCGTCGCCGCCAACACAGATATTTTATGCAAACAATCTGGCCTAAAATCTTGGCCCGCCGCACCGGGCGCAACGGTCATAATCATCACTTCGTCCAGGTCGCGCAATATATCTTTTAACAACGAAACCGATGAATCTGGATTTAGCGCAATTCCCACACGTTTTCCCGCCGCCCGCACCGTTCGCACGGCATCCCGCACACCCGATGTATTGGTCGATAAAATAACCGTATCGGCCCCGGCGGCAATTGCATCCGCCGCCCATACATTTGGACTTTCGGTCATTAAATGCACGTGCAAGTGTGCATCTGTATGCGAATTAATAAATTTAATTAGTTTTATTCCCCCTGATACTTTATCAACATAAAAGCCATCCATAATATCGACATGAATCATCGAAATACCGCCCGATTTAAACATCGAATATGTTTCTGGACGCGTCATATTGAAACACAGCGTACTTGGTAAAATTGGAACAAATCTTGATTTTTGTTTCTTTTTCTTTGGCCGAAACAATCCCGTTACAGAATCAACAATCCCATAGATTTTATCATGTCGCGCACGATACGCATTACGTTTATCGGCAAACAATTCCCATACATATTCAGACAATGCCCGTACCGATGCATCGGCCTGCATCATCTCGGTTGGGACTGCAAACGTATTTTCAATTAAATCGCGCACACCGCCCATTTCGGCACCACCCCCGGTAATAACAATCCGCGTGGGCCTATATTTTTCAATTGCGACACTTCCACCATCTCGAATTTGTCCAATTACATCAATCATTATTGGCAATATGATATCATTAACATCACCACGCGAAAAACCATACGCGGTATCTGCCGGCGTAAATCTATCCATTTCTTTTGGTATTAAATCTGCAACGGCACGTTTTATACGTTCGGCCGCGTCAAAATCCACCCCCAGTGTTTCTGATATATCGGTTGTAATTTTTGTTCCCCCAATTGGAATTTTCACATGCCACACCGGCCCCCTATCTGTCCAAATTGACGCCGATGTAAATTCCGCCCCAAAATCAATAAACATTGTATTTTGCTTATGTTTTCTAAACACCGCATTTTGTAAATATTGCGGGTCAAAGAACGCATTTGGCTGAATATATGCATGTCGCATCAAAGAATAAACATTATCTAATCTATCATGCCTATAAAAAATCGTACCAAACACCGCCGCCAATTGGCGATCCACGGCACCAACCGGATTTCGCATATCCCGCGCGCCGGGCCGACTGTACGCCAATGGCACGATATGAATTGGTTGAAATTCATCGGGTGGCACAATTTGCGAAATCAGATTTTTTATATCTGAATTTACAATTTTATGTTCCCCGTTCCATGTGGTACTTTTCATCACGGCTTTATACACCGACGGCCCAAAATTTCCAGTTATATACGCAGAATCTAAATTTCTTCCAATTTGATGTTCCAATTCATTAATAACAGATTTAATTGCAAAAATTGTATCATAACTGTCCACAGAAAACACCGCAGATTTTGCCCTGTGCCCCGACTTTACATGATGCGCAATACCCCGCACACCCGACGTGCCAATATCCAGACACAAAAAACAAGAATCAAACATATTCATGTTTTACAAATCCGCATACGTAATTATTTAACCAATATGCGCGCATCATCACGCATATCAATCACCGTAATTTTTTTCCCCAGCAAATTATGCGCACGATCCAGCGCAATTAACGTACTAATTGCCTGAACAGGGTTTTGTTCCGGCAACATAATTGTTATACCATCAACCGTTACCAAATCCCAACGACGATTTTCAATCCATTGTAAATACGCGACATCCGCCACCATATTTCGTGCGGCCGCCGTTATATCCGATATATCATCTGGGATTGTCCCAACGAATACAACCGCACCCGGATCACGTACATCACTGGGGCTGTTCACGACCGTACCATCGGCCGACAAAGGAAAGAAATTCTCGCCATCCGACCACTGTGCAACGGCCCGATACATATCGGCCCGCACGGCCAGATTACCATTTGGTAACCGACGCACCGCCGATTTTTTCACCCCCGGCACCGCACCAATTCGCGCGTTCAGCGCATCTAAATCAACCTTGTAACTATTACGGACCAGTCCCCCCACCGCCGCACGCATTGCGTCCATATCTGCATCCCGTGAATCTGTAACGATTGAAACATTGTTAACCATGGCCAGTTTTCCACGCCCCATCCCAACCATTATGATACGGGTTGCGAAATAAATCGCCATCACGATTGCGACAACAAAACATAACCAAAACCAGATTGAACGTTTCATAACTGACACTATATCATAAAAAACACAAAAGTTCAAAGTTCAGAGTTCAATTTTCAATTATTGTATGCACCGATGACGCACAGCATTATTTGCACTTTGAACTTTGATTTTACATTGCCCGCAACAGATATCCCCGCCGAAACATGCATCTGCGATAGGCCCCAACGGTTTTTGACGATTGATTACGTGGAACCGACAGCAATGCGCGCTGTCCAACATCTTTGTATTCATTTGACTGAAACGTAACCCACAGTCCGTCCCAATCCGGCATCAAGCCACTTTGATTTGGCGACAACAGTTTTGCAATTCTTGACCGCGGCAGATAATCTGGCTTATTAATCCCCAGGCACGATTTATGATCCCGCACAAATTGTTCTGTGGTAACGGCCTCGTTTTCCCAGTTTAGTATTGTTGCATCATCAATACTGCCCCGGTTTGGCGACGCACATCCCCCCAGCATAAAAATCACAAAAAAAACCCCCAGGAATTTTATTCTCATGATTCTATTATAATTTATTTGCGTTTATGGGGCAATAGTTTTTATAATAGACATGAAACAGTAAAGGAATTCATACATGGCATTGTCTGTTCAAACATTTATTAAACTGGCAAACTATTACAATCAAACCGCTATGTTAATGTCGGCCATCTGTGTTCAAAAGGGTGGCATCGCCATTGAAAATTATGTTGGTCGTTTCTATGCGGCGGACGTTTTAGAATTTGTTGTTGAATACGGTCGCCGCTTGACCCAATCTGGGATACAATTATCACCTGAAATCAAATCAGTAATCGAACGTTTTAATAAACAGTTTGAACATGTACGTGATTTAACCACCCCAACCCAGAAACCAATACACGAAATGACATTATCTGAATTTGAAAAATTAATGAATATTTAGTAAGATATACTATACCAGGGAGAAAACACATGAACATCATCACACGATATTTTAAACCAACAATATTGGGAATAATTGCCGTGTTTGCCGTGTCGGCATGTGCATCAAAAAACCAGACCCCAGAACCCATGTATGACAATATAACTGTTGTTGACACATTGGTTATCAACGAAAATTCTGTTCCAATTTTTCCTAAGAAGGCGGCATTAACCACCGACACGGCCCGTCGTTTTTCAATTGATTTACCAAAACGATGCAGCGTCGATTGGAACAACCAGAATATTGTTTCCATTGTTCCCGAAGAAAAAATTGAAATAATTCGCCTGGAAACGGGGGACCCCCTGCCCGATTTACAGGTTTCTGATTATGAATTTAAAAAACTGACTGTGAAACAGGCATTGGACAAATTACTTGACGGGACCGACATATCCGTTGTTGAAGATGGCGAAATGATTGAACGCATAACCGGCACAATAACATCGGGCGCACTGTCTGATGCGGTTGAATTGATGGCCAAAATGGGCCACGCATATTATTCATATGACGAAGCGGTTGGTGAAATTCACCTAACTCATCGTGGAAAATGGCTTATCAACATGCCAAAAAACGAAAGTATTATCATGGCATTACTGGACGCAATGCATGGTGCCAACATGCGCAACCTGATTGTCAATTGGGATGATAAAACCGTTGTATTCGAAGGCAACTATCAGACCGAGCGCGAAGTTGCAAAAATCATATCTGACATTGCATCCAAGAAATATATGATTGGATGGGACGTTGATGTATATCGTGTATATCCACGCACCGACAATCCAATTATTTGGATGAACCTGTTGCCGGCATTTGGCGACAAGAATATCAAGATGTCAATTCCCGGTGTTGTTGGGCGCACCCTTGTTACCAGTTCGGAAATAAACACAAAAACATTACAAGAATTCCTGTCGCAACAGGCAAACGTTGTTTTAATATCCCAGGGTCAATTTGTAATTCCAAACGGATGGCAATCCCGATTTGATATCGGCCAATGCAGCAAAGAAGAACGCCTGGAAACAGACCTGATAATTGGCGCAACGGCCACCTATGGCGATTATGCGGGCCGCGATAAAATCGACGCAAAAATCGTTCTGCGCACCAGCAATGGTGAACTGTCATCGTTTGACGTGCCATCCAGCGTTGGGGACAACTATGTAATTGTTGGTATTCCAACGCACTCTTTTGTAACGACCCCTGAAACCTTAATCAGCCCATTTGCAGAATTGGTTGTATTTATGTCGCCGCGGTTAATATCAATTGTGGACGCGGCTAAAATACCAAACGACGCATTAACACCATTGGCGGGCGACGCCCTGCGCGCATTTTTAAGTGAATAAAGGTAATACTAGAAATGTTTTCAAAACTGGAACGAAAAATAGCATTTAGATATCTGGGCGCGAAACGTCGCGGTTTTGGTTCTGTGATATCATGGGTTTCATTAATTGGTATTATGCTGGGCGTTGCAACATTGATTGTTGTGATGTCGGTTATGGGTGGGTTTCACGACACATTATTGGGGCGCATTATTGGAATGAACGGCCACGTTGTGGTGTATCACCAAGATGGCGCAATATCCGATTTTGATTTCCTGATTGATAAAATGAAACAAAACAAGGTTGTTTCAACCCACGCCACATCAATCGTCCCCATCGCCGAAGGCCAGGTTATGGCCACCGCCGGTGGCAACAATACGGGCGCCATGATACGTGGTATTCGTATGGATGATTTACAGAAAAAAACAAATTCCGGCACACGCATTTATGGCAAACCATTGGATGGGATTCGTGACGGCGAATTGGTCGCGGGTGCGTCCCTGACACGGGCCCTGCGTGTAACAATGGGGGACAATATTTCATTGGTATCGGCCAATGCCGCAACACCAACACCGTTTGGTTCCATGCCACGCATTATGTCATATCCGGTAATGTCGTCTTTCTTTATGGGAATGTATGAATATGATTCTGGATATATATTTATGCCTTTGGAAACCGCACAAAAGTATTTAAATATCGGCAACGCGGTAACACATATTGATATATTCTTAAAAGACCCCGAAGACACAACCGCCGTCCAACAATCATTGCTAGAATTATTACCAGACGGATTTGTTGTACGTGATTGGCGCGAATTAAATCGCGGATTTGTTGGCGCGCTTCAGGTTGAATCTAATGTTATGTTTTTGATATTGATGCTGATTGTGATTGTGGCGGCATTTAATATAATCTCGTCCCTGGTTATGTTGGTCAAAGATAAAAATAAAGACATCGCTGTCTTGCGCACATTTGGTGTATCGCGTAAATCAATGATGCGGATATTTATCCTGTCGGGAACATCAATCGGTGTGATTGGTACATTTTTCGGCACGATATTTGGTGTACTGATTGCGATTTATATCGAACCCATACGCCAGTTTATTCAGATGTTAACCGGGCGTGATTTATTTCCGGCCGAATTATATTACCTGTCTGAATTACCATCAAAACTGGAATTAACCAGTGTTGCCGGCATTGCAATTTTGGCGATTACGTTATCATTTTTGGCGACCCTGTACCCCGCATGGAAAGCCGCCAACACCGACCCAGTAGAGGTTTTAAGGAACGAATAAATGACCAGTATATTAAATTCTTTATCAAAAATAAAAACCGACGACATCGTTATGTCGGTACGCGATATTAAAAAAACTTTTATCGAAGGTGGTCAGCCCCTGCACATTTTGCGTGGTGGCGGATTTGACCTGCACCGGGGCGAGATTATCGCATTAGTTGGCGCGTCTGGTTCTGGCAAATCAACATTATTGCAATGCGTGGGCCTGCTGGACCGACCAACATCAGGCAGCATTATGATATCCGGCGCATCTGTCCAGAAAATGGACGAAGATATGCGCACGCAAATCCGTCGCAAAAAAATCGGCTTTGTATACCAGAAGCACAACCTACTGTCTGATTTTACGGCACTTGAAAATGTGATGCTACCAATGCTGGCAAACGACGTATCCGAAATTGACGCACGTGCGCGCGCATTAAAATTATTACGCGCGGCAAATGTTGCACATCGCGCCGGCCACCTGCCTGGGCAAATGTCGGGTGGCGAACAACAGCGCACCGCCGTCGCACGCGCATTGGCAAATAATCCTGACATTTTATTGGCGGACGAACCAACGGGAAACCTGGATCCGAACCATGCAATGACTGTGTTTGATCTGTTACTGGATTTGGTACGCAAAAACAAAATGGCAATGTTATTTGTAACCCACGACATGACCCTGGCCCAGCGGGCTGATAAAATAATTACAATTCGCGATGGAATTGTGGTATAATAAATGCGAGAGAACGAGAGAGAAAAAAATGAAAAACAATAATCCCAAGTCCACAAAAAAACAATATCGCGTCGTATATTCGCGCAAGCAGCGTTTTTGGGGATGGTTCGCACTTATCATGCTATTTATATGTGGCGTAATGGTTGGGGTTGGCATTGGCGGCAATTCAAGCAGCGGTTTTAAACCCGCCCATGCGTCCGATGCATCAAGCACACCAAAATCGGAACCACAAACACCAGATACAACCCAAACATGCACAATAATCGAAGAATCATTATTGGTACGTCTGCCAAACGGTGATAAGTTTGCAACCCAAGATGACCGTATCGAACGCGCAAAAATTTATGCAAATCTGTCGGAACGAGGTTGCCCGGAAAACCATCAAAAATATTATGACCTGGCAAAGCAAGAATTGGAAATCGCACGCGCCCTGTCGGATGACGAGTTTAATCAGCAAGACACGATAGAGGTTGTAGAAACCTATAAACGCCTGAACATGCAGGCCGCCGCCGAAGAAATCTTTGAAATGGCAAAAGAACTAACCAATCCGACAATTGATTTTATTCTGTCGGTTAAAAAAATAATAAACAGGCAGTAATATGAAAACATACAAATTGGCTATTTTTTCACTTGTCGCGGGTTTTGCAACCGCTGCATTTGCGACCGATGGCGCATCGGTTTCTGAACGTAAATCTTGTGATGAAATTGCGGCCGAAATTGCGGAATTATCGGCAATTGAATCACCCGACGCTGACACAACTAAACAAATCGAAGAATTAAAGAAGATGCAACGCACAAATTGCACAAAACGCGCCGGCGTCCGTTCATCACGATCGATTGCAAAATCACGTACACAGATAAAAACATCTGAAAACACAGACACTGCCACCGAACAAAATCCTGTTAATGACACCGAACCGGTGGACAACACATGCGAAACACCCGACGAAAACGGATGTTGTCCGGGCGAAATTTATATGGACATGGGGGAACTGGGATTTAATTGTTGTCCTGAAACGGGTGGCGATTGTTTCCCCCCGATTAAGGTTTCGGTTGAATCCGATACTGAACCGGTTCCCGAATTAACCGATGAACAACGCATTGAAAATATAAACAATGGCCTGTGCGCCGATGGCAGTGCACCCAACAAATACGGCTGCTGTAATGACGAAGTATTCAAAGACCTTGGTAATTTAACATTTGCATGCTGTCCAAAATCTGGTGGCGATTGTTTTCCACCAATAAAACAAATGCAGAAATAAAAAATCCCGGCGATGCCGGGATTTTTATTTAGGGATGTGGTTTCGGAACCTCAGAAACCCATGCGCATACACGCCCAGAATCACTGAAATCCACATATAAATAATACACTAAACCGCCCCACCCCACCACAGGTACGTATTCATAACATTTACCCAATAACTATTTTTCGCCCATCATTATGTTGTGTTATAAAGATATGAATTGTATTTTTTGGTAACATATGTTCTGCGATTTCGGGCCACTCGATTAATGTGATATCGTTTGCGATTGCATGGTCTAATCCGATTTCCACTAATTCTGACGCATCTTCGACCCGATATAAATCAAAATGTGATATTCCATCATACGATTGCACGATTGTAAAAGTGGGACTGGGGACAACGGTGTCCGCCCCGCGCAGTGTTTGAATTATCGTGCGTGCGATTTCAGATTTTCCCATACCTAAATCCCCATGCAATGCAACCACACACGGCGCAGTTAATGTCCCCGCAAAATCTCGTGCCCATGCGCGTGTTTCATCTATATTGTTTAAAAAATACTCTTTCATCTTATTCCACCAATAATAAATCGTCTTCTAATTTATGAATTGCATCGCGAATTTCCGCCGCCAATTCAAATTCCAGGTCTTCGGCCGCACTGCGCATTTTTTTATTTAACTTTGCAATTTCTTTGCGCAGCGAATCTGCATCCATAACCCCGCCTGATTTATCATAAACAAAACGGCGTGATTTATCTGTCTTTTCCTGTTTTTCACCAACCTCTGCAAATACGGCCTTGGTAACTGTTTTTGGAACAATACCATGTTCCGCATTATATGCCATCTGCTTTGCGCGACGTCGCGATGTTTCATCCAGCGCAAATTTCATAGAATCTGTAATTTTATCCGCATACAGAATCACCCGCCCATTTGCATTGCGCGCCGCACGTCCAATTGTCTGAATCAGTGAACGTGTCGAACGCAAGAAACCTTCTTTATCTGCATCCATAATCGCAACCAATTCGCATTCGGGCACATCCAGCCCTTCGCGCAATAAATTAATTCCAACCAAGACATCAAATTTTCCCAATCGCAAATCACGCAACAATTCAATACGTTCCAGTGTTTCAATATCACTGTGCAGATATTTGGCCCGAACCCCATTTTCGTTCAAATAGTCGGTTAATTGCTCTGCCATTTTTTTGGTCAGTGTTGTAACCAACACCCGTCCCGATGTTAATTTAATTTGTTCTAATAAATCATCAACCTGGTGCTGGGTTGGTCGAACATCACATACCGGGTCCAACAAACCGGTGGGCCGAATAACCTGTTCTGAAACAATTCCCCCCGATTGTTCCAGTTCCCATTGCGCCGGTGTTGCCGACACAAAAATTGTTTGCGGACGCAGCATGTCCCACTCTTCAAACGTCAATGGTCGGTTATCAACACATGCCGGCAAACGAAAACCATATTGGGACAGTGTTTCTTTGCGAGCACGATCCCCACGACTCATCGCGCCAATTTGCGGAACTGTAACATGACTTTCATCAATAAATAAAATTGCATCTTTTGGTAAATATTCAAACAATGTTGGTGGCGGTTGCCCGGGCGCCCGTCCCGACAAATATCGTGAATAATTTTCCACCCCACGACATGTTCCCGTACTTTCCATCATTTCGATATCAAAATTCACACGTTCCCGCAGACGTTGTTCTTCGATATACTTCATATTTTCATGAAAATAATCCAGACGTTCCTTCAAGTCTTTTTTAATCTCGCCAATTGCCTGTAACACACTGGGCATTGGTGTGGCATAGTGCGTATTTGGATAAACCGCAATCCGGTCCATACGCTGTAACTTTGCGCCTGTTAACGTATCAAATTCCCAAATTTCTTCGATTTCATCACCAAAGAACGATAATTTCCACGCCCTGTCTTGGGCGTGTGCCGGGAATAAATCCAGTGTATCCCCACGCACCCGAAATTCCCCACGTTCAAATGCGGTATCATTGCGTTTATATTGAATATCAACCAGCGCATGCATTACATCACGCATTGAAATATTATCCCCAACACGCAAAACTAATTTCATACCCGCATATTGTTCGGGTGACCCCATACCATAAATTGATGATACACTGGACACAACAATAACATCACGTTCTTCCAGCATGGCGCGTGTTGCACTGTGCCGCATACGGTCCAGTTGTTCATTAATCGACGCATCTTTATCAATATAGGTATCGGTTGTTGGCATATATGCTTCTGGCTGATAATAATCATAGTACGAAACAAAATATTCCACATGATTATTTGGAAAGAACGATTTCATTTCTGTATATAATTGCGCCGCCAGAATTTTATTTGGCGCCATAATTAATGCGGGGCGTCCTAACTCTGCAATAACATTTGCCATTGTGAACGTCTTGCCTGAACCGGTTACCCCCAACAACACCTGGGACCGGCGACCATCATTGACGCCAGATACCAATTCCGATATTGCGACCGGTTGATCGCCCATTGGTTTGTAATTACTTTCAAGATTAAATATTTTTTTGTTCACAACATTTAGTATAATCCATTATAATCAAAATACAAGGGGACGAGAGAATGGCATTAAAACCCAGATATAAACGCAGAATTATATGGTCGCTGGTATCGATTTTTGCGGCCTTGGTTCTGTCTATTATTATTTTACCATCTATAATAACGTTAAACCGTTTCAAACCCATGATTGAAGCGGCGGTGTTTGAACAAACAAATGTTCCCGCCAAATTAAATGGCAGTATTCATTTCAGTCTTCTGTCCGGTGCAACAATTGTTGCACATGATGTTGTCGTACCAACGGCATCAATTGGCGCGGTTATGTTTTCTGTTCCGTTCAAAACATTCTTTAATCCAAAAAATCCTGAAATAGAACCGGTGGTTACAATATACGATGCCGACATTACGATTGATAAATTGGCACCGGCGGTATTTAATCACGACATAAATATATATGATTCCAACATAATGTTTATGGGGCGCCCATTTCATATAATCAGTGCAGAAATGATTAATAATAAATTCCATGGCATTGTTCGCAGTCCAAACCACAAATACGATGTTGAATTTTCTGGGGACACATTTCACATAACGAACAAGAATAATAACCTGGATATCACTGGTCAATTTTTTGACAACGGCACAATTCGCGGTCATATGTCATTTACAACAAATGATATTAATGGGTGGCTGGATATTCCCGAACCAAAAATTACCGACACTGTGAACATATCTATGAATTTTGAATGGAACGGTGGCACTGGATTTAAATACACAAATATCCAGACCGATAAAATAACCGGTAACATTGAAATATTACCAAACGGGAATCGTATTATCGAATTAAAATCAAATGACCTGGACTATGATTTTTCATTTCTGTTACATCCCGGAAAAATGTTACATGAAACAAAATACGATATGGATTTTTATGGAAAATTAAAGTTTCTAAACCATGAATTCAAACACCTTCGTATAAATGCATCTGCGACAAACGACGCACTAAATATTACCAATATTGTTGCCGATGATATTGCCGCAACCGGTGGTACAATTGATTCAACGGGTGCACATAATGTATTAATTACAATGCCATTTGATGGTCGTCCATCAACATGCATGTTTTCTGGCACACCTGACAATTGGAAATGTGCACCATATTCATATGGCGATATAATCGGTAATATATCTGTTAATAATAATACGTTTGATATGACAATACGTTCAGATAACAAAATGCCAAAAACCGGGATATTAAACAATCGTATAAAAAAACTGGGCAATCATGGAAAAATAGATTTTCAATTTTCTGATGTTGCCGGCACATATAACATAACACCTGACAATATCACACCGCACTTTACATTTGCCCACGATAAAACATTAAGATGGATGAATATAAACCTGCCATTTTTGCCTGATTTTATGAACAACGATATTGGTGATTTTGTATGGCGTGGCAATATACTTGATTTCACACCACACAACAAAATGTGGCAAATACAAATTGACGGTAAAAAATTCAAATTATCCGGCAAATCTACACACACATGGTTACCCGGTCTGGATTTACGTGCCATAAACGATATGCCATATATTATATCCGGGACATATGACAACGGTGTGATATCTGACCTGGTTATTGAATTATCAAACCATAAATTCACAGGTTCCATTGTTGGCAATAATATCACATTGCACACCCCCCTGTTAAATCTGAATACATTTATATCAAAATCATTTATTGATAATTATTCAGAACTAGAATTTTTAACCAATACGCCTATTATGATTCCGTTTAACATAAACGCGAATATATCTTTATCCGCCGACCTAGTTGAATACAACGGCGATAAATTTAAAAATTTTGTTTATTCGTTAAAGGATAATGCCCAGATATTTTCTATTACCGATAACGACCGTGGCAACATATTGGCAACAATTGAAAAAGACAAAAATAATTACGACATATTCCTGCAAATGAATAAGTTTGTAATTAACGGAAATTTGTTAAATAACATAATGCCACTAAATATTCGGGACACAATGATAACATCTGAAATTCACCTAAAAACATCTGGCCAGATTGCACACGACATATGGTATAACATGGCGGGTGAAATGGATTTATCGTTTGATGGTGGTTATATTGTTGGTTTGTCTTTTGATGAATTTTATGCATCTGCGCGCGATATCACCAAATTAAATGCAGAATTTGCCCTGGCGCGTGCATTGGGTGGCGGTGAAACATCATTAAAACAAATGCGCATAATTGGAAAATACCAAAACGGCAATTTTATAACAACCGAACCACTAAAGATATCAATGCGACATATTGAAGGGTTTGGAAATCTAGAAATTGAAAACGGCGAAATGTACACTCAATTGGATTTAACACTACGCGGAACATCGCCTGTTCCATCTGTAATCCAGGTTGACATTATGCCCGACGGCACACGTCGTTATTCATTATCTGAAATTATGATTAACTTTGACCCAGATTACATGCGGGAATTTATAAAAACCCATAATCGTTTTTAGTTTTTTATACCATCTAAAAACTCTTCACGTGAAATTGCACGTCCCATTGCATCGGCATAGTATGTATATGGGCCAATTTTCACACAATAAAACCCCTGGGGCATAAACTTTATATTTCGCCGATTTTGAACCAGTATTTTATTTTGCCCAATTAAATCCGCGCGTGCCCCATATAAAAATTTTAGCACACGTCCATAAATTCCATGATTTATATACGGCGCATATATAACCCCACCCCGTTTAACCAGTCGTCCCATATTGTATTTTTTATGGTTTGCTTTTAATACATGCGATTGATACGGGGTTAAGCGCAAATTGATTGTCAAATTATCGATATAATCATGCATTATAAAATCTCCTGCGACGAATTATATTTATTTTTTTTTATTTTCCCATAGGTACGATTTCACACCCCAACACCACAGATAAAAAACCGATGGCTTATACAGTGTTTATACACTACGCCATCGGTTTTGTTTTTTTTATACAAGTTACTTATATTTAATTCTTTTTACGAATATTAATATGAACATCACGTAATTGCTGTTCGGTAACTTCGTTTGGACTGCCCATAAGCAGGTCTTGTCCACGTTGATTTGCCGGGAACGCGACCACTTCACGAACACTGTCGCCAAATCCTGTGATTTCTGATACCAGGCGGTCGATACCAAACGCGCATCCACCGTGCGGTGGCGCACCATATTGGAACGCAGTGTACAAACCACTGAAATTCTTTTCAACGGCCTCAATCGGATAACCGGCGATTTCAAAGCACTTCTTCATAATATCCGGGTTATAGTTACGCAATCCCCCACTGCAAATTTCCAAACCATTTAACACCATATCGAATTGTGCCGCCTTGATATCAAATGGATTTTTGGTATCCAGTTCTTCTAATGTTGCCATCGGGAACGAGAACGGATTATGTGTGAACTTTGGTGCCCCACCCCGGTCTTCATCCGGTTCAAAGAACGGGAACGATTCCACCCAACAGAACGCAAAATCACGTGGGTTAACCAGCCCCAAATCCGCACCCAACTTATTCCGCAACTTTCCCGCCGCCTTGGCCGCAGATTCCTCCATATCGCATACAAAGAACAACGATGAATTATCACCCGCGATTTCACGCAGTTTTGCAATGCGTTCCGCATCTAATTTCTTGGCAACCGGCCCCTTGGCTTCGTCGGCAAATACAATATACCCCAGACCGCCCAAGCCTAATTCTTTGACCGCATATTCACCCAGTTTATCAAACCAAGAACGTGGCTTATCCGCACTGTTCGGTGCGGGGATGGCGCGAACAACACTGCCATTTTCAACCGCATTTGCGAATATTCCAAATTCAGACCCACGGAACACATCTGTTACATCATGGATAATAATTGGATTGCGCAAGTCTGGTTTATCCGAACCATATTTTAGCATTGCATCATCAAATGTGATATGTGGAATTTCGGCATAAACATTTGCATCTGGCGCAAATTCACGAACCAGGTTTGGCATAATTTCATCACCAACGGCCTGAATATCTTTCAGGTCAACGAACGACATTTCCAAATCTAATTGATAAAATTCCAACAATCTATCTGCGCGCAAATCTTCATCACGGAAACATGGTGCAATCTGGAAATAGCGGTCAAAACCCGACACCTGTAACAATTGCTTGAACATCTGTGGTGCCTGGGGCAACGCATAGAATTTCCCATGATGCAAACGCGATGGCACGATAAAATCACGTGCGCCTTCTGGGCTGGATGCGGTCAGAACTGGCGTCTGGAATTCCGAGAAACCCAAATCCCACATTTTATCACGCAACCATTTCATCATTTTGTTACGTGTCAAAATTGTGTTATGTAATTTTTCACGACGCAAATCCAAGAAACGATATTTATAGCGTAATTCTTCACCCACTTCGTCTTCACCAAATACTTGGAACGGTAAAACCTCTGAATTTGTCAGAACTTCGAACGATTGTGCCTGGATTTCAATTGCGCCGGTTGGGATTTTATCATTAACCGCGGCCGCATCACGTGCAACAACCGTACCCACAACCTTAATCACAGATTCCGGGCGCACACGTTCTAATTCTTCATTACCACCATCAAAAACAATTTGTGTAATTCCATAGTTATCGCGCAAATCCACGAATAACAATGCGCCATGATCGCGCTTGCGATGAACCCACCCCGACAGTGTTACCACTTCTCCGACATTTTTTGCATTTAATTCACCACACGTGTGTGTTCTGAACTTTGATTTCAAAGATAACATTTTGGTCCCTTTTTTATTTGCGGGCACTGAAAAAGATTTGGATTTTTCGGCACCCAATTACTGTTAAAACATCAGGGGCGCTGGATATTTTTTCCGGCGCGGTGCCACCCTGGCTTATAACTTTTAGATTGCTTATGAACACTCGGTGGTTGTCAGGCACGTCAACATGAACATCTGCATAAATTCCGACACAAATTATAATCTGATAAATATATTTTGCAACCGTTTTCTTTACTAAAAACTGTATGTTATACCGGCACCATAAAACGCATATGAATTATTTTCCGGTGCGGTGTTGCCATTTGAAAAATGGTTCACAAACAATTCAACACCAACACAATCACTAATTTTATACCCTGCCCCCAATTTGAAACTGAATAATAATTTAGAACCAATACGTTTGTTTTGTTGGGCCTGGAACCCGGCGCCAAAACCAATAAAAGTGTACCAATTATCACCATAAAGCGGGATAATATCTTCACTTAGCATTGCGATTGGAATTGTATATTTATCCCAATTCCAACCATATTTTGAACCATGTCCCAATGTTTGCATGATGTTCAATGATTTGCGTGCCGGCAAACGAAAAAAAGTTGTTGGCTGTGAATATTGTACATGCATTATGTTAAATGGTACGAATTGTGTTGGTGGCGGTAATAAAAAACCACTGTTCACGCCAAAGCCAAAGTTAAAAGCAAACTGATTTTCATAACCACTAAAAAAAGGATTTGTATTTATGTTTGCGTGCGCGGCAAACGTTGTAAATAATAAAAGAGATAAAATAGATACGATTTTTTTCATAACGCGTATGATATCACAAATTAAACTGTGGTTCAAGTGCAGTTTATTAAAAAACTTAATATTTGTAAACATGAATAAAATCAGATAATAATTGTTACTTGCAATCTGAAAAAAGTTTGTTATAATTCGTGTCGCTTGGCAGCGTAGCTCAGTGGTAGAGCAGAGGAATCATAATCCCCAGCCCTAGATTTGTATTGAGTGCTGTTGAGTATGAATAACCTAGGTTTTCCGCAACATTGACCGAGGTTAGGATTTGTAAAATTTTGTTGCGAGAATGATTAAGATTGTTCTAAACTGTTGGATAGTTT